>CABUVF010000001.1 GCA_902494945.1 uncultured Collinsella sp.
ACCCGCAACTGTACGGCGCACTTTATCCGCACCGATCTGTTGACCGCTGGTGTCCTGGCAAATCTCCGGCAAGTGACCGAATACGCAGCCAAGCATGAGAGCCGGTTTGTGAAACTACTTGTCCAGCAGAACGAGATCGGCGGCAAGCGAAAGACCGCCGCAGCCATCAAGCAGCTTGAACAGGCGCAGGAACGCATTTCTGAAATCAGCCGCATTATCAAGCGGCTGTATGAGGACAATGTAAACGGCAAAATCAGCGATGAGCGTTTCATGGAACTGTCGGCTGACTACGAAGCCGAGCAAGCGGAGCTGAAAAAGAGAGCCGCCGCCCTGCAAGCCGAACTGGACAAGTCACAGGCAGCTACCGTCAACGCCGAGAAATTTATGGGCATTGTCCGCAAGCACCTTGCCTTTGAAGAACTGACCCCCACTCTCTTGCGGGAAATGATCGAGAAAATTGTGGTGCATGAGTGCAGCTATGATGAGAACGGCACCCGCAGGCAGGACATTGAGATTTATTACAGCTTTGTCGGCAAGATTGACTTGCCCGAATAACCGCCCGACCTATCCGACACAATGGCCAAGTGTCGGATAGGAACGGCAAAATTTTTTGCACTTCTATTGCTTCTTTATCACACATAAGCAAACGGACGTGTCGCGCAGCACCGTAGCCGTTCCGCGCAACGAAAAGCCTCACCGCCAGCGATCTCGTGCGCACATCGGCCGCAAGCGGCACGGGAGAGGCCGTCCCGATTAGGGTAGCGGCGCCGCGACTCGGAAACGCGCCTCCGTCCTCCACGCGACGTCCCGACGTAACCCTCGCGAGCGCCCCGGCAACCGCCGACGGGCCGCATCCCATGCCCGGAGGGTCTCGGCGCCCATGGCCGGTTCCATGCCGCACGCCTCCGCCCCTCCGACCCGAAACCCGCCCCGGCGCTCCTTGGACGCGCAGGGTCGCACGCCGGCAGGCGGCCCGCAAGGGCCGCGACACTTTTTCGGGTTCTTCGCCCCATGCGCTGCGCGCGCGAACAACGCGAAAAACTGACGTCGGGAGATTTCTACAACCACGTCCGACTTCGCTTCCTCCCTTGCCGGCACGCCCGCGCTGCATGCGACTCACGCGACGCAAGGCACGCCACAGGGGCGGGCCTCAGAGTCTAAGGAGCAAGACATGAACGACATGAAGGAAAAGGCGATGGGCGCGGTCAAGGCCTTCCTCGAGCGCAAGGGCTACGAGATCGTCGACGAGGCCTGGCAGGGGCCCGAGGGTATCGGCGGGATCGACCTCGTGGCGGTGGACGAGGACGGGACCCTGGTGTTCGTCGACGCCACGGCCCGGATCGGGACGGACGGCTTCCCCGAGGCCCACAGGGCGCGCGGGCTGCGCGAGGCGCTGGCGGCGACGTGGCTCGCCGGCAACGGCGACGACTACGCCGACACCCCGGTCCGCTTCGACGAGGTGGCGATGATGGTCGTCAAGGAGAACCGCGCGCTCCTGCGCCACCACGTCAACTGCTTCGGCGAGATGGAGCCGCTCTCCTAGGCGGCGCGCCCGGCCCCGGGCTCCCGGGGCCGGGTTTCCCCGAAACTCGGCCCCTGTACCACGAAAGCGTACATATCCGTACGTTTTCGTGGTACACTCCGCTTGTCGGACAAATCCGTACGATTTTGTCCCGACGCTCCGAGACTCGGGGCGCGCCGGACCGGATGCGGCGAGGCGCGCCCCACGCTAGAGAGGACGCGACCCATGCGCACGATAGCCATTTCCAACTACAAGGGCGGCGTCGGCAAGACGACGACCGCCGTGAACCTGGCGGCCATCTTCGCCGCCCGGGGCCTTCGGACCCTGCTCGTCGACCTCGCCCCGCAGGCGTCGGCCACCGACTTCTTCGGCCTCTACGACCGGGCCGCCTCCGAGCGGCGCACATCGGTCGAGCTGCTCTACGGCGGCGCGCCCGTGGAGGAGATCGCCTACGCCGCCGGGGAGAACCTCGACGTGGTGGCCTCGACCATCGACCTCGTCGACCAGAACGAGATGCTCCTGCGCGAGCAGCGCCTCAAGTTCGCGCTCGACGACGCCTCGGGCTCCTACGACGTCTGCCTCATCGACTGCAGCCCCGTGATGCGCAGGCTCGCCTTCAACGCCTACCTCGCCGCCGCGGAGGGCGGCATGGTCGTCATCCCCGTGAAGCTCGACTCCACCGTGATGCGCGGCACGGCGCTCACCGTGGAGGCGACGCGCTCAATCGCGGACGCCCTGCGCATGCCCACGCCCAGATGGAAGATACTGCGCACCTGCGTGCCCGGCCGCATGACCAACGCCGAGACCACGGGCGCGGCCGTGCTCGACGGGTTCTTCCCAGACGAGCAGTTCGAGACGGTCATACACGCGAGCAGCAAGGTCTGCGAGGGCAGCTGGCAGTGGAAGCCGGTGGCCGCCTTCGAGCCGGGGAGCCGCCCCGCGCGCGACTACGAGGCCCTCGCCGACGAGGTGTACCGTGAGCTCGCCTAGCCAGGTGGCCGCGGGATTCACCATCACGGGGCTCCTCGAC
Organism: uncultured Collinsella sp.; assembly: GCA_902494945.1. Classification (GTDB taxonomy): domain Bacteria; phylum Actinomycetota; class Coriobacteriia; order Coriobacteriales; family Coriobacteriaceae; genus Collinsella. The sequence continues at coordinate 2,553 of CABUVF010000001.1, forward strand.
GGCGCGTCCCGCACCCGCGGGCGCTACCCGGTGTCCGAGATCGCGGTGGCCGACATCGCCGACCACCCGGCGAACGCCGCGTACTCCATGGACCCGGCCGGCATAGCCGAGCTCGCCGAGTCGATACGCCAGGACGGCCTCACCGACCTGCCGCTGGTGCGCAAGGTCGGAGACGGCTCGTGGCAGATGGTCTCCGGGCACCGCCGCAAGGCCGCCTACGCGCTGCTCGCCAAGGACGACCCCGCCTACGAGAGGATGCCCTGCCGCGTGATAGAGGGCATCGACGACGAGCGGGCGGTGACGCTGCTCCACGCCGCGAACTACTTCACCCGCGCGCTCACCGTGACCGAGCGCGCCGCCGCGACCGAGGCGCTCAGGGGCGACGCCGTGCGCCTGCGCTCCGAGGACCCGTCGCTTTCCGGCATGCGCGTCGACGACGTGAAGGCCGCCATCATCGAGCGGCAGACGGGCCGCAAGGTCTCCGGCAAGACCATCGCGCGCGAGGAGAGGCTTGCCCGCAGGATCGCCGAGGACCTCTCGCCCGAGTGGGCCGCCGAGGCCGACCGAGGCAACCTCAGCGCCGAGGCGGTGCGCTCGCTCGCGGGCATGCCGAAGGAGCGCCAGGCGGAGATGCACGCCGCGATGGAGCCCTGGCGGCGCACCAAGCGGGAGCTCTCCGACTACGTGAGGAGCGAGAGCAAAACGCAGGCCGGCCCCGACGGGCGCATCGCGAAGGCCGCGAGGCTCGTGGCCGACTTCCTCGAGAGCCCGCCCGAGAGCCCGAGCGCTGCCGACCTCTCGCTGCTGCGGGAGATGGCGCTCATGACCGCGCCCTACGCGGAGGCGGGCGCAGGAGCCCGGAAGGTCCGAAGAAGGGCCTCGCATTCGAAATCCAGCAAGTAGCCTATGGCGTCCGACATCGCGTCGGGCGTCCATAGCACTTGGGGACCGGGCGGCCTCGGACCCGTCATGCCGCGGGCCGTTGGGGAGCCCGCTTACGCGAGGCCCGGTCCCAGAGGCGGCGCCCGAGCCGGGCCGCCGCCTGCGGGGGATCCCCCGCGCCCCTAGAGAGACGCGCCCGCCGCACGGCGGGCCCGAGGAAAGGAATCCGCCATGGAAGAGGAAGCCGGCGTCGCCAAAGGCAAGGAGCGCCGCGTCACGTTCCGCATGGAGGGAGGCGACTACGACGCGCTCTGCGAGCGGTGCGAGCGCGCCGGCCTCAGCAAGTCGGAGTACCTGCGTTACCTCGTGCGCATACCGTTGTCGACGGAGGCCAACGCGGGAGACGAGCACCGCATACTCGTGGACCGCAGGGCCCTGTGGGCGATGTCGCGCGAGCTCACGAAGTGGGGCTACCACTACAACCAGGCCGTGCACGCGATGAACCTCATCAACTTCCACGCCCGCCATGGGCGCGTCGACCGCGACCTCGTGGCGGAGAGCGTCCCTACGATCGAGCGCGAGCTCGCCGACGTGAACGCCGCGGCCCGCGAGATGGCGGCCGAGCTCGGGCGCATCGGAGCCGACTCGCTCGTGGAGGGGTCGCCATGCCGATCCTGAAGCCGATAAGCGGCCACGGCGCGACCGGAGGCATCCGCCGCTACCTCGAGAAGGGAGGCCGCGCCCTCGCGCGCGACCTGTTCAACCTGAGCTACGACGAGCGCGACGCCGGCGCGCTGGGAGACGAGGCCAAGGAGGCCTGCGCCTGGGACGCCGAGATGGACGCCACTCGCGCCGCCTTCGGCACGGACGCACCCTGGAGGGGAAAGCCCGCGCGCACGTTCAAGCACTTCGTGCTCTCGCCGGACCCCGGCGACGACATCGACCTGGCTGCGCTGCGCGAGCTCGCGTGCTCGTGGGCGCTCAAGCACTTCGGCGACCACGAGATCGCCATCGTCTACCACGACGACAACGCCCGCGGCATACCCCACGCGCACATCGTAGTGAACAACGCGAACCTCCGCACGGGCTACCGCATGCAGACCCAGCACCCCGAGGACCTCAACCGAGACCTTCAGGACATGGCCCGCGAGCGCGGGCTGTCGGGCCTCTCCAACGACCGGGCGCCAGAATCGCCGTCGAAGGCGCGAGGGCGCGCCGGCGCGGGCGGGCCCAGGAGTCGCAGGAGCGTCTACCTGGGCCGTGCCGAGAAGGAGATCATGCGCTCTGGCGGCTACTCGTGGGTCGGCGACATCCGCGCCCGCGTCGCGCTCGCCAAGACCACGGCGCGCGACGAGGCGGAGTTCCTCGGCATCCTCGACGCCCTGGGCGTGCACGTCGCCGACAACTCGGCCAAGGCGAGGCGGGACGACTGGGTGTTCAGCCTGGCAGAGGAGCCGTCCAAGAAGGTCAGCGGCGAGCGCCTGGGGTTCGTCTACGGCAAGGAGATGCTCCGCCGGCGGTTCGAGCGCGAAGGCGCCTACCGCCCCACGGACGCGAGCACCGCGCGCATCCGCGAGGCCGCCGAGCGGGCCCTCGAGCTCAACGACCTCTCGGAGCTGAGCAGGCTCTCCTCGGCGCTCGAGACCTGCGCGAAGTTCGACGTCGAGTCGATCGAGGAGTTCGGTCTCAGGATGGCGACGCTCGAGCGCCGCGGCCAGGCGGGCGGCGAGGGGTACCGCCGCCTCGAGGCTGCGCGAGCCTACATAGCGGAGAACGGCCTCATGCCCCTCAAGACCCGCTACGGGAACGGCGACAAGCGCGGCGAAGCCGGCGACAACCAGCGCGGCAGCCGGCATGAGGACGAGCAGCAGCGCATCCTCGCCGCCGAGCGGCAGCGGGCCCAGCAGGACCAGCGCAGGGAGAGGGGCCGGAGATGATGGTGAGGATAGAGTACGAGGGCGGCAGGACGACGCTGTTCGACACGCTCTCGTTCACGGAGGGGTCGCCGTTCTCCGGCGCGAACATGCTCACGGAGTTCGAGCTCGAGATGCGTGAGGTGCCCGAGAAGGGGCTTTGGCTCACGGCGAACTGGCACCAGGTGCGCGACGACTGGCGCGCCGACGCGCCCGCGGACGGCATCCCGGCCGCACGCAGGTCCCGCGGATGGCGCTTCATGCTTGCCTCGGAGGCCGAGCTCGGGCGAGCCCGGCGCGTCCTGCTCGACGGCGACGAGGCGTTCGCCCGGGTGCGGGGATACCTGTGCGACGCGGCCGCGATCGGCGCCTGCTACCGCGAGCACGTGGGTCCTCCCTCAAAACCGCTGAAGTCGCAGATAAAGGAGCTGCAGCGCGCGCTGGGGAGGGCGGAGGTCCCGGGCGTGCCCGACGAGCTGGCGAGGCTGCTCGCGCAAGAGAAGGAAGAGGGCGCCGAGGATGGTGCCCGCAAGGTCAAGGAAGATTGGGGTGACGTCGATGAAGAGGCTTGGTAGGTTCCTCAAGGCGGCGCTTAAGGTCACGCTGGGCTTTTTCGTCTGGCTGTTCCGCGCCGTGTTCAAGTGGGTGATGTAGTAAGAGGCGGGCAATTGCCCGCCTCTTTGTCTTTCCTAATCTGTCTGATCGTCGATGAGCCAGCAGTCGGTCCCATCAGTGAGCAGCGTCCTGGCTGACCGGGATACCGCCGCGATGCGTTGGATTTTGCCTTTTCGATCTTCGGCCTCGGACCTCAGCTTCGACTCTCCGGAGCGTAGGCTCGCGCGCATCTCAACCTTAGCTTCGAGGAGTTGCTCTTTTGCAGCGGCTCTGGGGGTCTGAGAGACCAGCCTCTTGAGGGCGTTTCCCTGGGCTCCGCGAGGAAGCGCGATGGGCGTCCCTTTCATGCCCCCGATCTTCATCTCCATGAGCGCTGCGAGGACCTGCCTCTTTTTCAGAAAGCCCTGAGATTTGTCCAGGATCCGCTGTTCTTCGATGAGGGCGCTGCGGTCGTCCATGCTGCCGTCGTAGTACATGCGCGTCATGGCGAGCGCCGACAGGGCCTGGAGGCACCCCCCCTTCGAGGCCTTTTGTCTCCATTCTGGGAATATATCCTGCTCATTTAGGGTTATTCGCGCTGAAAGATTTTGACTAGCTTGGTGTCCTTTATTTCGTAAATAATGTCTGCGACGTTCTCGACCAGCCTCTTATCGTGGGAGACGAACACTATCGTTCCGGCATAGGCGCTCATCATCTGCTCGAGGGCTTCGGCGCTCTTGATGTCCAGGTAATTTCCAGGCTCGTCCATGAGCAAGATGTTGTATCTGCCCAGCAGCATCTTCGCGAGCAGCAGCTTGATGACTTCGCCTCCCGAGAGAACGCCAACGTCCTTTGCCAGGTCACGCGGTCCGATTCCCATAGAGGCGAGGACGCTTCGGATTTCGGTCATGCTGTACTCGCAACCATCCTGCATGAACGAGATCGCAGACTGACGGGCGTCGAACTTGTAGCCTGTTTGCTCGAAGTAACCGATCTCTGCCTTGGGAGAGATGTTGATACCGTCGGCGCGTCGAGCGATTGCCTTCAGCAAGCTGGTCTTTCCTGTACCGTTGCCACCGGTGATGGCCACTTTGGCACCGAGCGGTATCTCGAATTTCGCGTGGTCATAGAGCATGCAGTTGCCGAAGCTCAAGCTGAAATCGTCTGCCGAGATGGGAAATTTACTATGCAGTTCCAGGGCCTTGCTTTGGCGGAACCGCACGGTGCGAATGCTGTCGGGGGCCTCAATCCCTTCGAGCGCTTCGAGGCGCTTCTCCATGTCCTTAGCCGCCTGGTACATCCTCTTCTGTTTGGTGCCGGTTGCTTTCTGATGCCCCAATCGACCTGCATACTCGTTGCTTTTCTTTGCGCCCTTCTGCTTGGCGTCGACCTGCCGTGCTTTTTTCCGTTGTTTTTCGATGGCGGCTTCAAGGCGCTCGCGCTCGCGCATCGCCTCTTCGTATCGAGCCGCCTGAACTTTGCGCTCTTCTTCTTTCTGTCGCAGATAGTCGGTGTAGTCACCCCAGAATTCGGAAATACCGCCGTCTTTGAGCTCCCAGATCTTGTCCACTACCTGATCGAGAAAATAACGGTCATGGCTCACAATGAGAAGGGCTCCATCAAATGCCTTGAGTTGTCCGACGAGAAGGCTGATGCCGTCTTGGTCGAGGTGGCTCGTAGGCTCATCAGCAAAGATCGCGCTTGCATGCTGGGAGAGCGCAGAGGCAATCTTGGCGCGTGTTTCCTCTCCGCCGCTCATCGTCTCTTGCGCCACTCCGGCGACGTTGAGACGGGAGAGCATCTCACCACTGTCCTGAGCCGCATCAAGGTCGAGTTCATCGAGTTGGCCGATGAGGGCAATGCTGCCGAAGCGCCTGACGTCGGCGTCCGCAATGGTAAGATTGCCGCTCAGAATTTTAAGCAGGCTGGTTTTGCCTGCGCCATTGTCTCCCACCAAGCCGATGCGATCGTAGGAGTAGATTTCCAACTCTTCGATATCCAGGATATCGCGGCCGGCATATTCCAAAAAGATGTCTTTAGCTTTGACTATGAGTTCCATAGGTTGAACCGCCTTTTGTGTATTAGCCTTTTACTGGAAGCGCAGCCATGCCAAAAAAGATTGCTCACGTCGATTTTTCGCCTTTGCCCAATTGCCGGCGCGAGCGTTTTGACCTTGCGCAAGCCGGCAAATCCGAAAATGATAGTTGGCGACGAATAAGGAGCGCGATGTGGGATGTCGGTGCAATACCTCGTCGTCGCAAGGGCTTGAAGGCTGACGCGTGAACCGATGGCTGCTGCCTCTTTTTTTCGAATACTTGGGCTATTGAATCCGCCCGGTATCTCTTTTCCCCACGTTTCGGACGCTCGGAGCAAGCAGCATAGCCATCGCAAGCAGTACCATGGTCGCTCCAGAGCCGACAAACCATAACGGAGCTCCAAGCAGATCCGCAAAAACGGAGGGGGCCGCGAGGCCCATGGGCATGGCCCACGCCATGATGGTTCCGTAGAGGCCGAAAACGCGGCCTAGGTACTCAGGAGGTATCTGCTCCTGCATAAGGGCAGTCTGGGTTCCCGCGTACAACGGGGAGCATGCGCCCATAAGAAAGCTCACCGGCAGGAAAGCAGCGAACAATGACGGGCCGAGCGATCCGGATACGATTGCGGCAATGCCGAAGCCGGCAATCGCGGCGACCATGGTGAACGACCTATTGCGGAACCCTCCCGTAACCGCCAAGATGCCGGACCCAGCCAGCATGCCTGCAGAAAAAAGGATTTCCGCCAAAGCGGCATCCCCCGTGCTACCGCCAAAATGCCCCAAGGTCATTATTGGGAACAATGCCGCGAGCGGAGAGAACGCGAAAGCGAAGACGAACCCGCACCAAAGAAGGGCGAGCAGCCCCCTGTACCCCCTAGTCAGCTTGTAGCCGTCCGAAATCTCAGAGAAGAGCTCTCGAACCTTATTGGAAAAGGGCAAGCTGCGGTCGGCTTCGTCGAGTCCCCCTGCGTCTATCTGTGCGGCGAGGACGGCTAAAGAAGCGAAAAGCGCTCCCAGCACGTCGAGGACAATCATAGCGGTAATGCCCGCCACGGGATAAATCACTGCTGCAAGCGCGGCGCCAAGAATGTATCCGCCGGACTGAATCGCCTGAGTCACCCCCGATAGGCGAACGAGATGCTCTGGCGGGGCGAGATGGGGCGTGAGAGATTGGGAGGCTGGCGTGTAGAACGAAGTGCCAACTGCACGGAGAAACAGGGCGATGAGAATTAGCCATGCAGGTAAGCTGCCGGCCAACGAGGCAATCGTCAAGGCGGCGCCCACCGCGGCAATGAAGAGGTCGGTGCCGATGAGGACACGTTTCAAAGGCAGTCTGTCGACAAGGGCGCCCGCAAGGATTCCGAACAAAGCAATCGGCAGAAAGCCTGCCAGCGATGCTAAGGAGAGGAGAGAAGACGACCCTGTCGTGAGGGCGAGATGCCAAATAAGACCCATTTGGAGAATCGAACTCGTCAATGTCGAAACGAGCTCCCCGCCCCATACGAAACAAAGCTTGAATTGCCATGAATGGCACAGCAGAGCAGACCTGCCCCGAGAGGTTTCAAATATCATGGTTATGTCCAATCGTGAAATGGCGTGCAGAAAAACAGCGCGACGCCACAACAGCGCCGCTTTCTAGGCGCTCATCCACGTGCGGAAAAGACCAACCACGACACCCCTCCTTTGTTAATTCGGTCTGGCAAACCATGTAATATTAACGAGGCTTGAGTTTGCCTGTCAAGAATCGACCATCGGAAAGGGCAATCCTCTCTGGCCATTCGATTCCTTTTGTATCTATGGCTGCATTTACGTTATGTGGTTATTTATTTCGTTAGAATTCCCAAGCAAAACGCTTTTATGCACCATGTCTGCGCAAGCGAGAAAAGCCATTTCTAAGCCTCGGTCCACGAAAATGTCAACTTGGCTTTTCATTGAGCCGATACTTCCAACACCGCTGAAAACGAACCAAACGCGTAGCTCTTGCGTGTCCGCAACTCGCACCATCAAAGTATGCAAGCATCCTGATGAGCAGGATAGCCTCTGATCGTCTGTATCTCAATTCGGAACAAAGATCCTGGGAAAAAGGGGATGCGGCGCCGAACGCGAACAATGTGTGTACGCTGTCGAGAAATGAGGCGCGCGCCGAGAAACCGGTGGTCCATACTCCACGCCGCACCCCCAACTGAGCCTCGTAGGATTGGACCTCTTTAAGCAACGGTTCGAGGTCTTTTTCGCGCTCAGCGGCGTCCCTGGCCTTGTCTTCGATGCCGGCGAGTTGCTCGGTAATCCAATCGATTACCTGACCGACGTCGTTGTACCTGCCCTCGATCTCGTTTCTTGCCGCCTGTCGTGCCTCGGCGGGCTTTTGGAGGTAATCGTCATGAAGGGCTGCGTAGGTCCTAGCGATGTCCAGGGCGTTTTTGACCTTCGCCCTCTGGTCGCCGGCGATCATGGAGGCGATCGATTCCAGCTTGGCGTCGATGCACTGGAGGCTGTCGCTGATTTCGGTCATGTACGCCTGACCGACAACCATCGCCGCTGCGGCAAGGCCGACGCTGGCGATCTGTGCGGGGCTGACCCCAGCGGCTTTGAGGGAGACGTCGCCGCTCAGGCGACCTTTCGGGTCTCGGACGAGGGCCCTTACCGCTTCCGGATCCTTCTTCGAGGCGACGAGGTCCTTAAAGCTGTAGCCTTCGGGAACCTCGACTTTGTAGAGCTGTTTTCCTCGACGAGGTCTATGACGTCCGAGGCGAGGCCGAGAATGGCGTCCGCCCGCTCTCCGATGCCGACGTTGTTCTCTTTGCCCGCATCGGCGTTCGCGACGAGCCTGATGTTCTCCAAGTCCTCGACGGGAACGACCTCGACGCTGATTGGCGCAAGTTCTTTGTCGCTCATGCTCTTAGCGCCTATCTCGCCTCATCGGAACGCGCCAGGACGTCCCATTTGTTGTACGAGCCCTCGGCCTGAAGATCCCTGACGAGGGCCTCATAGCGGGTCTCGAGGTCTTTCTCCTCACACGGGAAGAGCAGAATCATCATTGGTCTTTTGAACTTGAAGTCAGCGTAGACGTCGATGTTGCCGAAACCGCAAAGCTGTGTGTATATGCTGAAGCCCATGGATTTGCCGCAACCGACATAGACGTCCTCGTAGGCGGAAGGGTCTTTCTCTCGTGCCGATTTCATCGTGACGACGGCGTAGCAGCCGGCGATCGCCATGTACCCATCGCTGAGGTCGGCTTCGCTGGAGACGTTGTTCTCGAAGTTCTCGAAGAAATCTTTTGCGGAGATCGGCGGAAGCGAGCTTGCCACGGCCTTCTTGCGGGATGCCTCGAGTGACTTTTGCTGCTCCTTCTTGTCTTTGATTGCCCGACCCTTTGAAAGGAATGAGTCCCTGGCTTCTCCCAGGCTATCTGCCGCCTGCTTCCCCCTTTGCTGCCCCCAGTCGATCAGAGCGGGCCCGTATTTGTTCACAGCGGGCTCAACGAAGGGCAGAACGTCTTTTCCGATGTCGATGGCCCTTTTGACGTCTTGCAGCTTAATCTTTCCCAATTGCGTACCTCTGTTCATGGACAACCGGAAGCTTATCGAGAAGCAGCCGGCAGCGTCTTGTTTCTATCAAGTGCGTAAATTATCTCACCACATGCAAGACCCCTTGCCGAGATATAGCGGCAAGGGGTCGAAGGGCCATATTCGGTTGTAGTTTCGATCTGCAAGTCCTAGTCTCGGTCGTCGTCGCCGGCTGCGCAGCAGGCGTAGGCCGTGAGCGTGAGGAGCCCCATGAGGAGCCCTATTCCGAAGGGCGCGAATCCCATGTTTCCACCTCCTTCGCGTAGACCACGGTGCGGGAGTTGCTCGTCTGGTAGCTGCACGTCACGAAGGCCCAGGCATGCGCGATGTCCGCCGAATCTTCCAGGACGACCTCGCACTGGGACAATTTGTCCCCGAGGTAGGCGTCGAGCTCCGCAGCGCCGGCGAAGTTGGTCCGCTTGCCCTCTGAGCTCGCGTCGACCACGTCGGCCGCGAAGACCTCGAGCTCGATCGCATTCTCGCGGGTGTAGACCCGGATGGTGCGGTGCCCCTCGGCGAAACCGCGCGACGAGTATTGCGCGAGCGGCGCGAACATGGTGCCGTCGGACATGTGGTGCCCGTAGACGATGACGAGCGGGCTCTCGGCGCCCTGCGCGCACCCGGCGTCGATGTAGGGAGCGCCCCACGCTGATCTTTCGCCGCCGGCGTCGTGCGTGAGGTAGAAGTCGGGCGATTCGGGCCGGCCCTGGACGATCGGGTAGTCGACGGTCGTGCCCGGCACGCGCACCCAAGCGACGACGGAGGCGGGAAGGGCGTCCCAGTCGATGCCGCCTCCCGTCTCTTGAGCCTCCATTGCCGCATCCTTTTCCGCAGCAGGCGCCTCGTGCACCCCGTACGGGTTCCTCTCGGGCAGCGGCAGGACGGCGAGCGCCGCCAGCGCCAGCAACGCCACGGCAATGGCGAGTGCCGTGGCGGCTTTCCCTTTGTTCATGTCCTCCCCCGTTCGCAGGGGAGGCCCCGGGCGGGCGCCCAGGGCCTCCGGTTCGGTATCGATGCGGCGCCGCTACTCTTCCGGCTCTTCGGCAGGCTCTTCGGCTGCCGCGTCCTTGCTTGCGCCGGCCGTCTTGCGCTTGCGGTACGCGAGCACTCCGCCCGCGCCCGCCGCAGCTGCTAGAGCGATGCCTGCGGCCACGGCGTAGCCGGTGGCGTCGGGGGCGTCGGCCCCGGTCTTGGCGTAGGGCTCCTCGGGCACCTCGGGCGTGTCGGGGTTGTCCACGACGACGCTCTGCTCGGCGGAGTCGATGTCCTCGTGGGTCGCAACGACGTTGCCGGCGGAGTCCAGGACCTTCTCGAAGACGACGAGCTCGTCTCCCTCGGCCAGGCCCTCGGTGTCGAACTCGAAGGTCACCTCGACGGTGCCGGAGGGCGCCTCTGGCTCGAAGGGCGTGCGCGCGGTCACCTCGTTGCCGTCCTTGTCGAGGAACGGCTCTCCGGTGCCCTTGTCCATGAGCGTGCCCACGGCGATGTAGGTCTCGCCGGGGACGAGGCCCTTGTAGGCCACCGTGTCGACGACCTTTGCCTTGCCGGCCTCGATGACCTGGTCGCCGTCGGCGGCGTCGGCCGCCTGGGTGCCCACCTCGACGGCGACGTGGACGGTCTGGCCCTCGTCGGAGAGGTCCGCGTGCGACGCCACCTCGGCGCCGTCCTTGCGAAGGCTCTCGAACACGACCAGGTCGCGGCCGCCGAGCAGGCTCGCGTCGAAGGAGATCTCTACGTCCTGGCTGCCCGTCGAGAGCGCGGGCGCGAACTCGGCCTTGGCCCCCACGGGCTTGCCCGAGGCATCGGTCACGGGCTCGCCGGTCGCCTTGTCGACGAGGGTTGCCGAGAGCTCGTATTCCTCGCCGGCCTTCAGCCCCTCGTAGGCCACCGCGTCGACGACCTTGGCCTCGGCGTCGGCCGAGACGTCCTTGTCGCCGTCCGCCCCGTCCTTTGCTGTGGTGGAGATGCGCGGGCCCTCCTGGTCGTCAAGGCCCATCCACACGGCCTTGGCCACCGTCGAGTCGCGCTCGATCCAGAAGCTCCTGGTGATGAGCTCGAGGCCCTCGTTGGCCTCGCAGCGCAGCTCGGTCATGGTGTAGGCGCCGTACGGCAGTGCCGCCAGCGAGTCGTCGACCGGCGCCGAGGAGCCGTCCTCGCCGAGCGAGAACCAGATGCCGGCCTTCGGGTCCATGTCGGCGGCAGCAATCGGGCCCTCATGGCCGAGCAGGGCGTCGTTGGCGTTGGTGTCCCTCGAGTGCCTGTTCCAGCTGCTCGCGGTGGACGCGTCGCCGTTGCGGTCCGTCACCAGCACGTGCGTCTCGCCGGTGGCCGCGTTCTCGATGGCGAACGGGACCATGAGGCCGGCGTTGTCGGTCTCGCTCTTCTTGGAGAGCTCGAGGTCGTTGCGCACCACCTGGTCGCGGAACTCGAGCGCGGCGCCGTCCGCGGAGGCGCTCACGATCTCGCCGCCGGTGCGGACCTCGAAGGTGCGGGGCTCGCCGTCGGTCAGTAGGTAGCTCCCGTTCGTCGCCGTCTCCCGCACGTCGTAGGTTCCGTACGGCAGTGCGTCGGCCGCGGTCTGCGCGGTGTAGGCGCCGGCCTCGTCGTTCCATGCGGTGGTCAGCGTGGCCACGGCTTCGCCCGGCTCGTGCCATTCGCCGTCAACGAGGACCTTGTGCGCCGAGCGGTTCGTGACGGTGAACTCGATCCCGTCGAGGCCGGGGTGCTCGCCAGGCGCCTCCTTGTGGCCGCTGCCCGCGAGCGCCTCGGACGCCTGCAGCTCCTTGTCGGACTTGGTCACCTGCACGCCGCCGCGGAAGACCTCGTCGGTCACGGGGTCGCCCGTGAGGTCGCGCACCTCGCCGGCCTTCACGGTGAACGCGACGGAGGCGTCGCTGGCGTCGTAGCCCTCGGGCGCTCCGGACTCGACGATGCGGTAATTGCCTGCGGGAAGTGCGTCGGCGCCGGTCGCGGCGACGTGCGATCCGTTCTCGGGCGCGGTCTTGATCGTGGCGCAGACCTCTCCGTCGGCGTAGTACTTGCCGCCGCCCAGCACGTACCGGCCGGTCTCGTTAACGACGGAGAAGCTCGCGCCGTCGAGCGAGGCGTCGCCCTGGGGCTCTGCGCCCGCCTCGGAGTCCTCTTTGGCGACCTTGACGCCGCCTGCGGACCAGCTGAAGCTCACGAGCGTCTGTGAGCCGCCGCCGGTCCTGACGCAGAACGCCTCGAACCCGGCGGAGACCCTGCCGGCGCCCGCCTTCATCTTGGCGAAGGTCCCGCCGATCAGCTCGGATTTCGCCCAGGAGGCGAACTCGGCGCTCGTGCCGTGCGTGGCAGCCGACTCGGACCCAGAGTAGGCGTAGGCGATGAGCACATGGCTCGCCGCGGCGTACTTCGCGTCGTCCCAGCCGCCGCCGTCGTACCAGCTGCCCGGGAACATCGACGCGTCGAAGCCGGGAGAGCCGAACGAGTACCAGATCGCCGCTGTCACGTCGTCGCTCGGCACGGGGCTCGTCGAGTAGGAGCCCGGCGCGGGCGTCGGGGACGAGGGCTCGGCGCAGTAGGCGATGTTCCCGTCGGCGCTCATCCACGTGGTGGCGAAGCCGCCGTAGGGGATCTTGCCGCCGACGGACACGTCTACCGTGCTCGGCGCGGCGTAGGCGGGCGAGGCCGCCACGGAGGCGAGCAGCGCCCCCGCCGCCAGGATGAGCGCCATGGCGCATCGGAGGAGCTTTTCCTGCAGGGTGCAGTCTTTCGCTGCGTTCATCTTTCCGCCTCCCTATCTCTCGACGCTTCGCTGTGCGCGGGGCGCCTCGTGCTCGGTAGCGCGGCTCGCCTGGCGGGCGTGCTCGGCGCGCTCCGCGAGGTAGCGCGAGCGCCCTGCGTCAACGGCCTCTTTGAGCTGCGCCGGCATGACCTTCACGGTGTCCTTGACCGCGCGTCCGCCCTCGTCGAGCTCGGGCTGGCCGTCCGGGCCCATCACCGTCTTCCTCAGCCACACCTCGCGGTTCGCGAGCAGCGGTATGTCCCGGAAGTCGGCCCCCTTGAAGCGGCTCTCGTTAACGAACATGGGGCTGAACTCGTAGCCTCCCACGTCCATGCCGTCGACGACGGTGCCCTTGGGAAGGGTCGCCGAGTTGAAGGTCCTGGCCTCGCCGGTCGCGCGGTCGGTGTACTCGATGCCCTCGCGCACGAAGCTCTTGTGCAGCGAGAGGTACACGTTCTTCCTCTCTTCCATGTCTTTCCTCCTTTTCGTTTTCAATCGGTCCTTGTCTTCATCCGCCGGGACGCGTGCCCCGGCGCGGCGCCCCTATCTCATGGCGACCGCCCCCTTCCTCGCTTTTCCGCTAGAAGCCGCTCACGATGTCGCGCGCCCAGGAGCCGCTTTTCACGAGGGCCAGGATGAGCAGCACGCACATGGCCAGGTACTGCAGCGCGTAGGTGAGCCCGTTCGCGACCGCGTCGGCCGGGGTGCCCGTCCCGGGGTTCGCCCCGGTGAGCCCGCCGAGCACGAGCGGGAACGATATGAGCAGCACGAGGATGATGACGCCGGCGATGCAGACCGCCCCGAAGCTCTTCAGGTAGCCAAGGCCTATCTGGCGCGTGGCGTCCATGCCGAGGAACGCCAGCGGGATCGGGGCGAACGCGGCCATGATGTAGAGCTGGAGCGCGCGGGCCCAGCAGACCACGAGGGCGACGACGTAGGCCGCCAGCACCACGACCCAGCTGATGAGGCTCACGACGAGCATGGCGATGAGCGACGGGATGTCGTCGTCGGTGGTGACGACTGACACCTCGGGCAGGTCGAGCGCGCCACCGGCGCCGAAGAGCGCCTCGACTCGGTCGATGGCGAGCCCGCAGACCTCGTAGATCGACGCCATCAGGTCGAAGCTGTTCTGTATGAGGAACAGGAACACGGCGAAGAACACGAGGAGGAACACGACCTCCTTGACGCCGGGAAGGCTCTGGCTGCCGTCCATGCGCTGGGATATCTCGATGAGCTTCAGGGTGAAGACCAGGCCGAGCACCCCGCACCCGATCGGCAGGATGGCAACCTGCCATACGCCCCGGGCGACGTCGTGCATGGTCAGGTCGCTCGAGCTCGTGAGCATGTGCGCGAAGTCGGCCGAGAGGATCCCGTTCGCGCCGATCGACCCGAGCACGCCCGTCTGCGCCTTGAACATCCAGTTGCAGCAGTCGCGCAGAAGGCCGCACAGCCAATCGTTGACGTCCCCGGCTATGTCGGCGTATGCCGGCTGCGCGGGGACGAGCAGGAGCGCGCAGAGGGCGAAGGCGGTCGCGGCGGAGACGGCGAAGACCCTTCGGCGTCGCGATTCAAGCGCCCGCACGGCTACATCGCCTCCAGCGAGCCGCTGCGCGAAACCACGGTGACCACCGTCGAGGCGGGGTCGTCGAGCGTGAAGGTCGTCGACGCGACGTTCCAGGCGTAGTCGAGCCACACCTCCTTGTCCCAGGTGGCTCCCGTCGCCTGCGGGGACACCTTCGCCGCCTTCCCGGCGACGGCCTCCTCGATGGCGGCGACGTCCGCGCCCAGCGCCTCGGAGAGGCGGTCGTCGGTGCCGGTCACGGAGAACGCTCCGTCTTGCGCCTTCTGGGGCGCGTAGGCCTGCATCAGGAGGTCGCAGGCCAGGGTGCGGGCGTCCCCGCCGCCCGAGACCTGGATGAGCGACAGGCCTCCCGCCTTGTCGCCGGTTCCCTTGACGTCGATGGGCACGCTGAGCACGCCGCCGGCCTCGGAGGGCTCCTCGGCCGAGAAGAACCAGGCGCGCTCGGTGCCGTCCGCGCTCTCCACCATGGCGCCCTCGACGATCCGCAGCGTGGCGGTCGGGTCGTCGGCGCCCGTCCACGCGGTGTTCCAGAGCGCCTCGGCGCCCGATGTCGCCTTTCCAGTCTCCGAGCCAGTGCCTTCAGGGGCGCCGGCCATCGCGGGCGGCGCCAGCTCCTGGGGGCTTTCCTGCGGGGCGATGGCGCAGCGCGCCGCGCCCGCGCCGAGCGCCACGGTGAGCGCACCTGCCGCGACGGCGGCCATGACCCTTGACTTTCCCTGCATTGGTTTCTCCTATCTCGCGGTGAGCGCGCAGCTGAAGCTGCCGATGCCGCTCGCTATGCGGCACACGTCGCCCGTTCGCGGCTCGTGTATGTACCTGTCGTCGCCGATGTAGATGGCAACGTGGCCCGAGCGGTAGAGGATGTCGCCGGGCTTCGCCTCCGAGAGCGGTATGCGCCTGAGCTCCTCGTACTGGGAACCCGTGTAGTGGCTTATGCGGATGCCCGCCTGCGCGTAGCAGTACTGCGTGAGCCCGCTGCAGTCGAGCGCCTTGCCGGGGGTCGAGCCTCCCCACACGTAGGGCACGCCGAGCTGGCTGTACGCCGCCTCGACGATCGCGTTCCCGTTCGCGGCCGGGTCCTTCAGGTCCTCGACCGTCATGGAGTCGAGCCTGTAGAGGCCCCATTGCGCCATGATCGACTTCAGGGACTCGACGTAGGACGAGTCGGTCGCCCAGCCGGCGTCCTTGAGCCCCTCGGCCATCCTGTCCGAGTCGTGCCTCTCGATCGCCTCGCGGATGAGGGCGTTGCCCGAGTAGCGCTCCGCCTGCAGGAAGACCCTGCTGCGGAAGCGGATGCACTTGGCGTCGCCGGCGAAGCGGATGAAGCTCGCCGTGATCTGGGTGTGCTCGCCGGGCACGTACTCCTCGCTGGTGGCCCAGTTCGCCTTGCCGGCCACCTCGGGGCAGCCCGCGTAGCCCGACCACCACTTCATGCCGAAGAGGTTGTGGTCGCGCTCTGCGAGCTGGCTCATGCGGTCGCCCTGGCCGGACTCCTGGATGATCTGCGCGATGGTGCAGCCCGCCGGGTGCCCGTACTCCTCCTGGCACTCGAGCGCCGCCTCGACCATCTCGTAGGTGATGTAGGGCGGCAGCCCCTCGAGGCCCTGCTTGGAGGCTGCGTCGTCCCAGAAGCCGAACAGCGCGCTCAGCAGCTGCGCGACGGCGAGCGCGCAGGCGACGAAGGCCACGATACCGGCCACCGCCCCGAGCAGGGCGGGCGCCGCGCCCGAGACCGCGCCCGCGATCGCGGAGGCGGCGCCCTTCGACCCCGCGGCTCGGGCCGCCTCGCCCGACGCCTGCGCGGCCGCCTGGGCCGCCTGGTGCTTGGCCGGGGCGGTCGCGCCGGCTGCCTCGGGGCCGCGCGCGCCTCCCTTTGGGGCGCCGAGGGCGGTCGCCGCCTTGCGGCTGCCTTGGGCGGCTTTCTTCGCCTTCCTCTGCCGCAGCCTTCCCGCGGCCTTCTTGGCCGCATGCCCCGCGTCGTACATGCCCGAGGCGCCCTCGAGCTCCTCCGAGTCGTCGAGCTGGGAGACTGCCTCCCGGGCGATCGCCAGCTTCGCCGCCTCGACGCGCGAGCGCATCGCTGCCGCCGCGCGCCGGTCGCCGGCGGGTTGGGACAATTTGTCCCCGAGCCCGCCTTCCGGCGCGTCGGGCCTGGAAGGGCGCCCCTTCGCCGTTGCGGCGGAGCCTCCCGCCTGGTCGAGCGGGCCGGCTCCCTCCGAGACGTTTCCCAGGGCGTCGCGCTCGGTCTCCGCGACGTCGCCCGCGGTGAGCACGTCGCGGCGCTGCGCCGCGACCACCTCGAGCATCCCGCCGCCCTCGCTCGGGCCGGCCATTCCTATTCCTCCGCCTCTCGCGCCGCCCGGCGCATCTCGCGCTCGGCGACCTCTGCGGGCTTGGTGTTCCACAGGTCGTAGAGCGGGCCTTTCGGGAAGTCGTCGGTGATGGGCACGCGGATCCCGGCGCTGATGAGCAGCCCCTCGCCGGGCTTGACGGCGTCTCCGATGTAGCCGCGCTCCGTGGCGGAGAGCTGGAGCATCTCCGCCCACGCGTCGAGGTCGGCGGTGGACTGCTTGTGCAGCAGGAAGAACTCGGAGTTGAGCACCATGTCGCGGGCCTCGGCGTTGGCCAGCATGTGGCTCGTGTTCTGGCTGATGCCGGTGCAGATGAGGCCGAACTTGCGCCCCTCGCGCCAAAGGCGGGCGAAGTACTCGACCACCGTCGGGTGCGCGAAGAGGCTCTGCACCTCGTCGATGTAGAGCCACGTGTAGTTGGGGCGCGGCGGCGTGACCATCACGCGGTTGCGCACCATCTCGAGCGCCGTGATCATGCCGAACACGCGCATGTTCTGGCCGAGGCCGTGCATGTCGATGTTGGTGATGCGGTTGTCGAGCGCCACGTTGCTCTGGCCGTTGAAGAAGGAGAACGCGCCCTTCACGTAGCGCTCGTAGCGCAGCGCGATGTCGGCGGCCTCGGGCTCGGGCTGAGCGAGCAGCGCCGCGTGGAAGTCGCCGAGCGTGGGCAGGCGGCCGTCCTTCGCGCACTCCCGGTACGCCTCGCCGACGCAGCGCGCGATGATCGAGCGGTCGCGCTCCGGCAGGCCCTCGCGGCCCTCGGCCATGAGCGCGCTCGAGAGCGCGAGCACCGCGTCGGTCTTGTACGCGAGCTTGGCGGCGTCGGCGCGGTCCGCGACGTCGGCGGTGTCGAAGGGGTTGAGCACCGCCGAGCATCCCGGGGCGAGCTCGACGTTCGCGCCGCCGAGCGCGCCGACGAGGTTGCCGTACTCGCCGGCCGGGTCGAAGATCACGACCTCGTCCTCGGGGTGCGCGAGCACGGTGTTGGTTATCTCGCGCTTGACCGAGAAGCTCTTGCCCGAGCCGGGCTTGCCGCACACGAAGCCCATGGGGCTCGCCAGGCGCTTGCGGTCGCACAGCACCAGGTTCCCGCTCTCCTTGGACTGCCCGTAGTAGCCTCCGCCCGCCTCGTCGAGGCTCTGGCTCGCGAAGGGCATCTGCATCGCCACCTGCCCCGTGGTGAGGTAGCGGCTCACGGTGACGTGGTTGTTCCCGAGCGGGAGCACCGAGTTGAGCGCCTGGCGCTGGCGGAAGTGGAGCGGCTCGAGGCCGATCGTGCAGCCCTGCGCGACGCTCGTCACCTGCTGGACGCGGCGGTCGAGCTCCTCGAGGCTGTCGGCCCAGGTGTAGACGAGGCCCGTGTAGACGAACAGGCGCTCGGACTTGTTGCGCAGGAAGTCGAGCAGCTCCTCGGCCTCCTCCTTCGAGAAGCGCAGCTCGGGCGGCAGGATCTGGTAGTCGTAGCCCTTCTTCACGGCGCTCATCTGCTCGTCGATGATCTCCTTGTCCATCCAGTCGATCTGGCGCTTCACGAGCGCGAGCGCCTCGCTCTGCGCGATGGGCTGCACGTGCAACGTCACGTTGAGCGGCAGCGGCAGGTCGATGATGGAGGCGAGGTAGGTCTCCTCGATGACCGACCCGAAGCTGCGCACGGCGAGCACCGCGCCG
The DNA here is from genome assembly GCA_902494945.1 of uncultured Collinsella sp. GTDB lineage: Bacteria > Actinomycetota > Coriobacteriia > Coriobacteriales > Coriobacteriaceae > Collinsella. Next base: position 20,910 of record CABUVF010000001.1, read on the forward strand.
TAGCGCCCGTCGCTGCGGAAGCAGTCGGACCTGCCCTCGGGCTTGAAGTCGAGCGTGGAGGGCATGACGAAGTCCTTCGTGCGCGCGCCAGACGTCGGGGACAATTTGTCCCAGGAGAACTCGAAGCGCGACCCCGGGCGCAGCTGCCCCTGCAGGAGCTCGAGCCTCTCGGCGCCGTCGAGGGCGCGCGACGAGCAGCGTATGCGCGCGAGGGTCTGCTCCACGTCGCCCCGGATGCGCGCGAGCTTGGGCACCGCGGCGTCGACGTCGTCGGCGCCCACGGCGTAGGTCAGGTAGCGGTGGCGCACGAGGTTCGAGACGCCCTCGCGCATCTTGTCGTTGAGGATCCGGTTGTACTCTTCGGCGAGCCCGGCGGTGGCGCGTTCCCCGGGCTCGAAGAAGACCTTGCGGCCGACCTCGTCGGCTGGGATGGGCGCGTTCACGACCTGGAGCTGCACGTGGGAGTCCGCCGGGAAGTAGTTGAACAGCGAGCTCATCACGGTGAAGGCCGTCTCGCGCGCCTCCTTGCGCGCGGACTGGTAGCTGATGTCGGAGAACTCGACCGTCTGGCTGAACACCCCGGGCATCACCTGGGCGATGCCGTCCTTGTACATGGCGTCGTAGCCGACGTAGGCGGCCATCTCGCGCGAGCGGTCGCGCTCCCGGCGGCGCCTCTGCCGCTCGGCCTCCGCGCCCTTCGAGGCGTCCTTGCGCCCGCCCGTGCCGCCGAGGAGCAGCTCGAGGGTGCTCGGGCGCTTCGGCCTATTCTTCTTGTTGCTTCTTGCTCGGCTCATAGAGCTCGGCTCCTTTCTTCCTGGTCCTGCGCCTCGCGCGACGTCCCGGGCGGCCCGGGCGCGGCGAGCCCTCGGGGAGGCTCCCGGCGAGGCAGGGCTCGTACGCGAGCAGCTGCGGGGAAAGCTCGTGTGCCGCCAGGAGAGGCAGCAGCTCCTCGGCGCGCATGCCGAAGGGCCGCCAGAACCCGGCGAGCCAGAACGGCATGCTGCAGAGCATGATCGGGAAGGCCGCGTCCGCGACGTCGGCGTGCAGGCCCAGGTGGACGAAGGCCGCCGCCCCGACCGCGCTGCCGAAGCCGAGCGACACGCATGCGAGCGTGCGCAGGCTCATCTTCCCGACGATCTTCTCCTCGTACTCGCCGATGTCCTTCTGGACCGGTATCCGGAGCGCCATCCGCGACGCCCCCTATGCCGGCAGCCAGGACGTGTCCAGCTGCCCGAAGTAGACCGACGCGGCGATGATGATCGCGCCGCCGGCGATGGTGGATATGGCGGTCGCGATCTGCGGGCCGCCCTGCTGCTCCCTGATGGCCAGGCCGAGCGAGACCGCTCCCCACACGACCAGGAAGCCGCCGAGGAAGGTCACGCAGCCCGACACGAGCTTGATGACGTTTGCGAGCATGCTGCTCTCCTTTGCTTTCGGTTGACGATGTTCCTTGCTGTTCCTCCCCCGCGGCGGGGGAGGCCCGCGCCCTCCGCGGCCCCGTCACGAGGCGCCATCCTTCCGCCTGCGGTACTCCGCGAAGTCGAACGGGCCGCGGCGCGCGGCCTCCTCGAGCAGGCGCGAGCGCGGGTGGCGCTCGAGCCGGTACTTCCGGTCCATGAGCGGCATGCACCCGTTCACGAGCACGAGCGCGTCCTCGCGCGGCATGCGCGCCACCTCGGCGGGCTGTATGAGGTCGCGCTCGGAGATGCCGCGGTTCACGGTCCGGGTCCAGCCGGCGCCCCGCGAGTCGCTCTGCGTCTCGCTCGCCACCGTCTGCTTGCCGGCCATCTTGCTGATCTCCTCGTTGGTCTCGTTCGCCTTGCCGCCCAGGTAGAGCAGCGTGTCGCAGGCGTTCACGATGGTCTCGGCGTTGTTGTCGCCGTAGGTCTCCTTCAGCTGCGAGAGCGACTGGGCGATCATCGAGACGGCGATGTTCCTGCTGCGGGTGACGGCGATGGTCCGCTCGAAGTCGGGTATGCGCCCGATGTTGGCGAACTCGTCGAAGACGAAGTGCACCGTCGTGGGCAGCGAGCCGCCGTGCGCCTCTAGCGCCTCGGCGCAGAGCGCGCTCACGGCCGTATCCATGAGCAGGGCGAACAGGAAGTCGAAGGTCGAGTCGGTGTCGCTCATCGACGCGAAGAGCACGACCTTGGCGCCCTCGTCGCCCATGTGGGCGAGGTCGAGCTCGTCTTTGGAGGTGAGGTCGCGCACGGCGCGGATGGAAAGCGGCTTCAGGCGGACGTTGCAACTCGAGAGCATCGACTTCATGGTGTCGCCGGCGGCGACGCGGAACTCGCGGTAGCTCGCGAGCGCGAAGTCGTCGGGCGGCGCCGGCTCGCGGACCTTGACCCACTCCCACGCGCCGTCCTCCTCGGCGAAGCCGCGCAGCGAACCGCCCTCCGCCGAGGCGCCGCCGCGCCTGACGTAGCGCTCGCCGGTCTCCAGCTCGCGGAACACCATGTCGAGCGGGCTCATGTAGCCCGGGTCGTCGCGTGCGTCGGCGAGCGAGAGCAGCGTGAGCAGCCCGTCGAGGTTTCGGTCGGCGGGCTCGCAGTGCATGACGAGGTAGGCCGTGAGCGCGGTGTAGACCAGGCGCTCGGCCTTCTCCCAGTAGGGGTCGCCCTTGTGGTCGGCCTCGCCCTCGGTGTTGGCGACGATGCCGCGGGCGAAGCGGATGACGCCCGCCTCGTCGCGTATGTAGGCTATGGGGTTGAAGCGCATGGAGCGCGAGAAGTCGATGGTGTCGAATGCGCGGATCTCGTAGCCGAGCTCCGCCAGCGCGCCGCCCATCTCGCGGATGAGCGTGCCCTTCGGGTCGGTCACGAAGAAGCTGGCGTTGGCCTGCAGGAGGTTCGGCTTGACGTAGTAGCGTGTCTTGCCGGTGCCGGGTCCTCCCACCACGAGCACGTTGTCGTTGGTGTCGGTGGAGAGGTCGAACCTGCGGCTCACGAGGCGGATGCGCGCGCTGTCGGTGAGGATGATGTTGTTGTCGGGGTCCTTGGCGTCGCCGAAGGGCGCGATGTCCTTAGGCGTGGCCCACCTGGAGCTCCCGTGCTCCTCGCCGTCGCGTCGGGCCCCTTTGGACCCCAGGGAGCGCGCCCAGGCGAGGAGCGCCGCGCACGCGCAGGCGGTCCCCGCGCACAGGGGAAGCGCCTCCGTTGAGAATGCGCGTCCCGCGCGGAGCGCCGCCATGGCGGCCTCCGGGTCGAGGATCGGGTTCGCGCCCGACGCCGCGATTGCCGCGGCCGCGAAGTCTCCCGCGGCGAACGCCGCCGCGGCCAGCGCGGCCGCCGCCTGCCATCTCATCTCTCGAGCCCCTCGATCTGGCGCGGGCCGCGGTCCCGGCCGAGGCCCTGGCTGTGGGCTTTCGAAGCCTCGCGCGCACGCTCGGCGCGCTCGGCCAGCCGCTCGGGCGCCTGGCGCCTCTCGGCTATCTCGGAGAGCCGCTCCCTTGCGCGCTCGGCGGCCTTTCCCGTCTCTTGCTCGAGCTGACGGAAGGCCTCGTCGACCTCGGGCGCGTCCTCCACCTTGAAGAGCAGCCAGTCGCGGCCCTCGCCGGGGATGATGTGGTGCTCGACCGACGCGGCGCGCAGCTTGTCGGAGACGACCTCCTTGATCGTCGCGTACTCGGGAAGCCCCGAGAGCTCCTCGAGGCTGAGCTTCGCGGGGGTCGGCACGCCGTCGGCCGCGATGGCCTCGGCGCGCCCGCCGGCGATGGTCCCGCGGATTCCCGCAAGGCGCTCGGAGAGCTCCCTCGCGCTGCGCGCCATTGCCTCGGCGCCGGCCTCCTGGCCGATCCTCAGCATCCAGTCGAGCAGCTTGCCGCCCGCCTCGTCCCCGTAGTCGCTCGCCATCCCGCGCCTCCCTTCCAGTCGAGATGAAAAAGGGGCGCCTTCGCGCCCCGGTCGTCCCTATTCGGCCCCGACGGCCCTCTCGCGCGCCATTGGGGCGCGGGCTTCCTGCCCGGCGTGCGCGCGGCTCGCCTCGCGGGCGGACGCGGCGCGCTGCGCCAGCGGCTCGGGCGCCTTCTCGTGCAGATGGGCCCACTCGCCGCTGCGGCACTGCTCCGGCGTCGCCTCGCACATGTCGCGCATGGCGCGCTCGAACCGCTCGGGCTCCTGGGCGATGGCGCCGAAGCTCCAGCTCTCGAAGCCGGTCCACGCGTCGCCGTCGCGCTTGAGCGTCCACCACTCGTCGCCGCCGTTCACCTGCTGGATGAACGCGAGGTCGCGGTAGCAGAACCCCTGGCGTATGGCCCAGTTGCCCGAGCCGAGCGCCTCGCGGAGCCTGTCGACGCTATCCGTGCGGGAGAACTCGTAGGGGTACTCCTCGAGGAACGGGTCGTCCTGCCAGTCGAAGCCGCCGACCTTGAGCCAGCCGTTCTCCTGGCACTTTTCCACGAGCCCGTCGTGCTCGCGGCCGGTTATCCTCTCGAAGCCGTCCATGGGCCCTCCGCCTTTCGTTTGTTGCTTGGCGGGCGGCGTCCTCGCGATGGGGGCACGGTGCGAGTCGGAGCAGGCGTGCGTGCTGGCGCGTCGGCGCCGCCCAAGACGTGTATAGCGATTTCGATTGCGGCGGGCATCGGGGCCGCCCGCGATGGGTCGAGCCGGGTCGAGCCGTCCGCGCCTCCACGAGAAGCGCACAAGCTAGCCGAGGCGGCGCCTGTCCCTTCCGCCCAGGTAGACGGTCCTGCAGGTCTGGGAGATCCTGCTCGCTATCGCCTCTGCCGTTACGCGCTCGCCGCGCCTCGCGAGCCTGTCCGCCAGCGCGCCCGGCGCGTAGTTCGACGTGACGATGGTCGGGCGCATGTCCTCGTAGCGCGCGTCGAGCACGCTGAACACGGTGCCGACGGACCATTCCGTCGCGTCCTCCTTGCCGAGGTCGTCGAGCACGAGGACGTCGCACTTGGCGTACCGCGCGACGGCGGCCTCGGTGCCGCCCTCGTCGAACGTGGCCTTCACACGCTCGAGCATGCCCTTGGCCGTCGTGAAGGCGACGTCGTAGCCGGCCTCGGCGAACAGCCTGGCCATGGCGGAGGCGGCGTGCGTCTTGCCGGCGCCGACGCCCCCGTGTATGTAGAGCCCGGCGCCCCCGTTGCCCGCGAACGAGGCAATGTACTCGGCGAACTCGGGGCGGTCGGCCTCGGCGGCCCAGTAGCGCCTGGGGATGCCCGCGCGCGAGAGCGCCTTCTCCCGGCGGGCGGCCTCCTCCTTGGCGGCGAGGGCCGCGCGCCTTCGCGCCTCGGCCTCCCGCTCGCTGGCTGCGCCCTCGCACGGGCAGGGGGCGGCAGAGACCCAGGCGACCCTGCCCGCCAGCGCCGCGCCGAGCGGATCGAGGGCGGCGCCGCAGTGCGGGCACACCCTCGGCTCCGGCTCGTCGAAGGAGAGCCCGGCCACACGGGCCTGCTCCAGGGTGATGAGTCCCGCTCGGTCCATCGGGCGCCCCTTCCTTATCTTCTGAAGTCCTTGTTGTCCCTTTTGCTTATTGGGTGGCATATCGTCAGGGGTTTCCCTGTCATTTCGTCAGGGGTTCGGGCTGCGAACCCTGTCATTTCGTCACCCTTTCGCGCCGGGAACCCTGACGAATCGTCAGGGGTTGCCAGCGCTCCGGGCGGCAGCCTCTCGCGCACGATGCGGTACCGCTTGGTGGCGTGCCCGCGCGCCGGGGCGTGCATGCCGCATTCCTCGATGAGGCCCCGGTCGAGCAGGTCGCGGATGGCGCGGTGGACGCTGCGCTCCTGCACGTTGAGGAATCGGGCCAGGCCGCCCTTGCTCTCGAAGTAGCCGCACCCGGCGTCGCAGAAGCCGAAGATGCGCGCGTAGACGAGCAGGGGAAGGCCGGAGAGGCCCAGGTCCGCCATCATGAAGTGCCGTACCGTCGTGAACTCGCGCGGGGAGGGGCCGTCGCGCCCCCTCGGGCCTGCGGCCGCCATCGGCGCTAGCCCCTTCTGGGCGAGCCGACGACGCTGTTGCGCTCGACCCATGCGACGAGCTCGTCGTGCAGCACGATGCCGTCGCGCGTCTTGCCGCCGATGTAGCGGATCGGGAACGGGTCGACGGGGTCCTTGGCGAGCCGGTACATGGCGTCGCGGCTGATGCGCAGCATCGCGCACGCCTCGTCGGCGCCGAATATCGCGTTGGTCGATGCGATGAGCCTCACCTGGCTCCTGCTAGTGCTCTTGGTCATGGTCGTCCTCGAGCTCCTTTCGTCTCGAGGCTCCCTCGCGTGCCCGGCCGCGGGCGGCTCCCGGGGCGGTCGCCGCCGTCATTTCCTGCCGCTCCTCGACTCGATGTAGGCGTCCACTGACGCCCTCGACACCAGGAGCTTCCTTCCGAGCCTGTACGAGTCGATCTCTCCCGACCAGATGAGGTCGTACGCCTTGTTTCGGCTTGCCCTCATGTACTCCTGCATCTCGATTACCGTCATCCATTCGTCCCGATCTTGGTTGCCCTCGGGCACGGCGCATTCGGCTGTGCGTGCCATGGTTCCTCCAATCTTCCCGTGCGGCACCGCGCGGGCACACCGCACGGCACCGTGTCCCTTTTCGTCTGCGCGACGATTGAACCGCCTGATGGCGATTAGTGAGCACGGCGCGAGCGGAGACGGGTCGAGGTGGGTCGAGCTGGTCGTGCCTTCACGAAACGGCCATGAGCCGCACGCCTTAGCTGCAAGCTAAGTCCCTGAAAAGTAAAAGGCGCCCATGCGGGCGCCTGCCTAGGAGCGATGTTCGTTCGGTTGTGGTTGGAATGCTTCTCTTCCGCGGTGCTGTCGTCCGGGGTCCGGCATCTGTCGTTCGCCTCTTCTGTCGTGTTTGATGTTGCGTGTTCTGCGAGCGACCTTGCGCGGGCCTGCCGACCCGTTGCCCCAGGTGCACCCTGATAAATGGTACCCATCCGTTGGGACACGGACATTGCGGGAGGGCTTTCTGGGCAAGCTGGGATGGACGAGCGGCGGGGTTCTAAATGTAATAATTCGAGCTAGAGGGCCTTGTGCTCTATTTTGCAAAACGCGAGGGACGCAATCAACTCGACGATTTCCCCGAACCCTTTCTGAACCAATGGGGAGCGAATGCGGAAGCCATTGAGGCATGCAAGAAATAGGGGCAAAAAATAGGGCAGAATCGCTTTCACGATCCCGCCCCGCAAACCCGAGGGTTTCTAACTGGAACCTATTATGCAGCTAAGTGGCGTCTTATCAACACCCCCGCGTAACAGACTCCATTGTCGGTAAACGCTCCGCCAAGGGCTGATCGCCTCTCTAGACGAGCTTCTTGCGCGTCTCTTTCAGTATGCCCTTCTTGAAATCGGACCACTTGCCGAAGAACTTCTCGTCCGTCGCGGTGGCGGTGTGCTCCGCGTATTTAATTGCCGTGAGTTCCATGGTGCAGATGTAGTCCGCCGCCTGCGAAAGCCGGTACTCGGAGGGCTGCGCCGATCGGTAGACGACGGCGTCCTTCGACAGCGCGTACTCGATTGCGCGGTGCAGCGACTCGGCGATGGAGCGCCGGCCGTTGTCATAGTAGACCTTGACCATATCGTAGGATTGCAGCTCCGCGAGGTTGTCGAACAGGAAGTTCACGATATCCCTTCGCATCGCCCCCGCGAGCTTGTCGAGCGAGGCGAACTGCTTGGTCGCGTATGCGAAGGTGTGGTACTTTACGGGCATGTGGCGGAAGAAGACGCGGAACGAGCCGAGCATCATCTTGCGCGTCCTCAGGTCGAGCCCCGAGTACTAGTCCTTGCCGTTCATGAGCGGCGACGCATGGAAGGGTATGTCCGGGAGCCCCTTGGCGCGAAGGGCGCCCTCATATGCCGCGATCGAATCCGCGATGCTCTCGGATTGGTCGTGCATGACGACGGTGAGCAGGTAGTGGCGGTCGGAAAGGCCGTCGCTTCCCGACTCGTCGACGAAGATGCTGAGTTCCCGCATTGCTCTCATGGATAAGAAAAAAGCCGGGAAAAACGTCCCCGGCACTTGGAAGCCTTCCTAACGGAAAACCAATTACCTTGTATCATGCACTGTCCGAAAATTCAAGGACACTCGAATTTTCAAATTAGTCTTTGCAAATAACCTTTGAGCCTTCACCATCAATTACAATTCCCTGACGGTTGTTAATTGGGCATAGATTCAAATCCGAAAACTCAGTCATTATTTTCTCGGTAACCTTCTTAAATGGTGCCGTAAGATAATGCGGAAGAACATAGAAATCGATCAAATCAAGCCCTGCATCATCTTCCTGTGAGTAGTCCTCCGGCTTTTCATCCATTTGCTCAATATATTGGATGGTAGGAGCGCATATAATCGCACCTGCCGATTCACCGATCATCAGTTTTCCCTTTGCCAATTCTTTCTTCAACAGCTCATCCGTTCCCGTTTTACGGAGCTGGTCCATAAGGAAGAAAGAATTTCCACCGGTAAAATAGATTACATCCACATCTTCAAAAACGGACTGTATCGTTGAATAAGCCTCCGTTGAAATATCAATTTCAGTTACGGCTGCTCCCAGTGTATTAAATAGCTTTCGAGCCGAGCCGACATAACCGGTGTAGCCTTCACGCAGCGAAGCTGTGGGAATAAATGCGACTTTCTTGTTATCAATTTCTTCTTTTATCAAACTTCCTACACTTGAAAAGTGCGAACATAAAAACAGCTTCATCCATGTTCTCCTTTAGGTAGCCCGGAATTGCTCGTCGAGAAGAGGAATGTGCGAGCAAAAAAATAGGGCAGAATCGCTTTCACGATCCCGCCCCGCAAACCCGAGGGTTTCTAACTAGAGTCCATTATGCAGCTAAACGCCTCTTTGTCAATCCCATGGATGCTTGACGCGCACATCAGCACCGAGCAAAGCTTGCGCGCAAGTGGGAAGCAGATCCTACCCGAGCCAGGCTTTGAAGACCATCGCAATGAAGTCGTGCGACGAGGCTATCACTGTGTTGCCCGCGTACCAGTCGCCGTGAAGCTCGGACCTATCGGCAAGAGCGAGTAGCCTCTCGGGAGTCCCTTCTGCTTTCTCCCTAGGAACGAATCGAGAGTAGGCGTAAGCGAGGACGGTCATCTGCAGGATGCGTGGATTGCGCATCTTCGAGCGCCTGAGGCGCTTGGACACGCCGATTTCGCCGAGAGCCGCGGCCAGCGGCGCGGGGTACCTCAGCTGCGGTGCGCTCGATGACGAGCCGAGCCCGTTCACGATGGCGCTCGAATGCGCCGCGGCGTTTCGCAGCGAGTTCGCGCGCCTGAGCATGTAGTGCTCGTCCCTCATCTCGGAATCGCCCCATCGATCGGCGCAGAAGAGGTAGAAGTCGGCGAAGGCGCCGAAAGACGACAGCTCCAGAAAGACCCACGCCGGCATCTCGCCAATCGGGTACCTCGAAACGAGCGATCCGAGGTAGGCGTCGTTTTTCAGGCGGTTGAGCTCTCCCTCCCTGCGGTTGCGGTCGCCGTGGTTGAGGGCTGCGAGGTAGTCGGAGAAGATCGAGTAGCCGTCCTCGTCCGGCTTTTCGGTGATGCGCTCGACCAGCCTGGTCTTCGCGGAGTTCTCCACGTCGAGGGTCAGCGGCAGCAGGAAGCTGCGCAGCTCGCGGTCGATGGCGGCGAGGTCGACGAGGTGCCCGAAGTCGAGCCCGGCGTATTGGCCGTCTCGCGGCCCGCCTACGCGTTTGGGGAACAACACGCGGTAGGCAGCGAGTCTGAAATAGTGATCTTGGCCGGCCAGGATGCGCGTGGCTTCCGCTTCGGAGCACAGCTCGAAGGAGACGCCCTTCCGCCTCAGGTGCTCGATCTGCTGTTCTATTGTGAGGATGGGCTTCCTGCTCGGGATATCGGCCATCGTCGGTCTCCTGTCATTGATTTGCAGACCATATTCTACCAGTATGTTTTCTCGAAACTCTGAAGGCTTGCTTGTCAACTCATGGGCAAGCCCCCCGAGACTACTCACTTTGCCCACCGATACCAAAGACCTGTGACCTGCGGTTTTGCGAACGGCTCGAAAACCACCAGCGCTGACTCACTTGCGGTTGAAGCTGGCGGCTTGCACGCTAAAGGTCGGTTGAGTTTCAAAACGGGCGTTTTCGGCGAAATCGAGCCTCCAAAGGCGGTCCGCCGCGCCCTTTGGGACAAAAACAAAAACTCAATGCCCTTGAGTTTGAAAAAAGTTTTTGGAGTTGTCCCCGCTTTTGTCCCCGAAGCCGACGAAACGCGACATGGCGTTACCTGGCGGCACTCGTCTCGAGACGGCACCGAAAACTGGGTGCAACTGGAATGACGGGACGACAAAAACAGAGCCATCGAGTGGGAGTAGAACAGACGTTCGATAAAAAAATAGTATCAGATAGCGGGCACGGTTTCAATTGAATCCGTGCCCGCTGCTGTATGCGTGTCCTTGCACGCCCAATATGCGCCGTAAAAGCCGTCTTTTTCGACGTCAAAGTGAATGCGCTTCGTTTTTGCCTTTTAAAATCTAATTTTCACGATTTGCATTTTCATCCCGTTGTCACCGACCCTTGCGAGAAACCGGAAAAAGCCGCTGACAGAAGGGTCTCTCAAATCGTTGTAACCCAGCATATAGCCGCGACTTGTGACCTGTAGACGGCTGTTCCACGTGCCGATTTCCTTGGCGGCATCCGAAACCGCAAAATATGCCCCCACATCCTTGATTTTTGCAGTCTTAAGCCATGTTTTTGCGATCATCTTTACTGCCGTCCTGCCGTCCGATTGGCAGCATCAAAGACCAGCACACCGCCGGGGAAAGCGTCCGCCATCCCCCGCACCAGTTCCCGGACCTGCTGGGTCAGAAAGTAATAGAACACTCCGGAGGCAAAGAACACCGCCCCGCCGGAGGCATCGATTTTGCCAAACCATGCGGTGTCTTTCAGGTCGCAGGGGATATTTTGTTCTCGATCCCCGGCGGGCAGTAGCCGCTGCCGCAAGGCAATCACATCCGGGAAGTCCAGATTATAGATCTTGCATCTACCGTTGTCGCAGGTTCTGCCGGTGTTGTCCAGCCCGCAGCCCAGATTGACCACCGCCGCATTGGGGTGGCCTTTCAGGTAATCCCGCACCTCGAAAGCAAGATCACCCTGCCGCATGGCCACCTCCAGCGCACCAAAGCGCTGCATCAGGCTGCGGGAGTTTTTCTCTGCCTCTGAAAAGTCGTAGTCGATCTGGTCGAGCAGACGAACCGCTGTTTCATCCCTGTAAAGGTTCGGGTACAACTCCGTACACAGCTTCCGGGAATACAGCGGGAGGATCAGCGTCTCCTGCACGGTGTTTTTCTCAATTTTATATTTCATAGGTTTCTTCTTCAGTGAATAAAAACTGTCATAATTGCCGCCAGCACAGCCGCTATGACCGGCATGCCTAACTCATGTGCAGGATGGATGCAAAAAATGCCCGTGCTTGATGCCCTTACTTCCGCGCCGTGACGCAGAGCCACTTTTTCTTTTTGCGTATCTGCACCTCGTGAAAACCCGCCTGCTCCAGATACGCCTTTAATTCAATGTCCTTGTAGATGGTCATGCCGCCGATGATCTGCGTCCACCTCTCGTCCTTGTCCGTATCGCCATTGCTCTCGTTGCAGATGAGAATTGTCCCGCCTGGCTTCAGCGTCCGCCAGACCTCACGGAAGCATCGGGGCAAATCAGGCCAAAAATAGACGGTTTCAAAGGCCGTGGCGGCATCGAAGTAGCTATCCTCAAACACCATATCCGCCACACTGCCTTGCAGAACGGCACAACGCCCCTCCTGAATTGCAATTCGGTTGAGCTTTCTAGTCTTCTCCACGCTGACGGGCGAATAGTCGACGCCCTTGACGACGCCATGCGGGCATTTTTTCAGCAGCCGTTTTATGTTCGCCCCGCCGCCGCAGCCGCAATCCAGCACCTTGGCATTTGGCGCAAGTCGTAGAAATCGAAGTCCCCACCGCGCCACAGGGCTGTGGCCCAGGTTCATCATGGCAACCATAAGTTTTCCGCCGAGGCCCACGGGCTTGCGGGTGTTTTCAAAGAACGACATCTGGCCCCTCCGATTTCGTGCATTCCGCATAGGTCAACGGGAACGAGGCCTTCAGCACCGCGCTTTTCTGCACCGACCAGCCGTTTTGACGCAGGAAACACAGGTATTCCTCGCTTGTCCATCTGCTATGGAGGGGGAATCCCGCCATACTCATGAAAAAGGCTTTTGCCTTGCCGGGAACCGAGTTCCCCGCGTGGGTGAAGGTTGGCGCGATGAGCACGCCGTCGTCCTTCAGCACCCGCCTGATTTCTTGCAGGGCCTTTTCCGGATGCGGCACTATGTGAAGTGCGTTGGACACGATCACCACTTCGAAGGACTTCTGTGCATAGGGCAGGCGGAACATATCTTGTACGGAAAAGTGCAGCTTTGCGGATTGATTGTCCCGCTTTGCTTCAAGGATCATCTTTGCAGAGGCGTCCGTAGCCTCGATGCGCGCCGCCGCATCCACGACGCTCTTTGCGATAAGCCCCGTGCCGGTGGCAACCTCCAGCACGGTTTTTGCTTTCACCACCGGCCTGATCAGCCCATACATCTTCTCATACGCCGCCCGGTCGTTTCGCATGAAACGGTCGTACCGACTGGCATTCTTGTCCCAGAAACCCTTGCGTTCATGCATGGCTGTCGCCCCCAAACAGTTAGAGCCATCTAACTATAACACACGAATCATGCAGTAAGATGAGGCTAACCTTCTTTTCTTGGCTAAGACGCATCTCATCGGTTTTCGCTTATAACGGCGCGAATCAGATACTAGGCTGGAGCTGAAGAAAGAGCTCGGCGGACAGATAGGTCGATACCGGTTCCCGGAACGGTGATCCAGCCAATTACACCAGGGCTCTAGTCATGCAGGTAAACCCAATCCGTGACGAGAAATAGGTCCTTTTCTCGAGCTCGACGTCTTTCGGAGCTTGACGATTTGGACTGATGGAGGCGAGAAGTCCCTCACCGCGCCAATACCTGACGATTGCGCTATGGGCATCTCTCCGACCCTTTGAATCACCCCTTGTTACGCCACCCGCTACGAACCCCGGCGGAAACTAGGGAGTGATTAAAGGAGCGACCTGCGGTTTTGCGAATCAATTGAGTCATTCCCGAAATCGCGAATCAAGGGGCTGATTCGCTCAAATTGCGCACGAATCAGCCCTTAGGCGGCACGATGCGACACGCATCGACAACACTCGGACTGGATTAGACACTGAGTGGGAGTGCTTGAAACGAGGCGATTGAATAACTCCATCCATTTTGGTTAAAACAAAAAAAATGCCGCGCGCCTGCGGCATGAAGAAGGGAAATTCTTATGCATATCGTTGTATTGAGCGGCAGCCCGCGTAAGGGCGCCAATACCGATACCATGGTCGAGGCGTTTGCCGAGACCGCGCGTGAGGGCGGTAATACGGTTGAGGTCGTTCGCGTTGCCAGCAAGAAGATCGCCGGCTGCTTGGGATGCCAGTACTGCTTCGCCCATGGGGGCGTCTGCGTGCAGAAGGATGACATGGCCAACGTGATCGAGTCGCTGAAAGATGCAGATATGGTCGTCTTTGCTTCGCCTATCTACTGGTTCGATATCACCGCGCAGGAAAAGGCCGCCATCGACCGTCTGTACGCTTTCGGTGCCACGGGATTCCCGTTCACCAAGACGGCCCTTCTGCTCGATAGCCACAGCCAGGGCGTCTATGACGCGGCGATCGCCATGTACAAGTCAACCTGTGCTTACTGCAAGTGGGCGGACCAGGGCATTGTCACCATCAGCGGTATGACCGAGCGCGACAGCATGGCATCCTCGCCCAAGTTGAAAGAGGTGCGCGAGCTCGCCCGCAAGCTGGCGTGAGAGTGCACTTCTGCGAGTAAATGGTAAAAGAAAGGGGCCCGGAGTGCAGTTAATCGCACCTCGGGGCCCTTTCTTTTACGGATTCGTGGCGGTACGACTTCCGCGGTTTTAACCAATCGCGTTAGTCAAACAAACTCGGCATGTCATTTTCCTTCATGAGGGCGCCGGCGGAGGGCAGGCTCTGCGCGGTGAACTTCTCGGCCGAGACGCCGGCGCCAAGGATTTCCTCGGTCGTGCCGACGGTGGTGACCGAGCGGCCCTTCTTGGCCGTAAAGGCCTGGACGCCCTGCGTGTTGGTGGTCGTCTTGGTCTTGAGCAGCGACGTGTTGAAGTTCATCAGGCGGTAGTCGCTCGAGACCAGCGCGAGGTCGCGGTCCTCCTTGAGCACCTGCGCATACAGCAGCTTGCTGCCGCCGTAGATGGCGTTCTTAAGGCGCTTGCGGTTGGTCTTGGTAGCGTATCCAGAAAGCGCGACACGCACCACGCGGCCGTTCTCAAAGACGAACAGCACGTCGGCCTTGTAGTCCTCGGGGTCGATGACCCAGATGACGCTCTCGTCGGGTTCCATCTCAAGATCGGTCGGCAGGTACGAGCCCAGCTGGGCCGACTTGGTGTCCTCAAACGCCGCGACCTTGCACTTGTATACCTGGCTCTTGCTGGTAAAGACCAGCAGTTCGTGCGTATTGGCGGACGGGAACTCGATAAAGGGTTTGTCGCCGTCCTTGTACTTGAGCGTGGTCGCCTTCTTGAGCACGCGGTCCGTCATCTTCTTAAGGTAGCCATCGCGCGAGAGCATGATGGTGACCGGGTACTCCTCGACCTCGGGCTCCAGGCTCACCTCGATGACCTCATGGGGCTCAATCCTGCCCGTGCGGCGCGGCATCACGTACTTCTTGTTGACCGCGGCCAGCTCGTCGCTGATGACCTTCTTGATGTTGTCCTCGCTCGAGAGGATCTCCTCGAGTTCGGCAATCTCGCCCTCGAGCTTGGCGATATCCTTGGTGCGATTGAGGATGTATTCCTCGTTGATGTTGCGGAGCTTAAGCTCGGCAACAAACTCGGCCTGGGTCTCGTCGATATCGAAACCCTTCATAAGGTTGGGCACGACCTCGGCTTCGAGCTTGGTGCCGCGGATGATGGCGATTGCCTTGTCGATGTCGAGCAGAATCGCCTCACGGCCGTGCAGCAGGTGCAGGCGCTCAGACTTTTTGCCCAGGTCAAAGTTAATGCGGCGACGCGTGGACTCAATACGCCATTTGACCCACTCGTGCAGGATCTGGCGCACGCCCATAACACGGGGATAGCCGTCGACGAGCACGTTGAAGTTGCACGAGAACGAATCCTGCAGCGTGGTCGAGCGATAGAGCTTCGCCATGAGCTTGTCGGGGTCGACACCGCGCTTAAGGTCGATGGCGATGCGCAAGCCCGAGAGGTCGGTCTCGTCGCGGATGTCAGCGATCTCTTTGACCTTGCCCTCCTTGGAGAGCTTGACGATGCGCTCGATGATGACATCGGTCTTGGTGGTGTAGGGAATCTCGTAGACCTCGATGATGCGCTCTTCGGGAATCCAGCGCCAGCGGGAGCGAATCTGGAAGCTGCCAAGGCCGGTCTCGATGATCTTCTCCATCTCTTCGCGGCGGTAGATAATCTCGCCGCCGGTCGAGAAGTCGGGCATGGGCATGTACTCGAGCAGGTCGCAGTCGGGATCCTTGAGGTAGTGCATCGTGGCAGTGCAGACCTCGTTGAGGTTGAAACCGCAGATGTCGGACGCCATGGCGACGCCGATGCCCTTATTGGCCGAGACAAGGATGTTGGGGAACGTGGTGGGCAGCAGACGCGGCTCCTTCATGGCACCGTCGTAGCTGTCAACGAAGTCGACCGGGTCCTTGTCGATGTCTTTGAAGATCTCGGCGCTGATGGGGGAGAGCTTGGCCTCGGTATAACGCGAGGCGGCGTAGCTCAGGTCGCCCGAATAGTACTTGCCAAAGTTGCCCTTCGACTCCACGAAGGGGGCAAGCAGCGCTTCGTTGCCCGTCGCCAGGCGCACCATCGTTTCGTAGATCGCGGCGTCGCCGTGCGGATTGAGCTTCATGGTCTGGCCCACGATGTTGGCGCTCTTCTGGCGCTCACCCTTGAGCAGACCCATCTTGTACATGGTGTAGAGCAGCTTGCGGTGCGAGGGCTTAAAGCCGTCGATCTCGGGGAATGCACGCGAGACGTTGACGCTCATGGCGTAGGGCATGTAGTTGACCTCGAGCGTCTGCGTGATCGGCTGGTCGGTGACCTCGGAGTGCAGGCCGATGACGTTCTCGGCGTTGACCTGCTTTTTCTTTGGCTGGGTTTTCGTCTTCTTCTTTGCCACGATTTCCTCTTGAACTTCTTATGGGCCGTCGTTATCGATTTGCTGCTACTGCAGGTCCAGCTGGTCCAGGTACTCCTTGCCGTGCTCGGAGATATGGCGCTTGCGGCCCGCCTCGTCGTTGCCCAGCAACAGGTTGAACATGGTTTCCATCTTGGTGACGTCCTCGGGCTCCACCTTGATCAGACGGCGCGTCTCGGGGTTCATGGTGGTGAGCCACATCATGTCCGGATCGTTCTCACCAAGACCCTTGGAGCGGTTGATGGAGCACTTCTGGTCGCCGATCTCCTTGAGGATGCCGTTTTTCTCGAGCTCGGTGTAGGCAAAGTAGGTCTTTTCTTTGCAGTTGATCTCGTAGAGCGGCGACTCGGCGATATAGACGTAGCCCTCGTCGATAAGCGTGGGCACCAGGCGATAGAGCATGGTGAGCACGAGCGTGCGGATGTGATAACCGTCGACGTCGGCGTCCGTACAGATGATGACCTTGTTCCAGTTGAGGTTGTCCAGGTCAAAGGCACCGAGGTTCTTGATGCGCTTGTCCTTGATCTCCACGCCGCAGCCCAGCACGCGCATAAGGTCCATGATGATGTCGGACTTAAAGATGCGCGGGTAGTCCTCCTTCAGGCAGTTGAGGATCTTGCCGCGGACGGGCATAACGCCCTGGAACTCGGCGTCGCGCGACGTGCGGATGGCGCCTGCTGCCGAGTCGCCCTCTACGATGTAGATCTCGCGACGGCTCTTGTCCTTGGAGCGGCAGTCGATGAATTTCTGCACGCGGTTGGCCATGTCGGTCTTCTGCTGCAGGTTGGTCTTGATGCTCAGGCGGGTCTTCTCGGCGTTCTCGCGCGAGCGCTTGTTGATGAGCACCTGCTCCACGATCTTGTTGGCGGCGTCTTTGTTCTCGATCAAGTAGGTCGAGAGGCGCTCCTTAAAGAATGCCGTCATGGCCTGCTGGATAAAGCGGTTGTTGATGGCCTTCTTGGTCTGGTTCTCGTAGGACGTCTGGGTGGAGAAGCAGTTGGTCACCAGTACCAGACAGTCCTGGACGTCTTGCCACTTAATGCCGGTCTCGTTTTTGTTGTACTTACCCTGTTGCTTAATATAGGCGTCGATGGCGCTGGTCAGAGCGCTGCGGGCGGCCTTTTCCGGCGAACCGCCGTTCTCGAGCCACGATGAGTTGTGGTAGTACTCCTGCATTGTGAGGGTGCGCGAGAAGCACATGCACGCGGTGATCTTTACGTTGTAGTCGGGCAGGTCCTCGCGATCACGACCGCGGCGGTCGGCCTCGATAAAGAAGGGCTCGGTGAGGTAATCGGCACCGACCTTCTCGAGCACGTAGTCCTCGATACCCTTGGGGTAGCAAAAATCCTCTTCGGAAAACTCGCCGTCGTCGCCCTCGATGCGCAGGCGGAAGGTCACGTTGGCGTTGACCACGGCCTGGCGGCGCATGGTCTCGCGATACCAATCGTGGGGAATGCTAATCGAGGTAAAGACTTCAAGATCGGGGCGCCACTTGATGGTGGTGCCGGTGCGGTCCGCGTCGCTGGGCTCGATCTCGAGCGCCTTCTTTTTGGCGCCGACGACCTTGCCTTTCTTAAAGTGCAGAGAGTACTTGTTGCCGTCGCGCCAAACGGTGACGTCCATGTACTCGGAGGCGTACTGGGTCGCGCACGAGCCCAGGCCGTTGGTGCCGAGCGAGAAGTCGTAGTCGCCGCCCTGGTTGTTGTTGTACTTGCCGCCGGCGTAGAGCTCGCAAAAGACGAGCTCCCAGTTAAAGCGCTTCTCGGAAGGGTTCCAGTCGAGCGGGCAGCCACGGCCGTTATCCTCTACCTGAATGGAGCCATCGCGAAAGGCGGTAAGGGTGATAAGTTTGCCGTAGCCCTGGCGTGCCTCGTCAACGGCGTTGGACAGGATCTCGAAGGCAGCATGCGCGCAGCCGTCGAGCCCGTCCGAGCCAAAGATGACGGCGGGGCGCAGGCGTACGCGCTCCTCGTCCTTGAGCTGGCGGATGCTGTCGTTACCATAGTTTGCGGTGTTTTTTGCCATACTCGCTCTCTCGGTGCTCCCTTGCTGCGTTTTAGTCATATAGATAGTCAAGGTAGCATAGCCCAGGCCACGGGCGATTCTACCTAACACGAAATCCATCGAACAATCGTTCGATTAGATAATGGATGCTTGGGATGCGGGTGGGGCCTGTCCTATTCAAACATCTGCGGCAGGTCGATGAAGACGGTTCGATCGCTTTCGTCAGCTTCGAAGCCCGAACGGGAGAAGAATCCGTAGCGATGGCACTTGAGCCCCGTTGCCTCGACTTGGGTGATTTCCTCGTCGACCATTTTTTGCGTGACGGGGGATTTGCGGAACTTGGCTTCGTAGAATGCGTAACCGTCGGGGTCTTGCGTTACCACGTCGAATTCGCCACTCGTTTTGTTTGCGGGGTCGTCGTACCAGTACTTGCCTATGGCGTCGAAGGCTGGCTCGACCATGCCGGATCTGTTTTGTCGTACGAGGTGTTGGCGACAAATTTCTTCGAACATATGCGGGACGTAGTTTTCCTCGAAGTCTTGGGCAACGTGGCGATCATAGAAAACTTCTGGGTCGAGCAGCTGACGCGCGGAGGTATTGCGAAAGACGTAGCGATAGTAAAAGAGGGAAAGCGGGTCCACTACAAAGTAGCCAGACTTGCGCTTGTTCGTAGGGTCGTTGATGGGCGCACGCTTTTGGACGATCTCGAGCGATATGAGCTTGTCGAGCACGTCCGCCATGGCGGGGCCGCTCGAGACGTGCGACTGTGCCAGTACATCTCCCCAGCGTGAGTAGCCTTGTGCGAGAGCTCCGAAAACTTCGTTGGCGTTGGTCATTTTCGAGATCTCGGCGCTGAGATAGGACGGCACTTCGTTCTCTAGACGGGCTCCGGGTTCTGTGACGAGCTCGATGATGTTGTCGCGCACGCTTTGGGATTGATCGATGAGGCGATTGTAAAAGGGAATGCCGCCAAAAACACTGTAGAGCCGCACCTTGTCTTCGGGCGAGAATGCGGGATAGAACTTCGCGGCGTCAAAGTAGTCCATGGGCTTGAGCTCGAGCGTAAGGTCAATTCGCCCGTAAAGGGGGCTCGCATGTTCGATGAGGGATTTCATGATCTCAACGTAGGATCCGCACAGAACGATGCTTAAGCGTGAATCTTCCCTATGGGTGTCGATTGAAGTCTGAAGGATACTGTCTAAGCCTTTAACCGCATCTCTCAAGTAAGGGTATTCGTCGAGAATGAGTACGATGTTCTTGCCCTTGGCTTGGACAAACAGAAACTCGATGAGTTCGCGGATGCCCGTGAAAGCGAGCGGCGGAAACCCCAGCGCTTCAGCGGCAAGGGCGGAAAGGCTTTCAAGGTTGTCTGCCTCGGAGGTTTGGCGGCACTCGTAGTAGACCGTTGTGGTGTCTGCCAAATCGGTTAGTGCCTGCTTGATGAGTTCGCTTTTGCCGACGCGACGCCTGCCGTAAACGAGAACATTGCGCTGCTCGGGCGCCTTGAGCGCCTTCTTAATGCGAGCGAGTTCACGCTCCCTGCCGATGAATTCCACTTACTCGGTTCCTTTCGACTCGGTTTTGTCCGAGTTAATTGTATCGCATGAATATGTTTATGCTCGAGTTTACTCGGACAAAACCGAGTCGGTTCTGTCCGAGTAAGTTTGAATAGCGAATCGAAATTGTTATGTCCACATGGCGATGGCGAACACGGTTTCCATAATGACAGATATAGTTGACATCTTGTGAAGGATGCAATATATTTCTGTCATGTTGCAACGGATATCTGTCCACATTTACGAAAGGAGTCCCATGCCGGGTAAGAAAAACCTCCGCATGAAGGCGGCACGCGCGGCAGCTGGCCTTTCGCAAGCTGACTTAGCCCAAGCCGTGGGCGTTACGCGCCAAACCATCGGCCTTATCGAGGCGGGCGGCTACAACCCCACGCTCAATTTATGTGTAGCGATCTGCAAAGCGCTGCACGTGACGTTGAACGATCTGTTTTGGGAAGACGAAACCGACGCCGACCCTAATACTCTTTAGGAGTTCACTATGAAATATGAAGATCTGAAAATCGTGCAAAAGTGGCGTGAATATGCCGGCCCAAAGGATGAACGCCTGGAGGCTGAGAACGCGAAGATCTACAAGATTGGTTTCGTGCTGCTTTCGTTTGGCATGTTGATGATCTTTTTCTACCAGTTTATAGCTCGACAGGTTGCGTGGGTTCACAGCGACGCCAGTGAAATGCCGCATGGCTTTGCAACGCCGTTCGAGGCAGCCATGTATTTGTGGTTCGTTCTCGTGATGTTGATTTGTGCAGGACTGCAAACGCGGAAGGGCTATGTCGATACCAACCGCTTTGGACAGACCGAGCATCTTCCCGTCGGATACTTCCTACTCCTCTGCGGTATCAGCGGGGTCACGAGCGCGCTTGTCATTGCGGCGATGCGTTGTATCGCAGAGGCGCAGATTGTGCCGCTCGAAAGCGTCTTCTGGGCGGCGAACTTGGCTATGGGTGCGTCCTGCGGCCTGATGATTGCCGTTGCCACCTTCGCTGCCCTTTGCACAGTGTACTTCTCGGCGAAAAGGCGCCGCGCAAAGATCGAAGCCGAGCTCGACTCCGCTGGCGACATCTAATGCTGTCTTTGAGGCGCGCGTCGTTCCGGCAAGTCCGGTCATTGGCGTGCACGTTGGCCCCGCCGTGGGTATCGCTTATGAATGCGCGGAACGTATAGAGGATAAGTTTGGCGATGTTGCTCCCGAGGTCGTTGTCGAGGCCTAGCTGACCTCGACATTAGGAAAAAATGCCGCCCCTGCAAAAAGCTCCGTCGCAGCGATGGGAAACGAACCTCACTCTGCATATAATGAGGTCATATGACAGCGCGTCTGCATATGCGCGGCGCGTTCCATCGAACCGAAAAGGAGCCCTGCATGGATCCCAACAAGCGTCCCGACGATATGGTGCGCATCACCACCCCCGAACTCGCCCAAGCCTTCATCGACGAGCAGGTCACCGCAATCCGCGAGCAGATCGGCGACAAGAAGGTCCTGCTGGCCCTTTCTGGCGGCGTCGACAGCTCTGTTGTCGCGGCGCTGCTGATCAAGGCTATCGGCAAGCAGCTCATCTGCGTGCATGTGAACCATGGTCTCATGCGCAAGGGCGAGAGCGAGCAGGTCATCGACGTGTTCCAGAATCAGATGGACGCCAACCTGGTTTACGTGGACGCCACCGACCGCTTTCTCGATAAGCTCGTCGACGTTGACGAGCCCGAGGCCAAGCGCAAGATCATCGGCGCCGAGTTTATCCGCGTGTTCGAGGAGGAGGCCCGCAAGGTCGGTGACGAGGTCAGTTTCCTCGCCCAGGGCACCATCTACCCCGACATTCTGGAGTCGCAGGACGGCGTGAAGGCTCACCACAACGTTGGCGGCCTGCCCGAGGACCTGCAGTTTGAGCTCTGCGAGCCCGTTAAGCTGCTGTATAAGGACGAGGTGCGCGTCGTGGGCCGCGAGCTCGGCCTGCCCGAGAACATGGTTGAGCGTCAGCCGTTCCCCGGTCCTGGCCTGGGCGTCCGCTGCCTTGGCGCCATCACCCGCGACCGTCTCGAGGCGCTGCGCGAGGCCGACGCCATCGTCCGCGAGGAGATCGACAAGGCCGGTCTGACCATCTGGCAGTACTTTGCCGTAGTGCCCGATTTCCGCGCTACCGGTGTGCGCGAGGGCAAGCGCGCCTACGACTGGCCCTGCATCATTCGCTGCATCAACACCGTCGACGTCATGACCGCCGAGGTGCCTGAGCTCGACTGGGCGCTGCTCAAGCGCATTACCGCTCGCGTGACCGCCGAGGTCCCCGGTATTTGCCGCGTTTGCTACGACCTCACGCCGAAGCCCGTCGGCACGGTCGAGTGGGAGTAAACTAACTCACCTAGCCCCCGTTTCCGTTTGGAAGCGGGGGCTTTTTGCTGGCGCTTCGCCTAATTTCGTGCATCTTCGATGTTGTGTGCAGGAAGGGTTACGAGCATGGTCGTTCCGCGCTCCGAGCTCTCTTCGACCTCGATGGAGCCGCCGTGAAGCGCGGCGATCTCCCAGACCAGCGCAAGCCCCAGCCCCACGCCGCCATATGCCCTGCTGCGCGATTTGTCGACGCGAAAGAAGGGCTGGAAGATGCTCGTCTGGTATTGCTCGGGAATGCCCGGTCCCTGGTCGCGCACGCGTAGCAGCACGCGGTCGCCTTCGGCGCAGGCGTTGATTTGCACGGTCGAGTTGGGCGCGCTATAGCGTATGGCGTTTTCGGCCAAGTTGAACAGCAGCCGATAGATCAGCGTGTCGCTGCCGATTGTTTGCGCGTCGCCCTCGCTTGCAAGCGTGATGTCTTTTTGCTCGGCAAGGGGTGCCAGGTCGGTGAGCACTTCTTCGATCATCGGTGCCAGGTCAATCGTGTCGTTGCAGGGAACGCTGCGCAGCTCGCTCATCTCGAGCAGGGTCTTTGTCATGTGCGTCATTCGCTCGGTTTGCTCTTGCAGCAGCCCGAGCAGACGCGCTGTATCTGCATCGACGTCGGGATGCTCGGCGTAAAACAGCTCAACTTGGGCCTGCATGAGCGCAAGCGGCGTGCGCAGCTCGTGCGCCGCATTGCCCGTAAACTGTCTTTGTGCGGAAAATCCCTCGTCAAGGCGGGAAATCATGTCGTTAAACGACGCGCTGCAGCGCCTGAGTTCAGAGGGCACGTCCTCGCTGATTTTTGTGTCGGCGAGGTTGTCGGGCCGCACGCTCTCGACTTGCGTCGCAAAGAAGCGCAACGGCCGCAGCGCATGTCCGCTCACAAAGTAGGCCAGCACGCCGCCGAGCAGCGTCACCGCCGCAGTTATATACCAGCTCGTCGCGCCAAACGATTCTTGGGCGTCGTTCACGACGATGGTCAGCGCGTCGTCGAGCTCTTTGTTTGTCGGGTCAAATGAGCTGGGCGAGGCCGCCTCCACCTTGCTGTGCGCCGATAGTTCATTGCCGATCGAGTCCATGTAGCGCATGCCGGAGTAGCCAACCAGGCAATTCATAAGTACGCAGGTCGAGCATACCAGCAGGGCCGTCATCAACGTGATGCGCCACTGCAGCGACAGCCGCTTCATTCGCCGTCCTCCATAACGTAGCCTTCGCCGATTCGGTTGCGGATGGGATCATGTCCCAACGCGCCGCGCAGCTTTTTGCGCAGCGACGAGATGTGCACGCGGGTCGCGTTGCTAAAGCTGTTGACGCTGCTGTCCCATACGTGGTCGATGAGCTCCTCCTGGCTCACCGGCCGCCCCTGGTTAAGCATCAGGTATTCCAAGATGCCGGTCTCCTTGCGCGTGAGGGACAGGATCTCGTCGCCCACTGTGGCGAGGCGCGCCTTGGTGTCAAAGCTCAGCGATCCACAGGTTAGAACAACGTCGCTTTGTGTAAAGCGTCTGAGGGTAAGGCTGCGAATCCTTGCCGCAAGCTCGTCAAGATGAAACGGCTTGGTGAGGTAGTCGTTGGCGCCCGCATCGAGCCCCGCTACCTTGTCGGAGACCTCGCCACGTGCCGAGAGCACAAGCACCTTGGTCTCACAATCAGCTGTCCTGAGTTGCCTGAGCACGGTCATGCCGTCGACATGGGGGAGGTTGAGGTCGAGTACGACAAGATCAAAGGTCTCGACATCGAGCAGATCGAGCGCCTGCTGCCCGTCGTAGCAGCAGTCGACGCTATAGGCCAAGTTGCGCAGGCTGCGTGCGATTGCATCGCACAGTGCCCGTTCGTCCTCGACGACCAAGATGCGCATAACGTTCTCCTTGCATAGTCATTCACGCTTAACACGGATTTTATAGTCGGTATGGTCCAATGGGTCGCGAAACGAAAGGAGTGGTCAGATTGTTCAAAGCGATTAAGCCTGTGGCGCAGGTGGCTTTGCTGATCGTTGGGGTAGCCATGGTTGGCTTTGGAATTATGCGCGGCGAGGCAGATGCCGTGCTGGCCAAGGCAATCAGGCTGTGCTTGGAGTGTATCGGAATTGGATAAAAGAAAAAACACTGCATCGCATCTTTTGGCGAGATTCCGCGGATTGATTCAGGCGGCGGCAACGCTTGCGACCAATATTCACCTGCCTAACTTTGCCAAGGGAGGCATCTACCAGGGGGCGGGCAAAGCCGTCTGCGTGCCGGGGCTCAACTGCTACTCGTGTCCGGCGGCCTCGGGTGCGTGCCCCATCGGGTCGTTTCAGTCGGTGGTGGGCTCGTCTAAGTTCAGCTTTTCGTATTACGTCACCGGAACACTCATTCTGATCGGCGTGCTGCTGGGACGTTTTGTATGCGGCTTTTTATGCCCGTTTGGATGGCTGCAAGAGCTTCTGCATAAGATTCCCGGCAAAAAGCTCTCGACGAAAAAGCTCAAGCCGCTCACGTACATCAAGTATGCCGTGCTGCTGTTTGCCGTGGTGCTGCTGCCTGTCTTGGTGGTCAACGATGTGGGCATGGGCGACCCGTTCTTTTGCAAGTACATCTGCCCACAGGGCGTGCTCGAGGGTGCGATTCCGCTGTCCATCATGAATACGGGAATCCGCTCCGCGCTGGGAAAGCTCTTTACCTGGAAGCTCGCGATTCTCATTGCGGTTGCGGTGCTGAGCGTGTTGTTCTACCGCCCCTTCTGCAAATGGATCTGCCCCCTCGGTGCGTTTTATGCGCTCATGAACAAGGTGTCGTTGTTGGGGATTCAGGTTGACCAGTGCAAATGCGTCTCGTGCGGTAAGTGCGCCAAGGTGTGTCTGATGGACGTGGACGTTACGCGTACGCCCGACCATGCCGAGTGCATCCGTTGCGGCAAATGCGTGGGTGCGTGCCCCGTCGATGCTATTAGCTTTCGCTACGGGCTGGGTGTGACGGGCGACAAACCCGCGCAGTCCACGCAAGCCTGCGAAAACAAATAGGTACCTATATAAGTTTCGATATAAACGGAGGAACCATGAAACTGTCAAAAATTGCGGCTCTGTTGATGCTGCCCGTGCTGGCGCTGACTCTCGCGGCGTGCTCTGCCCCCAAGGGCGACGCGAAGGGTGCTACGAGCGGCGATGCGCAGATTGCCGAGCTCATAGCGCAAAAGCCGTCGAGCGCCGAGGAGGCGGCCGAGCTGTACCAGCAGCTGCTGCAAAAGGAAAACGAGATCTTTGCGAGCGATAACGCCCTATGGGAAAAGGTGTTTCTTGCGGCCAACAAAGACACTCCCATGATTGAGGACGGCAAGAACTACGGCGACTTTTTGCTTGATACCATCGAGGGCGCCAAGGATCAATTTACGGCTGACGAGCTCAAGACGCTTAAGGCCGGCGCGCAGCAGGTCAAGGAGATCGAGGATAAGCTCATGGCGCTGGAGAAGGAGTTTCCCGGATGTGGCAGCACGCCCGGCGAGGGAGAGAGCGTCGATGCCTCGACCGCAGGCATGACCAACGGCGAGAGCGGGGAGACGAAGTTCCCCAGCTTTAAGGGCAAGGACTTGGACGGCAACGATGTAAACAGCGACGAGCTGTTCTCCAAGAACAAGGTCACCGTCATGAACTTCTGGTTTACCACCTGCAAACCGTGCGTGGGAGAGCTGGGCGATCTGGAGAAGCTCAACAAGGAGCTTGCCGAGAAGGGCGGCCAGGTCGTGGGCGTTAATTCCTTTACGCTCGATGGCAACAAAGACGAGGTGGCCGATGCCAAGGACGTGCTTTCCAAGAAGGGCGTGACGTATAAGAACATCTGGTTTAAGTCGGACAGCGAGGCCGGAAAGTTCACCTCCAACCTGTACTCGTTCCCGACCACCTACGTGATCGACCAGAACGGTAACATTGTGGGAGAGCCGATCATGGGCGGCATCAACTCCGCTGAGCAGCGCGAGGCGCTCAACAAACTGATCGATCAGGCACTCGCGAAGAGCGAACAGTAAGTCCGTGGGACAGACAACTGAAGGGGAGTCGCTGGAAACAGCGACTCTTTTTTCTGCTTCGGGGTAGCATCATGGGTATACGTCGAAAGGGCACGCAGCTTTTCGTGCATTGCCTGAGCGGTGCGCGAAGCAACCAAGCTGTGAGTTTTCTTAAGCGTTCTGGGTATGGCAGTGTCAAGAATATCGGCGGCATAAGCGGCTACACGGGAAAGGTGGTGCGTTAGCTATGAAGGTGGTTATCGTTGGAGGCGTCGCGGGCGGCGCATCGGCGGCGGCACGTTTGCGCAGACTCGACGAACAGGCCCAAATTCTCATCTTTGAGCGCACGGGTTTTGTATCGTATGCCAACTGTGGGCTTCCGTACTACATTGGCGGCGTGATAGAAGAAGAGAGCGCATTGACGCTGCAGTCTCCCAAGGGCTTTTGGGATCGCTTTCGCATTGCGGTCAAGACGAGTCACGAGGTGTTTGCCATCCATCCCGATTCGCATACGGTCGAGGTTCGCAATATGCTGACGGGCGAGGAATTTGTCGAGACGTATGACAAGCTCATCCTGTCGCCGGGTGCAAAGCCGATTCGCCCTGCGTTGCCGGGCATCGACTCGGATAAAATCTTTAGCCTACGCACCGTTGAGGACACGCTGCGTATTCACAGCTATGTTCGAGAGCGGCGACCGAGCAGTGCCGTCGTGATCGGCGGCGGCTTCATTGGCGTCGAGACGGCGGAGAATCTGTGTGAGCTGGGGCTCCAGGTGACCCTTCTACAGCGTCCCGTCCAGCTTATGAACAACCTGGATTACGACATGGCGACCCTTTTGCATGCCGAGGTGCGTGAGCACGGTATCGATCTGCGCCTCAAGGCCGATGTGACAGGTTTTGAGGAAGTTGATGGCCGCGTTGTCACCCATGTTGCGGGCGATGACCCTATCGGAGCCGATATGGTGCTACTTGCCATTGGCGTGGCACCTGAGAGCCATCTGGCGCAAGAGGCGGGGCTCGAACTGGGCATCAAGGGGGCTATTGTGGTCAACGACCGTATGGAGACCTCTGCTGCCGACGTGTATGCCGTGGGCGATGCCGTGCAGGTCACGCATCAGGTGACCGGCGAGGACGCGGTCATTTCGCTCGCCGGCCCCGCCAACAAGCAGGGGCGTGTCGTCGCCGATGTCATAGCCGGCATGGACAGCTGCTACCTTGGATCGTTGGGCTCATCGGTTATCAAGGTATTCGACTTGACGGCGGCAAGCACGGGACTATCCGAAAAGGCAGCACACGCGGCGGGAATTGACTGCGACAGCGTGGTCCTGTCGCCCGGTTCGCATGCGGGTTATTATCCGGGTGCAACGCCCATGACCATGAAGGTTGTCTTCGAGAAGCAGGGATTGCGCCTGCTGGGTGCGCAAATCGTGGGCATCGATGGTGTGGACAAGCGTATCGACGTTCTGGCGACTGCCATCCAGGCAGGCATGCACGGCGATAGGCTTAAGGATTTGGACCTAGCATACGCGCCGCCGTATTCATCGGCGAAGGATCCCGTCAATATGGCGGGCTTTATGATCGAGAACCTCAATCGCGGCATACTGGCGCAGTGGCATTGGGAGGATGAGCCCAACTTGCCACGCGATGGCAGCGTGCAGCTGCTCGATGTTCGTACGGAAGGGGAGTATGAGCGCGGGCATATCGATGGTTTCGTAAACATTCCCGTCGATGATCTGCGCAATCGCCTGGGCGAGCTCGACCGGGCCAAGCCGGTCTACGTGATTTGCCAGAGCGGCATTCGCAGCTACATTGCTTGCCGCATTTTGGCGCAGCATGGCTTTGAGTGCTTTAACTTCTCGGGCGGCTATCGCTTCTTTGCAGCCGTGACTGAGGCTCGCCGCGGCAGCGCTAACGTTATGCCGTGCGGGCTCGAAAAGTAGCGCGCATTGGAATGTGACAAAGTGACAGCCTCTTTGTCGCATCGGGGATGTTATATGCGGGATGGTGCGCCATGCGGCGTGCTGTCCCGTTCGTTTTTTGGCGCGGTTCGTTACATTCCTCACTGGTATCGGCCAAAAATGAGATAGAGTAGGACAAACGCGCCGAACGTGAACGGCGGGGGAGCGGGCGAGCGCGCCCGCGCGAGAGAGGTTGCCGTCCATGCTGGATCTCAGAGTTATTTGCAAAAGGTACGTTACGCAGTCGTTTACGCAGGTAGCGCTCGACAGCGTAAGCCTGTCTTTTCGCGATAACGAGTTCGTAGCCATTCTGGGTCCCTCGGGTTCGGGTAAAACTACGATGCTCAACGTCATCGGTGGACTCGATCATTTCGATTCGGGCGATCTGCTGATCGACGGCATCTCGACCAAGGACTTCAACGACCGCGATTGGGATGCCTATCGCAATAATCGCATCGGCTTTGTGTTCCAGAGCTATAACCTCATTCCGCATCAGAGCATTTTGGAAAACGTGGAGTTGGCGCTTACGCTCACGGGCGTGGGGCATGCCGAGCGCCGCCAACGTGCGCGCAAGGCGCTCGAGGCAGTCGGTCTGGGCGAGCACGTTGACAAGCGCCCGAGCCAGCTTTCGGGCGGGCAGATGCAGCGCGTGGCCATTGCCCGCGCCTTGATCAACGACCCCGAGATTGTGCTGGCTGACGAGCCGACCGGCGCCTTGGATTCAACGACGTCCGTGCAGGTTATGGATTTGCTCAAGGACGTTGCGCGCGATCGTCTGGTCATCATGGTCACGCACAATCCCGAGCTGGCGTACCAGTACGCCACGCGCATCGTCAGCCTGGCGGACGGCAAGGTCACCGACGATTCCGACCCCTTTGATGTGGCCACGGTCGCACATCGCGAGGCAAAACCCACGCGCAAAACCTCGATGAGCTTTATGACGGCGCTGGGGCTTTCTGCCCGAAACCTCATGACCAAGAAGGGCCGTACGGCCATGACTGCCTTTGCAGGTTCGATTGGCATTATTGGCATCGCGGCGATTCTGGCGCTCTCCAACGGCGTAAACGGCTACATCAAAAAGGTCGAGGAGGACACGCTCTCAAGCTACCCGCTTACGATTTCCAAACAAGATTACGACCTGTCGTCTATGATGGGCGGACAGGGGGGCACGGATGAGGAGGCGTCCAAGGGCGAGGACTCGTCCGATGGCGCTACCGGCGGCAAGGCTAAGGGAACCGATACGATTCCCGTGGTCACGGCCGTAAAGGATATGTTCGCAAGCGTTAAATCTAACGATATGACGAGCTTTAAGGCATGGCTTGACGACGGCGGCAACGGTATCGACAAAGAGGTCAACGCTATTCAGTATGGTTACGGCGTGACGCCGGTTGTCTATCGTTCGAGTAAGGGCGACGAGAAGCCCGTTCGCCTTGTTCCCAACGCTATGACCGAGGCCATGAGCGGAGGCGCGAGCTCGGCGGCAACGGTGAGCATGGATTCCATGGGAACGTCGGTCTTTAACGAGATGATTGACGACCAGAGCCTGCTCGACAGCCAGTACGATGTCGTTGCCGGCCATTGGCCTACGTCCGCCAACGAGGCCGTGATGGTGCTTTCGAGCCGCGGAACGGTGGGCGACTACACGCTCTACAGCATCGGCGCGCTGGATATCGATGAACTCAACGACCTGGTTAACAGCGCCATGGCGGCCGACGGCAAGGTAGAGACGCCCAAGACCGGCGCCGACTTTACCTACGACGATGCACTGTCCACGACGTTTAAGGTGCTGTCGCCGGCAGATGCCTATCGCAAAAACGAAGAGACCGGCATGTGGACTGACATGTCTGGCGACGCCGACTTTATGGCCGCCAAGGTTGCCGACGGCATTGACGTGCGCATTGTGGGCGTAGTGCGACCCAACGAGACGGCAAACGCGAGCGCATTGTCCCCGGGCATCGCCTATACGCATGCGCTGACTCGCCAGCTTATGGAGCGTGCTGCCGATTCGCAGATCGTGCAGGAGCAGCTTGCCCACCCCGAGACGGATGTCTTTACGGGCAAGACCTTTGACGAGTTGCAAGGCGAGGCCAAGCAAGGCGTGGATCTGGGCAGTATGTTCAGTGTGGACGAGGCGGCACTGAAGAGCGCGTTCTCGTTCGATGCATCTGCGCTCTCGGGCGCGGCCGGTGGTATGGACCTTTCTGGTATCGACTTGTCCGGGCTGGACATTGACCTTTCGGGTGTTGGGAAGGATATCGACTTCAGCGACATCATGGTCAAGGCGCCGGCTCCGGATTTCTCGGGCATCTTTGCCGGTCTTGAGCTCACGCCCGAGCAAATGCAGCAGGTGGGAGCGCTTGCCAACCAGCTGTTTGAGGGCTTTATGCGCTCTGATCAGTTTAAAGCGCTGTCGCCCGAGGATCTTAAGGACGTGTCGAAGCTCGCCACCGCATTCTCGACGTATCTTGAGAATGATGCCGCGGCTCAGCAATGCCTGGCTCAGCTCAAGGCCCTCGGCGGCGATGCTCTGGCCGAGCGCCTGCAGCAGGCGATGGGCGACTATGTGCAAAAGCAGCTGGCTCCGTATCTGCAGCAGTCTATGGATCAGGTGATGAGGGCAATCAGCGAGCAGATTGCGACGACGGTATCAACTCAGCTCAAGGCGGGTGCGGCAGGTCTTATGGACCAAATGGCGACGCAGATGTCTTCGA
This sequence comes from uncultured Collinsella sp., assembly GCA_902494945.1. Taxonomy (GTDB): domain Bacteria; phylum Actinomycetota; class Coriobacteriia; order Coriobacteriales; family Coriobacteriaceae; genus Collinsella. The sequence continues at coordinate 51,707 of CABUVF010000001.1, forward strand.
GTTTTGCCAACTTGGCGAGCGCCATGCGCGTGGATGCGAGCGCCTTTGCTCGTGCCATCCACTTCAATATGGATGCCGAGGATCTGAGTTCGCTCATGATGAGCTATGCCAAGGCATCAAAGCTCACCTACGAAAACAATCTGACCACGTTGGGTTATGCGGACGAGGCGGACCCCATCTCGGTTAAGATTTTCCCGCGCGACTTTGAGGCCAAGGAGCGCGTGCTCGATCACATCGATGCGTACAACAAGCAGGTCAAAGACGCGGGTCACGATGAGCGGGCAATCTCGTACACCGACTACATGGGTATCATCATGGGCTCGGTGACCGACATCGTGAACACCATCAGTTTGGTGCTCATCGCATTCGTGAGTATCAGTTTGGTGGTGAGCTCCATCATGATCGGCATCATCACCTACATCAGCGTACTGGAGCGCAAAAAGGAGATTGGCATCCTGCGCGCGATCGGCGCGTCCAAGCGCAACGTGGCCAACGTATTCAATGCCGAGACCTTTATCGAAGGTCTCATTGCCGGTGTCTTTGCCATTGTCGTCGTGGTTGCCGTGAGCTTTCCGGTTAACGCCTGGGCACTTGCTGCCAAGCAGGTGCCCAATCTGATGAGTCTGCCCGTGCAGGATGCGCTGGCGCTCATTGCAGTTTCGGTGCTGCTGACGGTTGTTGCCGGCCTGCTGCCGGCCCGGAGCGCATCCAAGAAGGATCCCGTGGAGGCCCTACGCTCCGAATAATGTGACAAAGGGACAGCCCCTTTGTCACATTGGATGAAAAGGCGCGGGAAGGGGGGTGGCCCTTCCCGCGCCTTTTAGTTTGTTTTGCCCATCAACGTGATACGGATGCTTGGATGGGTGTACTCGTCAAACTCGTCCTCGGGATCCGTATCAAACGAGTAATACGTTTTGATGAGGTCGTCACTCGTCCTGATAGAGATTCTCTCGTAGAGTGAGCCGTTCAAAAATGCCTGCCTAAACTCTTCGGGGAGTTTCTGCGGTGCCAAGAGCTCGGGGCTCACCGTCTTGACGTCAACGGTTTGAACGGCAGAGGAAAGCTCGTCAAGCTCGCGTTCGATGTGGGCAAGGTTATCCTCGAGGCTCGCGCTGGGGTCGACCTCTGCCGCGTAGCTCACTTCCTTGAGCGTCCCCTTGTTGTCAAAGTCCAGATACGTATAGGTCTTCTGGGCGTCGGAGTCGCCTTCGTGCAGATAGCCGCGGACATGATAGCCGTAATCTTGATATCGCTCGTAGGGGTCATCGGCGGACACGTACTCGCATGCGGGCTCTAATGCCTTGCGGGCGATGGCGATCTGCTCGGCCGCGGCCGCGGCGTCCTGTTGCATCTCGATGTTTCCCTGCGCCAGCTGCGGGATATAGGCACCGCACACGATTGCGAGGGGCAGTGCCACAAGCGCGACGATCCACTTTTTTGCACGGGGGATAGGCACGCCACAGGCCTCTGACATGGCTTTTGCGTTGGCAAAGCTTTCGGCAAGCACGTCTGCCGCGGTGGCGACGGCGCCTACGGCAGCGGCGACTTCTGCCGCGCCGCCCAGGTTGCGTGCGGTCTCGTTGTCGCTGTTCTTGAGCAGGCGCGCGGCAGCCTGCGTACCGATAACACCTGCGATTTGTGCCGAGTGGTCTTTCTCAGCCTGCTCGACGACGAGTCGGTGCTGCATTTCTTTCCACTGCTTGCCGCGCATGCCAAAGCGCGGCGCGAGCGCGCAGTAGCAGAAGATGGCGAGCTCGACGACGGTGAGCGCCAAGGCGGTCATCATGCCCGTCTCCTGGAAGCTTTCATGATGGAAGACGATATCGTCAATCATTTCGAAGGGAATGATCAAACAAGGCAGCACAAACGCCATGGCAAGCGCTGCGCCGGCAATCTTGGGATAGATGCAGTATCTCTGGATACGCTTGCGTTCTTGTTCGGAAAGTGTTGCCATGGCTGATCCTTGGTGTCGTAACGGTCGTTGCGGCGCATGGGGCGCGGGGCGCATCAGTTTGAGCTAGCGCTGGATAAGAACATAGAGCAAGATGCTCATCGCGATGAGCAAGAAGCCTGCGATGTTAAACATCAGTGTGGCAAAGTTGCCCACGATGGGGCGTTCGACATAGCTTTTGTCTGGGTTGCTGGGGTTGTAGTACACGGTCATTTGGCTACCGAGGGGCCAAAGCTGCTCCGCGAGGGTGCCTAGGCGGGCGATGGGGCCTGTCTGCACGTGCAGCCAGCCCTTGGCGTCTTCGTAGGCGGTGGCTTGCGTGCGGATGGGGAGTTCCGACAAGCTTTTGGTCTTTATGCCACGGAATTGTTTTTTCGCGCGGTATTGCGTGCCGCCGACGGCGTATTCCAAAACGGGATACATCCTGCCTTCGCCCATAAAGCGATGGTCGATGACCGTTCCCATGGTCACGGCGGTACAGGCCTTGGCTTTCTTGCGAGCGGCGGCTTTCATGAGCGCGCTCACTCCGATAAGCAGGATGCCGATGCCCCCAACCAAGATGAGCGCGAGCAGGGATATCTGCGACGTGGTCACGGCGTTCTCCTTTGGCGCGATACCGTCATATGTGACTCAGTATAGAGAACCCCCGCCCTCGGTGGGCGTATTATGTGACAAAGGGACAGCCCCTTTGTCACATTGATTTGAGAATGGATGTTGATGTATTTATCGCTGGCCCCTATGGAGGGGATTACCGGGCATGTGTTCCGTCGCGTGCATGCGGAGTGCTTCGGTGCGCTCGATTGTTATTACACGCCGTTTTTGCCGCCGCCGCGGGTGGGAAACCGCTTTGGCGGCAAGGCGTTTAAGGAGATTGATCCTGCCAATAACCAGGGGCTCAACGTAGTGCCTCAGCTGATGTCCAAGAATGCGGACGAGTTTGTATGGGCGGCACAGGTGCTCGCCGACATGGGCTACCGCGAGGTCAATCTCAACCTGGGTTGTCCCTCGGGAACGGTTGTTGCCAAGGGCAAGGGCTCGGGTTTCTTGCGTAATCTCGACGAGCTCGAGGCGTTCTTGGGCGATGTGTGCGAGCGCTCGCCGTTACCGGTATCGGTAAAAACCAGGCTGGGGTTGGAACGCGATGACGAGTATGAGCGTGTGCTCGATCTGTATTGCCGCATGCCGCTGGCAGAGCTGATCGTGCATCCGCGCGTGCAAAAGGACCGCTATACGGGCTCGCCGCGCAAGGAGTTTTACGGCGAGACGCTGGAACGTGCGCCGTTTCCGGTGGCATACAACGGCGACATTTTTGATCTTGAGGATATGGACGCGCTGGTGGAGGCCTATCCCGGCACGCGCCATGTGATGCTGGGGCGCGGCCTGCTCGCGAACCCCGCTCTGGCTCGTATGGTCAACGGCGGTCCTGCTGCCACGGCAGCCGAACTGCAGCGTTTCCACGACACGCTATTCGCGGCCTATGCAGAAGAGATGGGTGGCAACGCGGTCTTTCGCATGAAGGAGTGGTGGTTCTACGCCAAATGCGCCTTCGCCGATCCCGCTACCGTTCACAAGATCGTGCGCAAGACCAAAAAGGTCGACGAATACCGCGCCGCCGTCGAGCGCGTCTTCCGCGAACAGCCACCTGCTCCCATAGCCCGCTTTCACGGCTAGTTAGTCGTTGGGGACGTTCTTTAACGACTAGTCATTCAAGAACGTCCATTACAGTCGAAATTGTCAGCCCGGGACCGTCTCGGGCTACGATTGAGGCGCGCCCAGAACGGGCCGCCGACCGGGCGCCCGCGCACGGCCGAACGTCCCTGCCCCCGA
>CABUVF010000002.1 GCA_902494945.1 uncultured Collinsella sp.
GCGCCTTGTCCGCGGCTCCGAAGGAGCAGGACAAGGCGCCGCACATGGTCGAGGACGTTCTGAAAACTAAGCCCGGCCCCCGCCGGACAGGTCAACCTACTCGCAGAGCAGCTTAGCGATCTGGACGGCGTTGGTTGCCGCGCCCTTACGGATTTGGTCACCGCAGCACCAGAAGGTGATGCCGCGCGCGGCATCAGGGTTCGAGATGTCGCGGCGCACACGGCCGACCCAAATCAAATCCTGGTCGGAGGTGTCCATCGGCATGGGGAAGCGGTCGTGTGCATCCTCGGCGCTCATGTCGTCAACCAGCTTCACGCCGGGAGCCGAAGCCAGCGCGGCGCGAGCCTCCTCGACCGTAATATCGCGCTCAAACTCGAGCGTAATGCTCTCGGAGTGCGAGCGCAGCACGGGCACACGCACGCAGGTGCAGTTCACGCGCAGCTCGGGTAGGTGCATGATCTTACGGCCCTCGTTCTGCAGTTTCATCTCCTCGGAGGTAAAGCCCTCCTCCTTGACGCCGCCAATCTGCGGAATCAGGTTGCTCGCGAGCCGGGCGGCAAATGCGCGCGGCTCGGGAATCTCCTCGCCACGACCCAGGGCGGCCAACTGCGCCTCAAGCTCGGCCATACCGGGAGCGCCGGCACCCGAAGCCGCCTGATACGTCGAGACGATCATGCGCTTCACACCAGCGAGCTGATGCAGCGGCCACGTAGGAACCAGGCCGATGATGGTCGCGCAGTTGGGATTGGCGATAAGACCGTGATGCCACTTGATATCGTCGGCGTTGATCTCGGGCACGATCAGCGGCACCTCGGGATCCATGCGGAAGGCATGGCTGTTGTCGACCACGACGGCGCCGCGCTTGACGGCCTCGGGCAGCAGCTCCTTCGCGATATCGTCGCCGGCGGCGCCGAGTACGATGTCGCAGCCCTCAAAGGCCTCGGGGCAAGCCTCTTCAATCACGATCTGCTCGCCGCGGAACTCGACGGTCTTGCCCGCGGAGCGTGCACTTGCCAGCAGCTTGAGCTTGCCAACCGGGAACTCCTGCTCGTTGAGGCACTCGAGCATCTGGGTGCCCACGGCTCCCGTCGCGCCCAAAATAGCAACCGTGTACTGTTTCATGCTTCCCCCTTTAAAGGTTTTGGCTTTTGCCCGCACGCCGAGCAGGCCGATTATTGTTGCCAGTGTATACAAGAACGGGGCGGGCACGAAACCCGCCCCGTCGAAACGAAACCGAAACGAAACGCCCCGCGCTAGATTTTTGAGGCAAGTCCCAAAAATCTACTGGGATAGCAGCTACTTGTGGAGCGCGGCCGGGGCGGGATCGACCGGCACGGGAGCCTCCAGGTCGGAGACCTTCACAATGCCGTTCTCGTCGGAGAAGGCGCGGTAAATGGTCCGAATCGCCAGATCGAAGTCCTTCTCCTCTACGCCGATAATGATGTTGATCTCGTCGCAGCTCTGCGAAATCATACGTACGCTCACGCCGGCCTGACCAAGCATGCCAAACAGATGGCCCGAGATACCTGCGCGGCCGCGAAGGTTACGGCCGACGGTCGCGATGAGCGCCAAACCCTCGACAACCTCGATCTCGAGCGGCTCGACCTCCTGCTGGATGTCACCCACGAGTGAGTACAGCGAATCGTGCACATCCTGCTCCTGCACCACGGCGCCAAAGCGGTCGACGCCGGTGGGCATATGCTCGACGGAAACGTCATAGCGTTCGAACACCGAAAGTGCACGGCGCATAAAGCCGACACGGGGCTTGGTGCGGTCGCGGGCAACGTTGATGGCGACAAAGCCGCGCTTGCCGGTCACGCCGGTAATGATAGGCTCCGCCTCACCCTCGTCAGCCGTCTCGCTAATGATGGTGCCGGGGTCCTGCGGCGCATTGGTGTTCTTGATGACCAGCGGAATGCCTGCCTCGCGCACGGGGAACACGGCCTCCTCGTGCAGGACGCTTGCACCCATGTACGAAAGCTCGCGCAGCTCCTCGTAGGTAACGCGCGCAATGGGCTGAGCCTCGGGAACAATACGCGGATCGGCAGAATAGAAGCCCGAAACGTCGGTCCAGTTCTCGTACAGGTCGGCACCAAGGCACTTGGCCAGAATCGAGCCGGAAATATCGCCGCCGCCACGGTCGAGCAGCTTGATCTGCCCCTCACGCGTCGCGCCGTAGAAACCGGGCATAACAAAGCCGCCCTGCTGGCCGTACTCCTGCACCAGCTCGGCGGTGCGGTTCATGCTGAGCGTACCGTCATGATGGAACGCCACGACCGTCGCGGCATCCAGGAACGGCAGGCCCAGGTACTCGGCCATCAGGCGAGCGGTAAAGTACTCGCCGCGGCTTACGAGCTCCTCAGTAGAGTAGCCACCGGAGCGAGCACGCTCGGCAAAGGCCGCAAACTCTTCGCGGATGGGATAGGTGAGCCCCAGCTCGTCAGCGATATCAAAATAGCGCTGGCCGATGTCCTCGAGCAGCTCCTCGCACGACACGTGGTACTTGACGTGCGCGTTGACCAAGTAGAGCAGATCGGTCACCTTGGTGTCGCCCTTAAAACGGCGACCGCAGGCAGAAACCACCACAAAACGGCGGGCCGGATCGGCATCGACGATGGCCTTGATCTTCTTAAAGTGTTCGGCGTCGGCGACCGACGAGCCGCCAAACTTGGCAATCTTAATCATGGGCTGGAGGTTACCTTTCTAAAAAGCCTCTGCGAACCTATTTTGCGCGCTCTGATACCATGGTTTCACCGATTGGGATCAAGGCATCCGAGGAGCAGTGTTATATGGGAACTTATCATAGTACACGAGGACGCACTTTATCGTGCTCAAGTAAGGTGGCAATCCGTACCGGCATCGCTCCCGACGGGGGTTTGTTTGTCTCGGACGAGCTCGGCACCCAGCAGGTCGATATCAGCTCGCTTGCAGATAAATCGTACTTTGAAATCGCTCAAGATGTGTTGGGAATGTTACTGAATGATTACACGACCGAAGAAATTTCGGCCTGTGTGAATGAGGCATACCGCGGCACGTTCGCGAGCGAAGAGGTCACGCCGCTCGTCAAACTCGACGCCGCACCGGGCGCTGACGTCCCTCAGACCTATGTGATGGAGCTCTTTGGCGGCCCCACAAGCGCCTTCAAGGACGTCGCCCTGCAGATGCTCCCCCGTCTGATGGCCCGCACTTCCGCCAAGGACGGCGGCGCCGAGCGCATCATGATCGTCACCGCCACGTCGGGCGACACGGGCAAGGCAGCACTCGCCGGCTTTGCCGACGCCCCGGGCACGGGCATCACCGTCTTTTATCCCGAAGGCAAAGTCAGCCGCGTGCAGAATCTGCAGATGTCCACGCAGGAGGGCGATAACGTCGCCGTCTGCGGCATCCGCGGCAACTTCGACGATGCCCAGAGTGCCGTCAAGCGCATCTTTGCCGATAAGGAGCTTGCCGAGCGCCTGGAAGCCGCCGGCACTGTGCTTTCGAGTGCCAACTCCATCAACGTCGGCCGCCTGGTGCCGCAGGTTGTCTACTACTTTGCCGCCTATGCGCAACTGCTGCGCGCCGGCGCTATCGAGGCTGGCGACGCCGTAGAGTTCTGTGTGCCCACCGGCAACTTTGGCGATATCTTGGCCGGCTACTACGCCAAGTGCATGGGTCTGCCCGTCGCCAAGCTCGTCGTGGCGAGCGACAAGAACAACGTGCTTGCCGACTTCCTGACCACCGGCGTTTACGACCGTAACCGCCCGTTCTTCACGACCATCTCGCCGTCGATGGACATCCTTATTAGCTCCAACCTGGAGCGCATGCTCTATTTCTTGTCCGACGGCGACTGCGAGCTCGTTGCCGGCCTTATGGAGCAGCTGGCACAGACTGGTCGCTACGAAGTTCCCGCCGACCTGCTGGCAAAGATTCAGAGCGTCTTTGGTTGCGGTTGGGCCAGCGAGGACGAGGTCCTCACTGCCATCAAGAGCTGCTGGGACGCGAACGGCTACGTGATCGACCCGCACACCGCTTGCGGCTATCACGTCTTCGAAAAGGTCGCTCCCGCCGAGGGCGCCAAGGCCCGCGTGTTGCTTTCGACCGCCAGCCCCTACAAGTTCCCGCGAGCCTGCTGCGACGCCTTGGGCCTCGACGTTCCCGAGGATGATTTTGAGGCTATGCGTGTGCTCGAGCAGGCCACCAACACGGTCGCCCCGACCCAGCTCGCCGAACTCGAGTCCAAGCCCGTCCGCTTCGAAGACGTCTGCGACGTCGATGAGATGGCAAGCTACGTCGAGTCTGCAGCAAAACGAATGAGCACCAACTAAACCCCTTATTAAGCGCCGGCGAAAGCCGGCGCACCTTCTTTTTATTAAGCTTTCGGGATGATGACGAGCATGCGAGCGGGTCTGGCCGTTTAGTTCGTCGCGAGTTCCGCACGAGCCGGAAAGCACTTAATGTGCTTTCCGAGCGAGCCAGGACTGCCCGAGCAGCGAACTAAACGGCCAGACCCGCCCAGGAGGACCCACATGATCAAAATCACCGTCCCAGCAACCAGCGCCAACCTAGGCATCGGCTACGACACCCTCGGCATGGCCGTCAGCCTCTACTCGCACTTCACCTTCGAGCGCACCGACAAGCTCACCATCACGGGTTGCCCCGAGGAATTCCAAAACGAGAATAACCTGGTCTATGTGAGCTTTGTCGATGCTCTGGCCGCCTGGGGCGAGCAGGCCTTCCCCGTTGCCATCGACATCCAGACCGACGTGCCCGTCGCTCGCGGCCTGGGTTCCAGCTCCACCTGCGTCGTCGCTGGCATCATGGCGGCCGCCGCGCTGACGGGCCACACCGTCGACCGTGCCGAGCTCGTCCGCATTGCCACCGAGGTCGAGGGCCATCCCGATAACGTCGCCCCTGCCATCCTGGGCGGTGCCGTTTGCTCCTTTACGCCGACTGATTCGCTCCCCCAGTGCCTGCGCTACGAGGTGAGCGATCGCTTGCGTTTTATTACCGTGATTCCGCCCTACGAGGTGCATACGAGCGAGGCGCGCAAGGTTGTGCCGCAGGAGATTCCACTCTCCACCGCCGTATGGCAAATGGGCCGCATCGCCGGCATGACGCGCGGCCTGGAGACCGGCGACCTTGACCTGATTGCCGCCGCCAACGACGACCGCATCCAGGAGCCCTATCGCCGCCGCCTGATTCCCGATTACAACGCTGTGCGCGACACCTGCCTTAACGGCGGCGCCAAGACCATCTGGATCAGTGGTTCGGGCTCGACCCTCATGGCTATAACCGACGACACCATCGTGGCAAAGTTCCTGCAGGTCAAGCTGCGTGAGCAGTTCCCTAAGTGTGATACGCATATTCTGACGTGCGACACCGAGGGCGCTCAAATCGAGTACCTGTAGACATCCTCCTCATATACCTGTCCGGGACGGTCGGGATGTTCCCTCAAAATCGTCCTCGCGCATGAAGGCCCCTTGTCCTGCTCCTACGGAGCGACGGACAAGGGGCCTTCGCGCTGCGGAATGATTTTGAGGGAACATCCCGACCGTCCCTGCGCCTACCTTGCTGAGGATGTCTACAGGGACCCACGCTTTGAAGGGGCGCCGGGCTGATGGTTTGGCTTTTTATTGGTGGGGGCCCTTACTGGGATGGGACCCTTACTAGAGGCAGGCCTCGGCGATGCGGCGCTTGAGTTCATCGATACCGGTGCCAGTCTGGGAGCTTGTGATGATTACGTTTTCGGCCGGGACGTCGAGCTGCTTTTTGATGGCTGCCGCCTGGCGGGCCTGCTGGGTGCGGCTGAGCTTGTCGGCTTTGGTGAGGCAGACGATAAAGTTGAACTCGTTGCCCTGCAGGTAGTCGATCATGTCATGATCGAGCTTGCTGGGGTCGTGACGAATGTCCACCAGCGAGACGACCAAGTTAAAGCTGCGCTCGGAGTCGAAAAAGTCGCCGATAAGCTCGGCCCAGCGGTCGCGCTCGGCCTTGGAGCGACGGGCGAAACCGTAACCCGGCAGGTCCACGAAATGCACGTCGTCGGCCTCAAAGAAGTTGATGTTGCTCGTCTTGCCCGGCGTACTGGAAACCTTGACCAGGTTCTTGCGGCCAAAGAGCTTGTTCATAATCGACGACTTGCCCACGTTGGAGCGGCCGACAAAGCTCACCTCGGGACAGGTGGACTCGGGAATCTGCGAAACCTTGCCGTAGCTGGCGACGAACTTGGCAAGCTGGTAGTTAATGGAATCGGCCATGGACACTCCTTGGTCGTAGGTTCTTACAAAAGAGCGCGCTATTGCGCAGCAGCAATGCGGCGGACGATATCGAGCGTGATGTCACTTGCGACACGCGCGTACTCGAACAGATCGAACTCTCGGTCGCAAATTGCATCGTACGCCTCGTCACAATTATCGCTGATAGCGCGCAACACCAGGCAATCGACACCATTTTTGGTTGCGACATGGGCAATTGCCGCGCCCTCCATGCCGACACAATCGGCATGCGTCGCCTCGATAGCGTCGTTGCGCATGGCGATGCCCGTCACAAAGCGGTTACCCGTGGCAATCGTGCCGACCAGGAACTGCTTGGTGCCCTCGTTCGAAGCGACTGCATTTGTCGAAGCGTCGACAAACCCACGCTCAGCAAGCACGTCGGCGGCAATATCGACCAGCGCGGGCGTCGAGCCAAACTCCTCAAGCCCCGGTGCGGACTCGGCGATAAGCGCGGTATCGGTATCCAGATAGCGCAGGCGTTTGCCAATGACCACGTCGTCGATATGGAGCTTGGGGTTCAAACCGCCCGCAATGCCCGAAAACACAACAGCCTGCGGAGCATACTTGCTAATGAGGTGCTGTGTTGCAGCGGCGGCGTTCACCGTGCCCATGCCCGCCGTTGTGGCGACAACTGTCAGGCCGTCGAGCTCACCGCTCACAACGGTCAAGCCTGCCTCCCGTGCCTCGCAAACGTCGCTCAGCTCTTCCTTAATCTGCATGATCTCTTTTTCGAGCGCACCGATAATCGCGATGGTAGCCATACCATTCCCCAAACCTATACGAAATTCTCAACCACGGTATGGTACCAGCATTTTGTTTGACCTCGCCAAACGAACACGCTAAGCCAGTGCAGCTCGCGTATCAAACAGCGCCTTTGCAATCGCGGCCGTAACCTCACTCGAGCGGTCGCTCCACGGCATCGATGTCATGACGCTCATGACATAGGTACGGCCATCGATGTCGATAGCAGGCATTTCTTTCCAAAGATATTCAGTCGCGTTTGAGGTGTCTCTAAACAATAAACAGGCGTTTCTATGCAAAAGCACCGATTCCGTTGCGCATCTTTGCCCAAAACGCAGTTGCGGTGAAATAGTTCCTGTTTGGGCGGCATAAGCCGAAAAACAAGAACTATTCCACCGCAACTTGACGGGGCTCCTTAGCAATCAACTAGGTGCCCGGGGGCACTCATTTAAGTCTGTCCCCAATGAGTGCCGCTAGCCGATGGCGTTTTTGAGTTCGGCGCGGCGCTTTTTCATGCCGGCCATGACGGCGTTGCGCAGCTCGGGCATGCGCGCGGTATCCATCTGGGGCACGCCCTCGAGCTTATAGGGAATACCCAGTTGCTCGTACTTGACGACACCCATCGTGTGATACGGCAGCATTTCCAGGCCCACCACGTTGTGCCATGGAGCGATCAGGCGACCGAGCTTCTCGCATTCCTCCGCCGTGTCGGTGATACCCGGCACCACCACATGGCGAATAACAACCTTAATCTTGCGATGGGCAAGCTCATCGCCAAACGCCAGGATGCGCGCAGGATCGCAACCGGTCAGCTTTTTATGCTCAACCGGATCGGCATGCTTGATGTCGAGCAGCACCATATCGGTCTCGTTGAGAACAGCATCGAACTTCTCCGGATGCTTGGGATCAAATGCATAGCCACAGCTGTCTAGGCAGGTGTGTACGCGGCCATCGGGGTTGTTGTGCATCACGCGGAACAGGTCGGCCAAAAACTCGGGCTGCAGGAGCGGTTCGCCGCCCGAAACGGTAATGCCGCCGCTACGGTAGAACTCATGGTTGCTCTGGAACTCGTCCATGAGATGCTCGACGGTCACCATCGTGCCGCCGTTAACAGACCAGGTATCGGGATTGTGGCAATACGCGCAGCGCATGGGACAGCCCTGAACAAACACCACAAAGCGGATGCCGGGTCCGTCGACCGTTCCCATCGTCTCGATCGAATGCACGCGACCCAGGGCATACGCAGAGTCCTCGGGATGAGCATCCACACCCTCAAGCGTCATCTCAGCCATTCCCGCAACCTTGCCTCTCTTTGGTTTTTGTCAATTAAAATGCCAGAGCCATTCTAGCCCATACGCCTGATGGCGAAACGGTTTAGCGGTCAATTTGATCGTCCTATTTGACTCCACGCAAAAGCGGCGGGAAGGTTGTCACAACCCGCTCGCCGCCGAAGCAATAGAAATCGATAGACGCCAGGCCCTACGCCTTAAGCGTAAGCACCGCGCCAAAGGCGGTCGGGCCGCAGTGGCTCGAGATGACGCCGCCGACCTGAGTCCAGGCAACGTCCTTAAAGCCCAGGTCGTGCGCATAGACTTCCATATCGTCGCGCAGCTCCTCGGAAAGGCCCACTGAATACGCCAAACCAATGTGCGAGTAATCAATATCGCCCTTCGCAACCATGTGGTCAATAAAGGCACGGGCACATTTGAGCATAGAGCCGCGGAGCTTCTTGGTCGCCACGAATTTGCCACCCGTTACCTCAATGCAGGGCTTAATCTTGAGCAGATGGGCGCCAAGAAACGCGACGTTGGACAAGCGACCACCCGCCTTAAGGAAGGCAAGGTCCGTAGGAACAAAGCCCAGCAGCACGCGGTCCATCACCGAATTGGTAAAGGCGAAAATCTCGTCGACGGTGGCGTCCGGATGGGCTTCGATATACTTGGCGGTCTCAACGGCGACAAGCGACTGGCCCACCGACACAAAGCGCGTATCCATGGAGAAGACGTAATCGCGGCCCTTTGCCGCAATCTTCGACGACTGATGCGAGCAGGTCGTAACCTCGGAATACGCAAGATGCAAAATGGTCGCATCGGGCCGCTCGGCGTGGATGCGGTCGTACACATGCGCAAAATCCGCCGGCGAGCAACCGCTGGTCTTGGGCATCACACCAAACTCGTTGCAGCGCGAGTAAATCTCAAGCGGGTCGATCGATCCGTCTTCGACGGTCTCGTCACCAATCGTGACATGCATGGGCACGCGCACGATGCCATAGCGCTCGCAGAGCTCCGGCGTCACATCCGAACCAGACTCAACCACGATTACGTACTTGCCCATTATCATCACAACTCATCTCGACGTTGGCTTTTGAATATGTGACGCACGTCCGCCGTCCTGCTGCAGAACGGCCTCCAAGCGCCAAAGAGACGCCGCCCCTTGCACACAACAAAGGACAGCGTCTCCCTGGAAAACTCCGTGCTTATCTGAGATTCTACACGGTTTATTAAGGAGTGTTACTTATTCCGCAAACGGTAGCTATACGCGATAAACGGTAGAAGCAAGAATCCAGAACGCTCAACTCATTAGGAGAGTTCCGCCTAAAGGGTGGCTACACAGGATCCCCGCCGGGGCTGTTTGGGCTACCTCCCAAAATATTCCGCAGGACGCAAGAAGCCCTCGCCGCACGAAGTGCGCAGCGAGGGCTTCTTGCATGTCCGAGGACGTTTTGGGAGGTAGCCCAAACGGCCCCGGCGATCCTGCGGGAGTTAAATCCCTTTAGAACTTGTTGTGGAAGGTACGCGAAATGACCTCGTCCTGCTGCTCCTTGGTGAGCGTGTGGAAGTTCACGGCATAGCCGGAAACGCGGATGGTCAGCTGCGGGTACTTCTCGGGGTGAGCCTGAGCGTCGAGCAGCGTCTCACGGTTGAAGACGTTGATGTTCAGGTGGTGGCCACCCTTCTCGGCGTAAGCGTCGAGCATGTGGACCAGGTTATCGGCCTGAGTCTCGGAAACTTCAGAAACCTTCATAATGTGTCTCCTTCGATCGATAGGCGCCGGCCGAAACCGGCGCACTAATCAGTAATCGTTATTGTTAGTATAGCACTAACAATAGTTACTCGCCCAGCTGATCAAGGTCGATATCGCCAAAGAACACCTGGTCCTCCTTGCCGAGCGCACCCGGGATGATGGAGAAGGTGTTGGAGATGCCGTCCTGAGCATCGCGGAACGGGAGCTTGGAAACCGAAGACAGCGAAGCGATGGCGCCGTGGCTATCGCGCTTGTGCATGGGGTTAGCACCCGGGGCGAACGGCTGGCCAGCCTTGCGGCCATCGGGCGTGGAGCCGGTCTTCTTACCGTACACGACGTTGGAGGTGATGGTCAGAACCGAGGTCGTGGGCACGGAGTTGCGGTAGGTGTCGTTCATGCGGATGTACTCCATGAACTGGTGCACAACGTCGTGAGCGATCTGGTCGACGCGGTCGTCGTCGTTACCGTACTTGGGGAACTCGCCCTCGGTCTCGAAGTCGACGATGATGCCGTTCTCGTCACGGACGGGGTGGACCTTGGCGTACTTGATGGCGGACAGGGAGTCAGCCACGACGGAAAGGCCAGCGATGCCCGTAGCGAACCAGCGATGCACGTGCTTGTCGTGCAGAGCCATCTGGATGCGCTCGTAGCAATACTTGTCGTGCATGTAGTGAATGATGTTCAGCGAGTTGACGTACACGCCAGCGAGCCACTTCATCATGTCGTTGTACTTGGCCACAACGTCGTCATAATCGAGCGTGTCGCCCTCGACGGCGCGATACTTGGGGCCGACCTGCTTCTTGGAGACCTCGTCAACACCGCCGTTGAGTGCGTACAGCAGGCACTTGGCCAGGTTGGCGCGGGCGCCGAAGAACTGCATCTCCTTGCCGATGCGCATGGAGGACACGCAGCAGGCAATGCCGTAGTCGTCGCCGTGATAGACGCGCATGAGGTCGTCGTTCTCGTACTGGATCGAGGAGCTGGCGACAGAGGTCTTGGCGCAGAACTTCTTGAAGTTCTCGGGCAGACGGGTCGACCACAGAACGGTCATGTTGGGCTCGGGGCTGGTGCCCATGTTCTCGAGCGTGTGCAGGTAGCGGTAGCTCATCTTGGTAACGAGCGTACGGCCGTCGACACCCATGCCGCCGATGGACTCGGTGACCCACTGCGGATCGCCGGTGAACAGGGCCTGGTACTCGGGGGTACGGGCAAACTTGACCATGCGGAGCTTCATGATGAAGTGATCCACGAACTCCTGGATCTGCTCCTCGGTGAAGGTACCGTTGGCAAGGTCGCGCTCAGCGTAGATGTCGATGAACGTAGAGGTACGGCCGATGGACATAGCAGCGCCGTTCTGCTCCTTGACGGCAGCAAGGTAGGCGAAGTACATCCACTGGATGGCCTCCTGCGTGTTGGTAGCAGGGTTGGAAATGTCGAAACCATAGGTCTCGGCCATCATCTTGAGCTCGCCGAGGGCGCGGATCTGCTCCTGCAGCTCCTCACGATCGCGGATGTTGTCGGCGGTCATGACCGTCGGGGTGGAAGCCTTCTGGGCCTCCTTGTCCTTGATCAGGTAGTCGACACCGTACAGGGCGACACGACGGTAGTCGCCGATGATGCGGCCGCGGCCATAGCCATCGGGCAGACCGGTGATGATGTGGGCCGAACGGCAGGCGCGCATCTCGGGGGTGTAGACATCGAAAACGCCGGCGTTGTGGGTCTTGCGCTCGAAGGTGTAGCGCTCGACAACGTTCTCGTCGATCTTGTAGCCGTGCTGGCTGGCAGCCTGGCAAGCGATGCGGATACCACCGTTGACGTGCAGCGCGCGCTTGAGCGGCTTGTCGGTCTGGAGGCCAACAATGGTCTCCTTGTCGCGATGGGCATTATCGATGTAGCCAGCGGGGTGGCTCACGATACCCGTGACGGTCTTGGTGTCCATATCGAGGACGCCGCCCTGCTCGCGCTCCTTGAGCAGCAGGTCGAGAACCTCGCCCCACAGCTCCTTGGTACGCTCGGTCGGACCGGCGAGGAACGACTCGTCGCCCTCGTAGGGGGTGTAGTTCTTCTGGATGAAGTCTCGGACGTCAACTTCTCCCGTCCAGATGCCTTCCTTGAAGCCTTCCCATGCCTCCTGCATTGTGTAACCACGCTCCTAGTTACGTGTAATGCGGCGCTCTCTCACACCGCTGCTTATTGAATTCTTGAATTATCGGCTTGCACTACCGGCTTCTTCCGTTCTTCACCACACGTTGGTACAGGGAAAAACGTATGTCCACCTTGGAACTGCAACCCAAAAACCCAAGATTTCACCCGTTTGAGAAGGATAACATAGCGACCCTCTCCATCTGGGCTGTTATATGTTTCTTTTTTTATACCATTAGTGCGTTTTTAACAAATCCGCAGGAAATGCGAGCGCGAACAACTACCGTTCACCGATTTGTTTGGTATTTTTCCTTGCCTTTGCACGACGTTCACTCTAGCTGTTATGCCAGTTTTAGCAGGGTAAAGTGTCCCAGAGACCCCGCAGAAACTGCAGGGCGGCCACGGGATTTCCCCCGGGACCGCCCTGTGGCATGGTTAGTTATTTAGCTTTGATTGCCGCTTGGCATTAGGCGGCTGCGGCGGCCTTGTCGGTCGTTGCCTTGCTGTGGCCCTGACCCTCAAAATGCTTGTAGCACCAGCTGGTGACCAGCGGGGTCAAAATAGCCGTAACGATTGCGCAGGCAGCGACCTGTGCCGTGGCCGTTGCGAGCACCGCACCGCCGTACATGGCCCCGTTGACGCTTGCCATGGCAGCAGGCGTGGCCACATTGGCTCCGGCGCAGCTCGAAATGGCCGCACCTGCGACACCTGTACCGCCCGTGAGCTTATCGACCGCGATGACGGGAATTGCAAAGACCACCGAGCAGATCACGCCGAGCAGAATACCGGGAAGACCGCCATTAATGAGCTGGCCAAAAGTCATGGTCGAGCCCATGGCAAAGAAGACGAGCACGATGACGGCGGAAAGTGCCGGTGCCATCATCTTCTTAAAGCTGGGGAAGAGGTTGCCCAGAATAATGCCGACGACGATCGGCAGGATGGCACCCACGAGCGACCAGCCGATCGGGGCCTGGCCGGCAGCGCCGAGCACGATCATCGTGACCGGAGGGCCGACAACCAGCGTGGTGATTGCGACGGCACCACGTTCGGCCTCATTGCCCATGGTGCCCATCAGTCCAGCGTACATAGCGTTGTTCGCACCCGTGCAAGCGGCCAGCATCACCATGGCCGAGATACCAAACAGGTTGTCGTTGAACACATAAAGGATGAGCAGCGACACGGCAACGACCACGATCTGCTTGACGGCGATGATGATGGCGCCGCGGGCAGCGGCGGCAGGAGCGCTCTTAAACGAAATCGTCGTACCGACGATGAGCAAAAAAGCGCCAACAAGCGGGCCTGCGCCCTGCTGGGTCATGCCGAGCGTAAAGCTGCCGAGCGTTTTGAACAGGTCGGGGAACAGCGTGTTGAGCAGGCAGCCCAACAAAAGCGGCACCAAAATATTGGCACCCGGGATGGAGGACATCTTAAAGAACGGCTCCTTTGCCGCCGGCGCCTCCACCGCAGTCGATTCACTCATATATATCTCCTTTGGATGCATGCGAATCGTAGCCGCACGCGCCTTTGTCAGAAAGAAGGCGACGGTCCCGAGTCGCAGGAGCCGTCGCCGAATAATCGTCGCGGGGTATTACCCGTCCAGAACGATGCCACCATCGCAGTCACCGATCTCGCCGTTCACGAAGCTAGCGAGGTCGGAAGCGAAGAAGAGCACCATCTGCGCAGGCTCGCTGGCCTGGGCGGCGCGGCCCAGAGGAATACCGTTGATGATGCGCTGAGAGTTCTCGTCAGAGAGAATCGAGGTCATATCGGTAAGGGTGAGCGACGGGCACACGGCGTTGCAGCGGACGCCAAACTTGCCGCCTTCCTTGGCGACTGCCTTGGTTAGACCGTTAACACCGGCTTTGGAGCTGGCGTAGGCAGCGGTGCCGAGCAGGCCGCCGCCGATCTTGCCAGCAACAGAGCTCACGTTGACGATAGTGCCGGCATGGGCCGCCTTAAAGTGCGGGTACACGGCGTTCATCATGGTAAAGGTGCCGTTGAGGTTGATGTCGATGGTGCGACGCCACTCGGTGTCATCGATCTCGTCGAACTTCTTGGTGCTGATGACGCCAGCGCAGTTGATCAGGATGTTGGTTTGCGGCAGGTCCGTAAAAATCTGCTCGACGGTCTCACGCGCCTTGGGCGCATCGGCAACATCGAGCTGATAGAACTTGTTGCCCTCGCCAAGCTCGGCCACAGCGGCCTCGCCCTTAGCAGCGTTCCTTGCGATGAGCGCGACGTGTCCGCCGCCCGCGACGATGCCCTTGGCGATCTCGAGGCCAATGCCCTGAGTGCCACCCGTGACAATCGCGGTCTTGCCCGTGAAGTCAAATGCCATGACTCCATCCCCCTTTATATAAGGTGTCTCCTTGCGGGAAGTTGGAGCATCGCACGTGGCGATAAATGAGTCCCAGTCGTCATGGTGGTGACAACCCCTCGCCTAACCGCGGGCATAATAGTTCTTTGAAACGCTTCAGCAATTGAATTTTTTAACTCTTTATGCGCTCTTTATATTGCCCACTGCATGAGGCCCGAATATGCGGGTATCATCTTTCACCGAAAATAGTTTCTAGTGTTAGGGGTTTTCGGTGGAAGATACCGATTTCCATGAGCTTGGACGTCAGCTCTTAACTGAGTTTGGCAGCATGCATCATCGCATTTCACGCTCTGCGGACAAAGCTCTCGGCGGCGAGATGGCTGTCATGCGCGCCCTCATGCTCGCTGGCGGTTCGCTCACGCCGAGCGAACTCGCAAATCGCGCCTGGGTCTCGAGTGCCCGCATCGCCAATATCTTACGCACTCTCGAAGCCAAGGGCTGGGTCGAGCGCGAGCACTCAAAGACCGACCGTCGTCGTGTACACGTCACGATGACCGACAAGGGATTCCAGAATCTCGAAATCAAACGTCGGGAATTCGAGGAGCGCACCGCGGCCTTCCTCGAGCAGCTCGGCGAAACAGATACCCAAGAGATGGTGCGCCTTCTAAGGCGTCTCAACGAAATTATCGACTGCAATCAAGAAAGGAGAGATGCCGAGTGAGGATTCTCAAGCTCTTTAAAAAGCATATCCTGGCACTGTTCGCAGCTATCGTACTTATCGTAATCAGCTGCAACGCCGATCTGGCGCTGCCTACCTATATGAGCGACATCGTCGACGTGGGCGTGCAGCAAGGCGGCATCGCCTCGCCCGTGCCCGACACCATTCGCGCCGAATCGCTCGACGACCTCGAACTCTTTATGAGCGCCAAGGATGCCAAGACGGTAGAGGCTGCGTTTGGCAAGGCGGACAAGAACGGCATCCGCACGTACAAGGGCACCGAGGACGAGCGCGCCGACGGCAGCAAGATTGCCGACATCATGAGCCTGCCCGAGACCGTCGTACTTTCGCTCAACCAAGGCATCGATGCCAGCTCCATGGGCGACATGATGGGCGCGTCCAGCGAGGAAGACAACAGCGACCCCCAGGCCATGCCCACCCCCGAGCAGATGGCGGCAATGACGCCCGAGCAGCTCGCCGAGATGCAGCAGAAGGCCGCAGCGGCGCAGAACATGCAAAAGCAGATTGATGCCGACGGCGGCAAGATCACCATGAAGAGCCTGCGTCTAGGCGTTGAAGGCGGCCTCATCGACCAAGGCAAGCTCGTCGAGGGCGCCAACGAAATGGCGGACAAAATGGGCTCCATGTCGGGCTCCATCGTCACTCAGCGCGCCGTGAGCTATGTGCAGGACGAGTACAAGGCACAGGGCATCGACCCCGCCGACGTGCAGAACGCCTACCTGGGCCGCATGGCGACCACGATGTTTGGCCTGTGCCTGGTGTCGCTTGTCGCCACCATCCTGACCGGCGCCGTGGCTTCGCGCACCGCCTGCTCCATCGCCCGCGACCTGCGCCGCGAGACCTTCAACAAGGTTATGCACTTCTCGCCGGCCGAGGTGGGCAAGTTTAGCCAGGCCTCGCTCATCACCCGCTGCACCAACGACATTCAGCAGATTCAGATGGCCGCAACCCTGTTTATCCGCATGTGCCTCATGGCGCCCGTCATGGGCGTCGTCGCCGTCATGCGCGTCCTGGCCAACCACACCGGCCTGGAGTGGACCATCGCCGTGGCCATCATCGCGGTCTCGGCCGTCGTCGGCGTGCTCATGGGCCTCACCATGCCCAAGTTCAAAAAGATGCAGAGCTTTGTGGACCGTGTGAACCTTACCGCCCGCGAGCTGCTCGACGGCCTGATGCCCATCCGCTCGTTCAACCGCGAGGAGCATGAGCTCGAGCGTTTTGACAAGGCTTCGCTCGACCTGATGACCACGCAGCTCTACACCAACCGCGCCATGAGCTTTATGATGCCGCTCATGATGCTCGTCATGAACTGCATCACCGTGCTTATCGTCTGGTTTGGCGCGCAGGGCGTGTCCGACGGCGTGATGCAGGTCGGCAACATGATGGCGTTCATCTCCTACACCATGCAGATCGTCATGGCGTTTATGATCCTCACCATGGTTTCGGTCATCCTGCCCCGCGCCGAGGTCGCAGCCGAGCGCGTGGAAGAGGTCATCACCTGCCCCACCAGCATCAACGACCCTGCCTCGCCCAAACTGCCCGCGGCCAGCGCGCCGCGCGGTGAGCTCACCTTCCGCGACGTGAGCTTCCAGTATCCCGATGCCCGCGCCGATGTCATCAGCGGCGTGAACTTCACCACGCATGCCGGTCAGATGCTCGGCATCATCGGCTCCACGGGCTCGGGCAAGTCCACGCTCGTGCAGCTGATTCCGCGCCTGTACGACGTCACGGGCGGCAGCATTTCGCTCGACGGCATCGACGTGCGCGACATGACCCTTTCCGAGCTGCGCCGCCGTATTGGTTATATCCCGCAGCAGGGGCGTCTGTTCTCGGGCACTGTCGAGAGCAACCTCAAATTTGCCGGCGACATGGTGAGCGATGATGGCATGCGCCAGGCGGCACGCATCGCACAGGCCGAGGACTTTATCGCCGAGCGCGAGGGCGGCTACGACTCCCCCATCAGCCAGGGCGGCTCCAATGTCTCGGGCGGCCAGCGCCAGCGTCTGGCCATCGCCCGCGCGTTGGCCAAAAAGCCCGAGGTCGTGGTGTTCGATGACTCGTTTAGCGCCCTAGACTACAAGACCGACGCGCGCCTGCGCGAGGAGCTGGCCAAAAACGTCACTGACGCCGCACTCGTGGTCGTGGCCCAGCGCATCGCGACCATCATGCACGCCGACCAGATCATCGTGCTCGACGACGGCCACGTGGTGGGCGCCGGTACGCACGAGGAGCTGCTGCGCAGCTGCCCGGCGTACCTGGAGATCGCACAGTCGCAGCTTTCCGCCGAGGAGCTGGGGCTTACCCAAGAAGAAATTGCAGCCGTCATGGAAGGAGGCGAGCGCTAATGGCAGACGAGACCAAGACTCAGATTCCCAAGCCCACCCGCCAGCGTGGTCCCATGGGCCGCATGGGTGGCATGGGCCGCGGCGAAAAGGCCAAGGACTTTAAGGGCACCATGAGGCAGCTACTCGGCTATATCGGTCAGCACAAGATTGCCGTGTTTGCCGCCGTCGCTTTTGCCGTGTGCTCGGTCATCTTTAACATTGTGGGACCCAAGGTGCTCGGCCAGGTTACGACCAAACTGTTCGAAGGCCTGGTCTCCAAGGTCAACGGTACCGGCGATGTCGACTTTGCCTGGATCGCCAAGACGCTCGGCTTTTTGCTCTGCCTGTATCTGGCAAGCTCTGTCTGCAGCCTCATCCAAGGCTGGCTTATGACCGGCGTCACGCAAAAGATTTGTTACCGTATGCGCAAGGAAATCGCCGCCAAGATCGCCGTCGTGCCGATGAGCTACTTCAACGGCCACAGCAAGGGCGACGTGCTCAGCCGCATCACCAACGACGTCGATACGCTGGGTCAGTCACTCAACCAGAGCGTGACGCAGCTCATCACGTCAGTGACGCAGATTATCGGCGTGCTCGTCATGATGCTGTCGATCAGCCTGCCACTTACCGGCGTCACCGTGCTCACGCTGCCGGCAGCCGCGATTATCCTAACCGTAATGATTCACTTCTCGCAGCCGTACTTCCGCGAGCAGCAGCAGGTCCTGGGCACCGTCAACGGCATTATCGAGGAGGACTTTGCCGGCCAGAACGTCATTCAGGTGTTCGACCGCGCCGAGGCCTCGATCGAGGAGTTCGACCGTCAAAACGACCGCCTCTTTATTAGTGGCTGGCGCTCGCAGTTCCTGTCGGGCCTGATGATGCCGCTTATGAGCTTGGTGGGCAACATGGGCTACGTGGGCGTCGTCGTGGTGGGCGCGCAGCTCGCGCTGACCGGCAATGCCACGCCTGGCGATATTCAGAGCTTTATCCAATACGTTCGCAACTTTACGCAGCCCGTGCAGCAGCTGGGCAACGTGAGCAACACGATGCAGTCGATGGCCGCCGCCACCGAGCGTGTCTTTGAGTTCTTGGCCGCGCCCGAGGAGGAGCAGAAGGCCGACGCGCAGATCCCCGAGAAGCGCCCCGGCCACGTGGAGTTCGACCATGTCAAGTTTGGTTACACGCCGGACAAGACCATCATCCACGACTTTAGCTGCGAGGCGCAGCCCGGTCAGACCATCGCCATCGTCGGCCCCACCGGCGCTGGCAAGACCACGCTCATCAAGCTGCTGCAGCGCTTCTACGATGTGGACGGCGGTTCGCTGCGCGTTGAGGGTGTCGACGTGCGCGACTGGGACCGCGCGGCGCTGCGCGGCGAGTTTGCCATGGTGCTGCAGGATACCTGGCTGTTTAACGGCACCATCCGCGAGAACATCCGCTACGGACGCCCCGATGCGAGCGATGCCGAGGTCGAGGCTGCTGCACGCGCCGCGCGCTGCGACCACTTTATCCATACGCTCGCCGGCGGCTACGACTTTATGATCAACGAGGAAGGCACTAACCTGTCGCAGGGCCAGCGCCAGCTCGTAACCATCGCCCGTGCCATTTTGGCCGACCGCCCGGCGCTGATTTTGGACGAGGCGACCTCCAACGTCGATACCCGCACCGAGGAGCTTATTCAGCGCGCCATGGATGCGCTGATGCAGGGCCGCACGAGCTTTGTCATCGCGCACCGCCTGTCCACAATCCGCAACGCCGACGTAATCTTGGTGATTCGCGACGGCGACATCGTCGAGAAGGGCACACACGACGAACTGCTCGCCCAGGGCGGCTTCTACGCCGACCTGTACAACTCGCAGTTCGACGAGGCGGCGTAAAACCGGCGGCAAACAACCGCAATACCCAAAGAATGGGGGCGCAGGACAACCAGCGCCCCCATTTTTCGTTCTGCGGCCCTTGGGCCGCATCCCCTGGAGCCGAATTGACGGTCCTTTCCAGCCCCTGTGGGCAAAAAATGGCAAATATGAGTACTGTTACCTTTTTAGTAACAGCCAAAACAGCCCCATATGCTGCCCGCACGGCTTGCAAGCGCCCCTAAATTACTCAAATAGTTCTATAGCGGGCTTATATGTGTTAAGGTTAATGAACATATTTTCTGTTATGTCTATTATCTTATGCCGGCAATATGACACTACGATAGCAACAGTACTCATATTTGCCATTTTTTGCCCACAGGGCCTGGAAAAGGCCAACAGGGTAGTCATTGGGGACGTTCTTAAACGACCAGTCAAACAAGAACGTCCCCAACGACTACTTAAAAACGGGAGATTATCCACTCTCATTCTGCGAGCACTCATTTAAGTCTGTCCCCAATGAGTGCCCGGCAGCAACGGGACCGCCGATGTCTTGGCAGAGTCAGCGAAAACCCGCGTAACTAAACCCGCTCCGCGATCTCGTGAATGAGGTAGTCGGTCTTTTCCCAGCCCAGGCACGGATCGGTGATCGACTTGCCAAAGACACCGCCGTCGACCGGCTGGTTGCCGTCCTCAAGGTAGGACTCGATCATAAAGCCCTTGACCAGCCTTGAAATGGCTTCGTTGCGGCGGCAGCTGTCGAGCACCTCCTTGCAAATGCGATACTGCTCCAGCGGACGCTTGCCCGAGTTGTCGTGGTTGCAGTCGATGACCGCTGCCGGATTGGCATAGCCGGCGTGCTCGGTATAGCGCTCGGCCAGGCGCTCGAGGTGCTCGTAGTGGTAGTTGGGGTAGGTGCGCCCATCGAGACCGATGTAGCCACGCATAACGGCGTGCGCGAGCGGATTGCCGTCGCACTCGACCTCCCAGTTGCGGAAGATGAAACTCTGATGCGCCTGAGCGGCGTAGATGGAGTTGAGCATGACGGTGGTGGAGCCGGCAGTGGGGTTCTTCATGCCCACCGGCACCGAAATGCCGCTCGACACCAGACGGTGCTCCTGGTTCTCGACCGAGCGCGCGCCCACAGCGACGTAGCTCAGCAGATCGACAAGGTACTGATAGTTAGAGGGGTAGAGCATCTCGTCGGCGGTAAAGAAGCCGGTCTCCTCGATGACGCGCAGGTGCATGTGGCGAATGGCCTTGACGCCCTCGAGCAGGTCATCGGGCGCCTCGGGGTCGGGATTGTGCAGTAGACCCTTGTAGCCGGTACCCTTGGTGCGCGGCTTGTTGGTGTAGACACGCGGGATGATGATGAGCTTGTCCTTGACCTCCTCGGCGGTTTTGGCCAGGCGGTTCATGTACTCGAGGACCGAATCCTCGCGATCGGCAGAGCACGGGCCGATGATGAGCACCTTGCGCGCGTCCTCGCCGGTAAAGACCTTGGCGACCTCGGCGTCGAATGCCTGCTTCTTAGCGGTAAGCTCGGCGGAAAGCGGCATTTCCTCGCGGATCTCCATGGGGATCGGCAGCCTGCGTTTAAATTCCATGGCCATGCGGGGCCTCCTCAATCAATTGATGGCAACGAGAACATTGTCGAATGCTCGGCATTATCCGCTGTCGCACGCTAAAGTGCAAGCACAACCAGCCAAAAAGGGAATGGATAACGAGCGAGGATTTTCGGGCGCTTCCAACGAGAGTGGATAATCTCCCGTTTTTGACCTATGTTCGCGCTAAAAGTGGGAGATTATCCACTCTCGTCGAGCAAGCGTCCGAAAATCCTCGCTCGTGGCCCCTTTTCCTCCGTCCCCGAGAGATCGAAGCTCGTCTACCGAATGGTTGATGCGGCAGCGGTGCGCCCATGTCACACTCAGAGGTGGCCTGACCCACCTTGGAAGGAGCCTCCATGAGCCTTGACAACGTAACCCTGCGCGCCGCCACGCTCGACGACCTGGCTGGCATCGCCGCCATCTACAACCAGCTGTGGTGCAACACGCTGCGCAACCGCGGCGACGTCGAAGCTGCCGATTTCTGCGCGCGCTTCAACATTGCCATGCAGCTGCAGCGCTCCCCCATCGCGCTCGTCGCCGAGGCAGAGGGCCGCATTATCGCCGCCTGCTGCATCGGTATCTTCGAGGACGGCAAGCCGCGTACCAACCCCACGTGGGTACCCTGCTACGACGAGATGTTCGCCCAGGCAACCGAGATGGCAAAGACCGCCGATGCCAAACTCGAGGGCTCGCTCTTTGGCGACAGTCGCGAAAAGGCCACGGCCGATCGCTTTGCCGCCACGGGCGACGAGTATGCCCAGGGCCAGCTCAACCTGATCATCATTGTGCCCGAGTGGCAGGGCAAGGGACTCGGCCGCGAGCTCATCGACCTTGCGCGCGCCGAACTCGCCAAAGCCGGGTGCACCAAGTTCTTCCTGATGAGCGACTGCAACTCTGACTGGCAGTTCTACGAGCACCTCAACATGAAACGCATCCTGGAGGATCACAGCCAAGACACCGGCGACGGCTTTATCGTCTACATGTACGGAGGCGACACGCAGGATTAGCCTGAGTGCCGCCTCATGGGCTTTCTCCAAAACAGCCCAAACCAATCAGCCGCGCCAAAAGGGACATGCCAAAAAGGGACAGGTTTATTTTGGCAGGTTTTATCTGGGCAAACGCCAACCGCCGTGAGGAGAGCTGCTTGCCCTTGCGGCGGCCTTCTCGCCGAAAAACCAAGTGAGTAGACCTTTTGCAGGAGGCCGAGCACACTCCAAAACGCCACAGCTCTGACCTGCGGTTTTATTTAGCGTTTGTCGCGGTGTGCTCGACAGATCCAAAAAAGCCTACTCACTTGCATCTGAGGCGCACCGGATCGGCAAAAAACCGCCGCGAAAGGGGTCCGATCCTCTTCGCGGCAGTTGTTAATACGCCGAACTTGTTATCGCAAAAGCCAATCACGCGCCGAGACCACGCTACAGTCTTTCGACTCATACGTTGAATCCACGCGGGCCACAACATAGCGCGCATCTTTTGCAATGTCGATCTCATCGCATACAGCCTGTAAATGGCGGGCGTACTTATCGTGATACGTTCTGGATGATTTTATTTCGATAGCCTTGGGACTCCCTGAGTTTGTGCAGTCGAGCAAATCGATTTCTCGCTTGCCGTCGTCCCTATAGAAATACAACTCGGGATTCTCGCCCACGTTGAGATGGCTCTTCGCCGTTTCGGAAACGATGAGGTTTTCGAAAACTGCCCCCAGATAAGAGCTCTCCAAAAGTTGCTCCAGTGATCCAATTTTGAGCAAGTAGCAGAGCAGCCCCGTGTCGTAAAAATAAAGCTTGGGCGTTTTAGTCAAACGTTTCCTGGCATTTGCATAATAGGGCTGCAGTGAAAACGTCAGGTAGCTCTGCTCCAGGATAGACAACCAGCTTTTAATGGTCGATACGTTCACACCCGTATCTCGAGAAAGCGAAGATATATTAATGAGAGCACCGGCGCTCTGGGCAATTATGGACAGAAACTTATGAAACTCCGCTTTATTGCGCACGTCAAGCAAGCCCACAACATCGCGCTCAACATAGGTATCAATATAGCTGGGGAAATAAACCGAGGACGGCATTCCGGCGGAACGCAGGCGAGGGTATCCCCCTTCGAGCGCAAACAAATCCACTTCCAACTGCCCCTGCTGGCCCCTCTCCGCTTCTCGAAACGAAAATGGCAGCAATTTTAAGATCCCGACTCGCCCGGCAAGAGACTGGCCGATGCTTTTCATCATCAAAAAGTTTTGCGATCCCGTAAGGATGTATTGACCGGCGTCTCCCCGCTCATCCGAAACAACCTGAATCATCGAGAACAAATCCGGGGCGTATTGCGCCTCGTCGATGATGAGTCCGCCCTTTCGGTTGCGGATAAAACTCACCGGATCCTCCAAGGCCGCGCGCCTCGTTTGGGGGTCCTCAAGCGTAACATAGGAATAGTCGGGAAAGGCATGCCGAACCAGCGTAGACTTACCGCTCTGCCTAGGCCCCGTCAACGACACAACAGGAAACCAACCCGCCATGCGAATGAGCAACTCATGCAAATCCCTGTTAATGTACTCGGCCATATCAACGCCCCTTATAACGCTGTTACCATAATCGTATAGTATCATTTGCCATAATCTTGCAGTAGCGTTTTCCATAATCTTGTAGTAGTGTTTTCCACAATCTTTTAGTAGCCCAGTTCAAAAACGTTATTTATAGAGCCGAAATCTCAGACCCTAAATAACAATAGCCACCACAATGGGAACTGTCCCCATTGTGGTGGCTTGCAGGCGAGTTGACTTATTCGACTATCGCGGGCCGGCCGTGTCCGAGTCTAGAGCGTGGCAAGTCGCTTGGATTCGCGGACGGCGAGGGCGATGGAGATAAGACCAGTGATGGCGTCAGCCGCCACCAAGGCAAACCAGACACCCTGAACGCCCATCATGTTGCCAAGCAGGTACATAAGCGGCACGGAGCAGATCACGTAGCGGAGCAGACCGGTGAACGTGGCGATACCCACCTTCTCAACCGCCTGGAAGTACATCGACATGGTCATGGCAAGATAGCCCAGGGCCACGGCCAGGATAACGATGCGCGTGGCGTTGGCGGCAACCTCGACGAGCGCCGGGTCGCTACCAGCAAAAAAGGCGCAGACCGGCGTTGCGGCCACCCATAGCACAGCAGACACCGCAGCAAGCGTCACGACCTGGTACTTAAGCGTGCAGGAGAGCGTTTCCTTGAGGCGCGCCCACGCCTTGGCGCCGGCGTTGAAGGCGGCAATGGGCTGCAGGCCGTACGAGAAGCACTGGGCGACCATCATGGTAATGTAGAGGATGTAGCCGTTGATCACACCAAAGGCCGCGATGTAGAGCGAACCCATGTCGCCGCCGAGCTGGCCAAGCAACGAGTTGGCAACGGTGTTGAAGATGAACGTGGCAGCTTGCACCAAAAAGAACGGGAAACCAATCTTGATGATCTGGCCGCAGATGGCCATGTCGAGTTTGAGGTCGGCGGCGCTGATCTGGAGCTGCGACTTCTTACCGCCGATGAACCAGAAGATACCGATGGCCCAGATACCGATGGAAAGACCGTAGTACACGCCAGCTCCCATAACGCCAAGCTTGAGCACAAACGTGGAAAGCGCAAGCCAGCAGATAGCGACGATGGCAGACACGGTCATGAGGTTGGCCTGGATCTGAACCTTCTCGTCCACACGCATGACGGCGGTGACCATCTGACCAATGACCGTGAGCGGCAGCAGCACGGAGAAGGTGCGCACGCCGGCAACGGTATCGGCCATGATGTCGGGCGTGGCGCCGAAGAATGCGCAGATGGGCTCGGTAAACACAGCCATCACCACAGCAAGCAGCACACTCACAATCGTGGTAAGCCAAAAACCCTGGCTAAACGCCTTGCTGGCGCCCTTAATGTCGCCGGCACCCAAAAGGTTGCCCACCACGGCGGGCACGCCGGTGCCAAACAGGTTGCCAAAGGCCAGGTTAATGTACTCGACCGACATGATGATCGAAACACAGGCCAGGCCGTGTGCACCCAGGCCCCAACCCATCACGAGGCCCTCAAGGACCACCATGATAATCTGGGCGAGCATACCCTGGCCGGTGATGATGGTGTACTTGCGCACCAGGCCGGGAATCGGCTGCGAGGCAAGCTCACGCTCCTCCTCAACAGCGGCGGTCGCTTCTTCTGCCATTGTTCTCCCCTTTCCATGAGAGATTGATGAATGGATGCATGAATGGATGGGCGGCACGCACAGGCTGCGGCACCGCCTAGCGATGCAGCAGCCCCGCTAGGCCTCGTAGACCACCTTGCCGGCAATCATCGTGAGAGACGCCGTGGCCTCGAGGACCTCAGCCGATTCGCAGTCAAAGAGGTTACGGTCGAGCACACAGATATCAGCCTGTTTGCCGCATGCGAGCGTACCGATGCGATCCTCGGCATGCATGGCGTAGGCGCTGCCGTAGGTGTAGGCGCGCAGGGCCTCGGCCATGGTGATGCGCTCCTGCGGGAACCACCCTTCTGGGTTGGAGCCGTCCTCGAGCATGCGGAAGACCGCGCCGTACACCTCCTCCATGGGCTCCAAGCCCACAACGGGGAAGTCACTGCCCAGGTGCACCACGGCACCGCTGGCAAGCAGGCTATGCAGGGGCCACGAAAGCGCAGCACGCTCGGGGCCCACGGCATCGTCCTTGGCAAGGTCAGCCATATCGAGCAGCATGTGCCACGGCTGCATACCAGGGCATATACCCAGCTCGGCATAGCGCGGCAGATCCTCGGGCTGAACCGTCTCGTTGTGCTCCATGGAGTGGCGGCAACCCCGCTTACCATGCAAGCGCTCGCCCTCCTCAAAGCAATCAAGCACAAAACGCACCGAGCGATCGCCGATCGTATGGACGCGCGTGTCAACGCCCCATTCCTGCGCCCTGACAATGGCGGCACGGATGCGCTCTGGATCCTCCGCGGGCTCACCGCAGGTATCGGGCGCGTTGGAATAGGGTTCAAGCATCCAAGCGGTGTGGTCGGAGCACACGCCATCAAGAAACTGCTTAAAGCCGTGCCACTCGACCTGCGTACCCGAGAAGGCGTATTTCTCCTTGATCTGCTCGAGCGTTAAGGACTCGTTTTCGAACAGATCGGTGTACAGGAACACGCGCAGTGGCAAGTCGCCCTTGGCATTAAGACCTGCCAACACCGCATACGGGTTTTCCATGCTCACAAACGTAGGATTGACCATGCCGACCGTAGTGATTCCCAGGGCATTGGCGCGCCGGGCGGTTTTTGCAAACGACGCGTCAACAACCTCGGGCGCTGGGTCGTAGACCTCGTCCATAAAGAAGACGCCGGCGTTGTTGGAAAACACGCCCGTCAGATTGCCCTCGGCATCCTTAAGGATCTTGCCGCCTGCGGGATCGGGCGTCTGCGAAGTTACTCCCACCTTGTTGATGGCGCAGGTATTGGCACTAAAGGTATGCAGGTCAACCTGCTGCAGAAAGACCGGGCGGTCCGAGATGTACTCATCGATCATCGCGGCTGTGGGCATCTCGGGGACATCCCACTGGAACTGGATAATCTGGCAGCCCAGAATCCACTCGTTATCGGGATGGTCGGCCGCAAACGCCACGACACGTTCCATCGCCATCTCAAAACTGGTGCAGTCGATGAGGTTGACGGCAAAATCGGGGTCGGTCATAAACGCGCCCTGGGCAAAATGCGTGTGTGAGTCGATCAGGCCGGGCATGACGAGCTGGTCGCCAAAGTCGCGCACCTCGGTATCGGGACCGATAAACGGTGCCAGGTGAGCATCGTCACCGCAGGCAACAATCTTATCACCGCGCACGGCAACGCCGCCCTTAAACGGCTCGAGCCCATCGCCGGTAAAGACGGCGTTGCTCTTGATAACTACATCAGCCTTGTCCATGTGAGCCTCCTCAGGCATCTTTGGTTGCAACGCGGACGCACCGCCCGCGTGGGCACTCGGTTGGGAGCGTAGCGCTCCCGCATCGGCGCGTGCCTACAAGCCGTGCTCGGACGTCTGTCCCACGTCCGCGGCTTCGCGCTACACCCATTGATACACAGGGGCAAATCCGTGCCAAGGCCAGGGACCGCAAACGGTCAGTTTAAGCAGGTTTACACGCTTTACCTGCAGGTTTATTGTCTGAGATTATTACCGCGTCATTACGCCCAACGGCGTGCCCGCCCACACGGCAAGACCCGCATGCAAGGAAGAATAGGGCTAGGAACGCCAAAAGGCATCTATGAGGTCATCTCGGTTGGAGACACCGCTTTTAACGTAGATGCGATGCAAGTGCGCCTTGACCGTGCCAGGGCTGATGACCAACTCGCTGGCGATGTTTTGGGCGTCGTTGCCCTTCAGCACCAGCGTGAGCACCTCCTGCTCGCGCCGCGACAGCTTACGGGCATCGGCATAGATCACAACGCGTGATGCTAGATCGTCCCCAGAGCGTGCGCTCTCGGCCGCCACGTCCTCATCGGCACGCGGATGACGGGCATACACGCGCAGGATATGGCTAAACTGGCAAAAGAGTTGGACCGCGCATGCCACGAGCAGCACGTTTTCGGAGATATTGCGCTCGGACAGATACCACAAAAAGAGGCTGATGACGGGGTTTTGAGAGTCGGGGCGGCAGAGCAAAATCATGTAGGTGTCCTCGGCGATTACGCAAAACGCAAGAACGAGTGCCACCTTCCAAAAGAGCTTTGAGCGGTCGAGGTCGAGTTTCTCAACACGCGTGGCCCTGTGCCGGTAATGCCAGGCGGCATAGGCAAGACATCCTACATTGCCCAGGTCACGCGTGAGCCAAAAGAGATACTGCTGCATCTCTCCGGCAGCACCGCTGCGAGGCACCAGCACCAATTGCAAGATTGAAAACGGCACGATAACAAGTCCGAGCATGCGCGACGTCGGCCTTTTGCGCAAGCGCGCAAACATCCACAGCACAATGCAAGCATAGATGGCAATACCGAGCACGCAGCGCAGCAAGGGGTGCTGCAGCGGCTCGCTAAAGGTAACGGCGTAGTCATATTTGAGCCGAGTGTACTCGTCAAAAAAGATGACCGACATATCGAGCATGTAGAGCAAAAAGCCCGCCGCGGCCACTAGGCTGTCGCGACGGTGCGTCATGAGCCAAACCACCAATGCCACGGCACTGGTCACCAGAGCCACACCCATGATAATCGTGGTGTAGATATAGAACGCGAAACTCATGCCCGCCTCCCCTGTCTAGATGCTGTGAGGATGTTGACAGATTCTTTGCCGCAAGATTAGACTCACCGATTAAACGTACTGTATCGTTTAGATAAACAAGCTGTGTCTCACCGATGAAAGGAGATGCCATGGCACCGATCGCTCCGCTCAAGATGCTCGTCGCGCCCGCCGCCAAGGCCATCACCCGACTCGGTTCTTCCATGACCTACGACGATGTCCCCTGCGCCGTTGAGGCGCGTTCGGACAGCTGCCCCTACCTGGGCCACGTCCCCTACTTTGCACCCAAGCTCGCATCTGATCCCGAGCAGCGTGAGCAGTAATCCAAGATGCATCTAGCACCGCACAACTCGCGGCGCTACTGTTTTGGCGCAAAGCGACCTGTCCCCCTTGCGCCAACGCCGGGATTGTCGATGCTGCGGCCGCGGCGCGATATGAGGCGCGAAACCTCGCCCAGCAACACGCCGATCACCACACCCATGAGGATCGGCAACTTTGACATCTCGGCGGGCGAGCTGTTAAGCGGCACGATTGTCGCAACAATCGAAAGCACGAGCTCTACCACCGGCACCGCAAGCGCTACCGCAAGCACCTTGCCCTCGAAGGGCGCGCGGAACACACGTGGGCGGTCGTCGTATTTACGCAGGCGCCAAAACGCCGGGAACATCGGGATATAGCTCATGAGCAGAAAGACGACGTTCATCGAGAAGAAGACCCAAAAGACGTCGGAACCTTCGCCCAGCGGAATCTGAAGTAGCAGCACCAAGCTGGCAAAACAACCGTTAATGAGTGCTGAGCCGTTGGGCATGCCGGTCTTCTTGGACACCAGCGCAAAGGGGCGCGGCATGTTGCCGTGGCGCGCGGCATAGCTCGCCACGTTGTTGACGCCAAAACTCCAGCAGATCATGTTGGCGAACAGCGTCACCAAAAAGGCCACGCCCACGACCATCGTCAGCGGGTGAGCGCGCCCCACCATGGCGGCAACCGCGTCCACAATGCCCGAATCGAGTGAAAGCTGCTCGGTGGGAACCGCGGCTCCAATACCGATGCCACAGATAATGTAGATCGCCGCGATGGCAACGCCACCGGCGATAACCGCCTTGGGGATATCGCGCGATGGGTTCTTCATCGTGCTGGCAAAGGTCGCGACCACCTCAAAGCCCATAAAGTTGAATAGGATGATTGAAAGATACGTCAGTGAGTTAGTGTCTCCCAGATCGGGGACAAAGGTCTTAAACGACATATCGTTGGCAAAGCCGTTATTGCAGGCAAACCAGATGCCGACGATTCCCACCACGGCGGTAATGAGCACCTTGATGACGGCGCCGCCATCCATGACCCAATCGGCCTCGGCCACCGGCTGCATTGCCATGACCGTGACGCCCCACACAAAGGCAAGCTCGATGGCAATTCGGACCCCAAGCGAAAATTCGATGCCCCATACCGCATTGATGACACTGGGGAACATGCAGGCGATACTTGCCACCCACAGTGGAAAGTTGACCCAATAGCACCAGGAGCAG
Organism: uncultured Collinsella sp.; assembly: GCA_902494945.1. Taxonomy (GTDB): domain Bacteria; phylum Actinomycetota; class Coriobacteriia; order Coriobacteriales; family Coriobacteriaceae; genus Collinsella. Next base: position 29,737 of record CABUVF010000002.1, read on the forward strand.
CGGGCGCCCCAACGGTCGCCCAAGCCCAGGCGAACCCAATCGTACAGACCGCCCTCGGAATCGAACGCCGTACCGAGCTCGGCCACCACCAGGCCATAGGGAAGCAAAAACGTAATGATGAGGAAGATCCACCAGAAGAACTGCACGTTACCCATGGCAGATGCCGGAGCGGCCGCCTCGATGGTAAAGACAACGCAGATAACCGAGAGGATGACCTCGAACAGGGAGAACTTTTTACCTGCCACGACACGCTCCCCCTACAGCAAAAAGGATGGCATCTGTACCGAAGGCGCAGCCCAAGGTAGGGTTGCAGGCCGCGTCACCGGTGCAGGTGCCATCCCAAAGAGAAGAGAGGATGCAATTGTTGGACCAACGCTCGCGGAACAGGCGCGTGTAGATAACGATACGCTGGTACATAGATACTCCGATCAAAACGGCCGCGATTGCGACCGGAATCTTTTGGCAATTGAAGACGCGTCTGACCTGGGATATTCAAGCGAACAATTGGCCTAACCCGCAATAAATCCCAGATCAGACGCGTACTCAATCAAAGAGGCGGGCACTCCGAAGTGGAGGCAACGGAGTGCCCAAAGAAAAACCCAGCCGACCAAGACATCGAATAAACCGACCATCAATGCCCCGAGATGGTCACGGTGCGATTCATCGACTGTCCGATTGATCGGCTGGGTTTCCGAGGTGCGGCAGATTGCCCTGAAAGAGGAGGGCATAGACCTTAAGGGTCATGCCCGACGATTGAAGGGCAAGGTGCCGTGCCTCGGGAAGCCAGACAATTACGCGGACGGCTCCTGCTGCGTAATGCAGTGGATGTTGCCGCCGCCGAAGACGACCTGCTCGGACTGGACGCCGACGCACTTGTAGACGCCCTCGCCCCAGACCTCGTCATAGATCTTCTGGAGCGTGTCGACGGCCAGCTGGTCGTTCTCGTCGCCGTACTGCGGGACGATGACGCCGTGGTTGGTGACCAGGTAGTTCATGTAGGACGCGATCAGCGGCTCGTCGGGGACGCGCGGCTCGGCGTTCTCGTCGGCGTCGATGGTGTCGCAGGAGGCCTGGTCCATGAACAGCGGGTTCACGGGCATGCAGAGCTTGTAGACCTTCATCTTGCGGCCCTTGGCGTCAACGGCGTTGGAGAGGGTCTCGTAGGCAGCGTGGCACTGCTCGTAGAACGGATACTCGGGATCGTCGGTCCAGATGCAGGCCATGACGCCCGGAGCGATGAACGTGGCAACGTCGTCGATATGACCGTTGGTCTCCTCGGGGTCGATGCCCTCCTTGACCCAGATGACCTTCTCGACACCCAGGTAATCCTTGAGGTGCTCGTCCATGTAGGCGCGAAGCTCCTCGCTCCAAGGCTCAAACTTCTTGTGGAACTTGGGCCAGATGGACTCGGGATCCTCTTCCTCCTCCAGAACCGCAGAGCAGGTGCGGCCCGGGGAAAGCAGGCACTGGTCGGTCACGACAAGGGTGCCCTCGCCGTCGACGGTGATGGAGCCGCCCTCGAGGATCATGTCGTCGGGACGATAGCGACGGCAGCCGGAGAGCTCAGCCATCTTGAGGGCGATCTGCTCGTCCTTGTCCCACGGAAAGTACAGGCCGTCGACGAGGCCGCCGTAGGCGTTGAAGTGCCAGTGGTTGGCGCGCTTCTCGCCCTTGCCGTTGATGACGTAGGTGGCGGCGGTGTCGCGGAACCAGGCGTCGTCGGTGGTCATCTCGATAACGGTGACGTTCTCGTCGTTCTCGAAGACGGCCTTGCAGTTGGCATAGTCGACCTGGTTGGCGCACATATAGACCGGGGTGAACTCGGAGATGGCGCGGGCGATGGCGGCATACTGCTTCTGAGCCGGCTTGGCGCCGTGGGCCCAGGTGTCGGTGCGGTGGGGCCAGCCCATCCACACGCGATCCTGCGGGGCGAACTCGGCGGGCATAAAGAAGCCGTCGGCCTTGGGGGTGGACTCGGACTCGGTGATCGTACGCATAAGATTTCCTCCAAATCGAACGATCGTTTGCCGCGGGCGGATTACCCGCAGCCTAAAACCAAGAGATAGTGGGCGCCCGTCCCCCGGCAAAGGTCGGGGCGCCCGGTGCCGGTTTTCACGGAGCCGCACCGACGAGCGGCAACGTAACCAAGTGCGTGGAGACAAACGCACGAAGGATACGAGAGAGAGGTTGGGGCGGGCGGTGGTTACCGGAGCTATCGCTCGCACCCGCCCCAGGAAATAGTGAGCAAATTTGTCGCTTTGGGCACGCCCTCGAAGAGGCTAGAGTGCCTGGAGTCGGGAGCGACAAGCCCGACGAAGCGCACGTTGGTACGCGAGGAGGGTTGGAGCCCCAGAACCGGGTGCTCTAGTTCTCCTCGGCCTCGGCGGCCTCCTCAGCGAGACGCTGAGCTGCCAGCTCGGGAGTGAGGCCCTTGTACTCGGTCTCGCGGCCCTTAGCGCTGACGACGCGGACAACCTCGCCGATGAGCAGAAGCACGATGAAGATAACGATCATCGGGAGCTTGTCGCCAATCTCGGCGGCAGAGAACGGCACCAGCGTTGCAACGATGGCCAGGATCAGCTCGATGCAAGGGATGGCCAGCATGACCTTCATCATGGCACCCTTAAACGGGAACGTGAAGATGCGCTCGCGGTCGGGGTCGTTCTTGCGAAGGTTGAGGAACGCCGGGAACATCGGGATGTAGGTCAGCAGCAGGAAGACGACGGAGGTGCCGAAGAGCATCCAGAAGACGCCGTTGGAGATGGCATCGATGGGAACGAGCTGCAGGCACAGCACCAGGGAGGCAACGACGGCGTTGACCAGGTTGGCACCGTTGGGCATGTCGTCATCAGAGATCATCGAGGCGAAGACCTTGGGCATGTTGCCGTGCTCGGCAGCGTAGCGAGCAACGGAGTTAACGCCGAAGGACCAAGCAGCCATGTTGGCGAACAGGGTGATCAGGAAGGCAATGCAGATGACCTTAAAGATCATGGAGTCGCCCACCATGGTCTGGACTGCATAAATCATGCCGTAGTCGGGGTCGATGGAATCGGCCGGCACAGCAGCGCCGATGCCAAAGCCAGCGAACAGGTAGATCACGGCGATGGACAGGCCACCGACGATGATAGCCTTGGGAATATCGCGAGCGGGATCGGCCATGTCATCGGTCATGGTGCAGATGACCTCGAAGCCCATGAAGTTAAAGATGATGATCGACAGGTAACCGAGAGCGTTGGTGTTGGTGAGCTCGGGCAGGAAGGTGGCAGCGGACATGTCGTTCGCAAAACCGTTCTCCATGGCATACCAAATGCCCAAAGCGCCAACGATAACGGCGACGGCGACCTTGATGATGGCGCCACCGTTAAGGACCCACTCGGAGTCGGCCGCCTTGGAGCGGCCCATGAGGTAGACGATCCACACAAAGGCAAGATCGATACCCATCTTGGCGATCAAGTTGAACTCAACGCCAAAGACCATGCCCAAAATGTCGGGGAACATGGTAGCCAGCGAGGCAATCCACAGCGGGTAGTTGACCCAGTAGTAATACGAGATGCGGGCGCCCCATTTGTCGCCCAGGCCATCGCGTACCCAGTCGTAAATGCCGCCCTCGCCGTCATAGGTGGTGCCGAGCTCGGCAACAACCATGCCATAAGGAAGCAGGAAGGTCAGGATCAGGAAGATCCACCAGAAGAACTGCTGGTTGCCAATGGCAGCAGCAGGAGCGGCGGCCTCGCAAACGAAGACGACGCAGATGATGGTCGAAATGACCGTCAAAAAGGAAAGCTTTTTCTTTCCGTCGCTCATGATGAGCTCCTTCGCTCAGTCTTGGACAGATCCGAGGCCCAAGGTACTAAGGCAATTGCCTGAGCCTCGGTGAGCGGGCGACAGGAGACGAGCATCCGCCGCCCGCAAACGTGCGTTTAGCAGGCTTAAGGCTTAGAGCTGCTCGAGAGCCTCGAGAGCGGCGTGAAGCTCGGCCTTGGCGGAGTACTCGACACCCTCGTCGTTGAGCGGGGTGCGCTTGCCCAGGGCAGCGAGGAGAGCACGGATGGAGTGCTTGCGGTTCTCGGCCTCGACCCAGCACAGGGAGCGCTCGGGATCGTCCATAACCTCGTCGACGACTTCCTCGTTGCGAGTGGCCGGCAGGCAGTGCATGAACTTGGAGTTGGGGCCGGCGAAGTTCATCATGTCCATGGTGACCTGATACTTGGGGTAGAACACGTCCATGTAGTTCTCGCCCGAGACCTCCTCGTCGTACAGGCCATACCACACGTCGGTGTAGATGAAGTCGGCGCCCTTGATGCACTCGATGTCGTCGGAGATGACGACGGAGCCGCCGGAGACCTTGCAGTTCTCCTCGGCGATGGCCATCATCTGCTTGCCGAACTCGGCGCGCTCCTCAACGGTGCCAACGTGCAGGCCGCCGTCGGGGATCTGGTGGCCCTTGGGTCCAAACTGGACAAACTTCATGCCGACCTTGGAGGCGATGAACATGAGGGAGACGCAGACCTGGGTGGCGTCGCCGATGAAGGCCAGGGTGCAGTCCTCGATCTTCTTGCCCTCGGGGAGGTTCTCGAGCATGGTCATGAGGTCGCCCATCTCCTGCGTGGGATGGTTGAACTCGGACATGCCATTGATGACGGGCACAGCGGAGCCCTCGGCGAGGCCGACGACGTCCTTGTGACGGTCAACGCGAGCCATCATGATGTCGAGCAGCGAGCCCATAACGCGAGCGGTGTCGCCCAGGGACTCGTGACCGCCGAGCTGGATGGTGCCAGGGCCATAGAACTGAGCATGGCCGCCGAGGTCGGTCATAGCGGTCTCGAAGGAAAGACGGGTGCGGGTGGAAACCTGCTGGAAGATCATGCCAAGGCTCTGGTTGCGGAGCAGGTGCGGATAATAACCGTCAACCTTGATGGCCTTCTTCATTGCCAGGCCAAGATCCTCGATAGCCAGGATCTGCTCTTTGGTGAAGTCGTTGGTGTCGATGAAATCCTTAGGCAGCGCCATGTCGATTCCTTTCCGCCGGTCGTGCCGACTATTGCTATGAGGCGCTCGAACATCACGCCTCGTGTTGACAAGACCATCATTCACCCGTATGCAATTTTTACCTAGTTTATTCGGGATTAAAGACCGTTCACGGAGTTACACCCCCTCTAAACCAATATAAACCCGCAGGTAGCCAGCTTGCAGGGGGTTTACTATCTAGAACCGCGAACGGTATACGGCTATGCTGTATCTCGGCGCCTAATCCGCAATGGAACGAAGGGTTGAGACGTCTATATCCCACAAGGTATACAGGGCTCGGCCATAGATGAAATGAGATGGGACGGTGGCAGATGAACACCCTGATGTTCTTCTATACCCTAGCGATACTCGTGATCTGTATTGTGACGGCAGTGCTTTCGCTTGCCGCCTATGCCTCGTCTCGTCGACGCTTCTTTATCTATGGCAGCGGCGTTTTTATCTGCTATGCCATCGAGATGACCGAGATCTTCTTTTTTGAATACACGTTGCAAAACCAGAGTTTTCCAGCCAGCGACTATTACTCAATTACCATGCCTGTGTTGCGGACCCTTGTGGCGACCGCTTCACAAGCTTTTATCTGGCTCATTGCCATGGACTTGCTCGACAAACATTCAAAAAAGCAGTTTGTTATTCCCGTCGCAACGTTCTTCCTGAGCGAGCTGCTGGTCATTGTCGCTGTCCCCTACGGCCCCATGCATCAATGGCTCTACTACACGATGCGTCAGGTATTCCTTGTATTTGTGGGACTGTATATCTTTTGGACGGCGCATAAAAGCACGCAGGTCGAGCTTAAGGCGCGCGTCAACAATCAACGAAAGCACCTCATTATCGGCGCCATTCTGGTCGGGTGCATCGTTGCCGAGGATTTCTACAACATCCTTGTTGTTCCCATGAGCCTGGCACCCTCTTGGCTGCAGCTGTACCTGTCCGAGCGCAACTTTAGCGAGAACATCTTTGCGTGCTACTTTGCGATTCTGCTGATCATCTATGCCTATCACGTGCTTTCGATTCGCATGCAGGAGGCGCCCGAGGAAAAGAACGTCAGCGATCTTGATCGACACATCGAAGAGCAGATGCCCTTCTATCGCAACGCCTACAAGCTCTCCAACCGCGAAACCGAAGTCATGCGTCTGGTTGTGTTGGGCAAATCGAACCAAGAGATCGCTGACGAGCTCTTCCTTGCCGTGGGCACCGTCAAGACCCATATCCACAACATCCTGGTCAAAACTGAGCAGCAAAACCGCACGACGCTCATCCTCCACTTTTGGAAACGATAACCTACCAAAAAGGGACAGGTTTATTTTGGCAGGTTTTATCTGGGCAAATGCCAAAACCGCCGCGAGGGAGCTACTTTCCCTCGCGGCGGTTTTCTAGCAGTAAAACCAAGTGAGTAGGCTTTTGGCGGGATGCCGAGCACGCCCCAAAACACCACCGCCCTGACCTGCGGTTTTATTGAGCGTTTGGCGCGGTGTGCTCGACAAGTCCAAAAAAGTCTACTCACTTGCATCTGAGAGGCATCCGATAGACAAAAAACCGCCGCGAAAAGGGTCCGGACCCCGTTCGCGGCGGCTGTTCGCGTTGGTTTTGCGACGGTTTTGCCCGCTTGTTACTCGCTGTAGCGGGTGGCGATGGCAGCTTGTACCATGCCGGCGCTCATGAGGTACGTCACCAGGAAGTAGCCACCATAGGCTGCCAGGAAGATCGCACAGGTGAGGCCCACGGTGCCGCCGATGCTCATATTTCCGAATATGCTCACCAGCTCGATGATCACCTTAAGTGCCACAAAGGAGTGCGCTAGGCCCACTGCCAGCGGGAACAGGAAGAATACCGCTTGCTGCGCCATCACCGAATGGCGAATCTGGCGGTCGTCGCAGCCGATCTGTGCCAGCACACGATAGCTGCGGCTGCCATCGGCCACGTTGGAGAGTTGCTGGATCGACAGTATCGCCGCGCACGCAACGACCAGTACAAAGCCAATGTAGATGGCCAGATAGCTAATCATTCCGTTCATCTGCGCTGCTTGCGTATACATCTCGGAACGCGTGATGAAGACTCCCCACGACCCCGGCTCCTTGCCGTCAACGAGCAGATTGTCGAGCAAGGTGTATTTAATGCTCTCGTCTGCCTCGGTCGTATCCATACCCTGTTTGTAATTAACGAGCAGATTACTGGAATACGGTTGCAGATTAAGCTGGGACAGCAGCTCATCGGCTACGACCACGGTACCGGGATTGCTGCCCATCGCCGAGTTGGCGATGGCCGCCGTGTCCTCGTCCGACTTATCGGTTGCGGGCTTGAGCGTATGCCCGCCCAAGGTAAGGGCATGGCCGCCAGCCATATACTTGGTGTACAGGTCGCCCAGCTCACCGCCCATATCACACGTGAGCAGATACTGGTCGCGGCCAATGCTCACCGGCTCCTCGCCCATCATCTGGCGCAGCTTGTTGTACTGGCTCGCCGGCGTCACATACAGACCCATCGCATCGGCGTTGCTTCCCTCGAGCGCCTTGGGAAGCTTTTCGCCCATGGTCTTGCACATCTCACCCGCCACCACCGAGGGGCCCGAGCCGCCAAGCGGGTAACTCAGATACGAATCGATCTGCACATGCTCACCGGCAACATCGGCGATATTGACCTTCTTGCCGGTCTCGTCGTTGTTGTCCGCCGACTTGCCCTTAATACCGTCTGCAACGTTATCGGGATCTTTACGATCGCCATGCCATGCAGCGTACAAATCGACCGTTGCATCGGCCAGCACCATGCGATCGGCCTCAGACGGATTGACATACTCCTTGTAGTAGTCGAGCGTTTCGGGCGTGTAATAGATATACGTCTGAGACACGTCAACAGGGTTATAGCGCTCCAGATTCTCGTTCATCACATTGGCAATCGACATGCCGCAGGTCACCGAGGTAATGGCCAAAAACAGAATCATCGCGATGACGCCCATCGAAAAGCACACCGTATTGACCTTGGCCGAAAGCTGACGCACGGTAAACATATTGAGGCCGCGCCAATACACGCTGCGCAGGCTCTGCAACAGCTTGATAAGCATGCCCGAGAGTCCCCAGAACAGGGCAAAGGTGCCCACTGTAACCATAGCGGTCGTAATGCCAAACTGACTCATGGCCTCTTGCAGCTTGCTGTCCGTCGCGGTTAGCGGGAGCCCATCACGTAGCAGACGGTAATAGGCCACGCCCACAAGCGCCACGCCCACGGCAAAGATGGCAATCGCGATCCAGGGGTTGCGTGTCTTGATGCTCTCGTTGCGACGCTCGGCACCCATAAGCTCGATGAGCTTAGTGCGACGAACGGCGCGCAGGTTCAGCAGTAACGTGAGTACGAACATCACGAGCATGCAGGCAAGGGTCAGGTTGAACGCATGCACTGAGAAGAAGAAGTGAAAATTGGCGATCTGTGTCTTAAAGAGCGAGGCCGTAAAGAATGTCATGAGCTGGGAGAGCCCCACGCCCAGCACAATGCCGGCAACAAAGGCCACGACCGATACTATCACGGTCTCGAGCGCCATGATCGTGGCGACGCGCCCGCGCCCCATGCCGAGCACCTGGTACAGGCCAAACTCCTTCTTGCGGCGTTTCATGATGAAGTTATTGGCATACACCATCAAAAAGGCCATGACACCGGCCAAAAAGTACGTCAGGTAGCCGAGCATGCTGCCCATAACCTGTGCCAAGCCCTCTTCATCGATTCCGGCGATGTCGACCTGCATCGAGATGGTGTTAAAGGCATAGAAGACCGTGACGCCCAGGGTGAGCGTCAAAAGGTAGACGAGGTAGTCGCGGCCGGCGCGGCGGACGTTGCCCCAAGCGAGTTTACAGAGCATCGGAGCCCTCACCGCCCATCATGGCAACGACCTCCATAATGCGGTCGAAGAACTCTCGGCGGACGGTGTCGCCGCGGCGCAGCTCAGTGAAGATCTTGCCGTCGCGGATAAACAGCACGCGACTCGTGTAGCTGGCAGCAAAGCTGTCGTGCGTGACCATGAGCACGGTGGCGCGCAGGCGGTGATTCAGGGCCTCCAGGCTCTCGAGCAGCAGACGAGCGCTTTTAGAATCGAGGGCGCCGGTGGGCTCGTCGGCCATGATCATGGTGGGGTCGGTGACGAGCGCGCGAGCCGCGGCAACGCGCTGCTGCTGACCGCCGGACATCTGGTAGGGATACTTGTCGAGCACCTGACTGATAGACAGACGCGCGGCCACATCCTGCACGCGGGTCGAGATCTCTGCCGAGTTTGTGCGGGCAATAGTGAGCGGCAGGGCGATGTTCTCGCGTGCCGTGAGCGTATCGAGCAGGTTGGAGTCCTGGAAGATAAAGCCCAGCTCCTCGCGGCGGAACTGCGAGAGCTTGGCCTGCTTCATGCGCGTAACGTCCTGCCCGTTGATGCGAATGGTGCCACTTGTGGCGCTATCGATGGTCGACACGCAGTTGAGCAACGTCGACTTGCCCGAGCCCGAAGCGCCCATGATGCCAACGAATTCGCCGCGGTTGACGGTAAAGCTGACGTCGTTGAGCGCGCGGGTCACGTTGCCCAGCGCTCCATATACCTTTTCGAGATGCGCGACCTCCAGTACCGGGGTCGCCATGTGCGTGGTTTGCATACCGAGTCCTTTCTTGCGATTAGTCTACGGCATCTATAGTCGCAAGAAGACGAGTCGGCTACCATCGATATGGCTTACGCTTGCCTTACCGTTGTGTAAGGTACGGGTAGCTAGCCTGCCACGTGTTGATATTGAGAGAGGACTCCTGTTGAAGACTGTTCATGTTGCCGCTGGGATCATTCGCAAGGATGGATCTGACGAGCTGCTTGCCGTGCAGCGCGGCTACGGCGACATGCAGGGACTTTGGGAGTTCCCCGGTGGCAAGCTCATGCGCGGCGAGACGCCCGAAGACGCCGTGCGCCGCGAGCTCATGGAAGAGCTGCAGGTGAAGGTCACCAACCTGCGTGATTTTTACACCGTTGAGTACGACTACCCCGATTTCCATCTCTCCATGGAGTGCTACTACTGCTCGCTCGCCGATGAATCCGATGAGCCCCAGAAGCACGACCGCCAGCTCGATATCCGCTGGATTCCGCGCACCTCGCTTGCCACGGTGGAATGGATGCCCGCCGACAAAGGGCTTATCGATGCGCTGATTGAGCTGAAGGAAGACCGGGTCGAGGCCAACGGCACTGTCAACGACGCCGAGGCCGCCACGACCGAACACCCCGCTACCAAACCCAAGCGCACACCTAAGCGCCGTAGCAAAAAACGCCCCAAACCAGGTCTGCTCGACGGCATCGATACTTCGGACCTTTCCGCCGACGAGCGCGAACTGGTGCGCCGTCGCGCCGCCATCAAAAAGTCCATGAAGGGCAACAAACGCGCCAACACCAAGCCCGAGCTGCTCGTACGACAGCGCCTGCGCGCAGCGGGCCTTACGGGTTATCGCTTGGAATGGAAGGTGCCCGGAAAACCCGACATCGCCTTTCCCGGGCGCAAGATCGCCATCTTCGTCAACGGCTGCTTTTGGCACCGCTGCCCTAAGTGCAATCCGAGCCAGCCCAAGCGCAATGTTGAGTTTTGGGAGGCAAAGTTCCGTCGCAACGCCGAGCGCGACCGCGCTGCCGTGGCAGCACTCACTCAAATGGGCTGGACACCCATAACCATCTGGGAATGTGAGCTCAAGAAGGACCGCATCGACGCCACCATGGAAAAGGTCATCGAGCAGGTGCGCGCCGCAGAGCCGCAGCGCTAGGAACGAGCCGTCCACACGCCCCACACAGGCGAGCCACATCCACGCCACAAACCTTAGAAAGCCCTTAAGCTCAAATCTTTCAAGAGTGTTATTCGATAGCTTTGACCTGCGATTTCATCGCAACGTCAAACCTCATTAAGCTTTTCTTTAGCGCTTCTTTGCAGCAGCCGCGGCATAATACTGCCAACGCACGGGACCTAGCAGCAGACCCCGTGCGCAACCTTTTGGTGGACATCGAGGAGGCCGCATAAGCATGCATTCTTCCAATGACGCAGCACAGCAGCCATCCCTAAAACATGCAGACCTTTTCTCCTTCCCCCCGACACAGAGAAACGGCCTCCTCGACTCCCCCACCACAAAAACCAAGCACTCAGCCGATCAGAGCCTCAACTTACGAGCATCCTTCGAAAAGCTCCAAGCATCCCTAGACAAGGCGTTCCCCGAACAGGCAAGAGCAATCTAAGCCCATCGCGCTTTATACTGATGCCATGCGAAACATGGATCACATAGAATTGCACCGCGGAGGACGCGAGGAAGCGTTTCCCGAGACCGCCGAAGACTGGCCCTATATTGCCGAACGCGCAGAATTCGCTCGCTATCCGGGCAATTCCGTCCCCTGGCACTGGCATTCCGAAGTTGAGCTTTTCTACATGGAGCAGGGAGCGATTGACTATCGAACGCACGCGGCTCATGAGCACGTACGCTTTGAGGAAGGGTCCGCCGGCTTTATCAACGGCGGCGTTTTGCACAGCACGCTGCAATCACCCAATTCGGCGCCAGCCATTCAAATGCTGCATATCTTTCAGCCGTCGATGCTCGGCGATCCCGCGGGACGTCTCCAAAAGCGCTACATCAACCCATTGCTTCAATGTCGAGGCGTCGATGTGCTCAAATGGTCGCCCACCAATCCCGACGATATGCCCTTTATCGATTTGCTGAAGAGCTCCTTTAGCCACGACCTTCAACGGCCGCAGAACGAGATGGCGCTTCGAAATAGTTTGTCAGAGCTCTGGATTCAGATTAACGCCAAGACCGAACCGCTCTTTTCTTCCGACGGCGCCTCTTGGATGACCAGCCGCGACGTACAGTTCAAGGCAATCCTGGACTTTATCCGCGCAAACTATGCAGCCGCTATAGATGTGCCCCAGATGGCATCTGCAGCCGGCGTAAGCGAAAGAGAGTGTTACCGCATTATCGAAACTTGTGCAGGAACGACCCCGGCGGCATATCTACGCGCATACCGCATAAACCGTGCTTGCGAACTTTTGGCACACACCACGCGAACGGTACAGACAGTCGCGCGCCAATGCGGATTTATAACAGCAAGCCATCTTGGCCAGGTATTTAAAGAACAAATGGGGTGCACTCCTTCGAGCTATCGAGCAGCGAGGCAGAATCTCGATAGCACCAGGCAGAAATCCCGCTAGCCCTTCTTCTGTCACTGCATCAAACTTGCAGGCAAACAACAGAGAGGAGCAATCATATGAAGCACTTTGACCATATCGTATTTGACGTTGATGGGACATTGGCAGATACAGAAGAAAGCGTTCTGTCATCGCTTGTCCAGATTGTCCAAGAAGAGACCAGCAAAACGCTTCCCCGACACGAGCTTGACTTTGCCCTCGGCATACCCGGCAAGGATGCCCTTGAGAAACTTGGGATCTACTCGCAGGCAACGTTGGATCGCTGGTGCCAAGTTGCCGCCAGCTTTAAAAGCACCATCAGCGTGTTTCCAGGTTTGCTTGAAGTCATCGCAACACTCGCCGATAGCGGCTGCAAACTTGGCATCGTCTCCTCACGTGCGCGCGACGAATACGCAAAAGAAATTGCACCCCTTGGTTTCGATAAGTATTTTGAGCACATCATCCTTGTCGAAGACACAACCGAACATAAACCCGCACCCGCACCCATGCTCGAATATCTCCGACGTGCGGGCGCGAATCCTGGCAACGTCGTCTACGTTGGCGACACCGTCTACGACGAACAATGCGCAACTTCAGCAGGGGTCAGTTTTGCCCGAGCAGCATGGGGATCACACCAAGATATCCCAAACGCCACCTACAACCTCAAAACCCCCAACGACCTACTAACCCTAACAACCAAATGACCCACGCGTCCCACCCTTTCAGCCCCAACACCACAAGGGCGACGACCTCGAGTAGGTCAACCTGGGAGGGACGAGGGCTTAGTTCCCCAATCTTTCCGCAGGGGGCAAAAAGCCTCGCCGCACGAAGTGCGCAGCGAGGCTTTTTGCATGCCCGAGGACGATTGGGGAACTAAGCCCTCGTCCCTCCCCGGGATATGTAGCGAGTCGGAGTACCCTTGCTGTTACTCTGCCTTGCCCACAGAGTTGAGGTTGGTCATGCGGATCTTAACCAGCTCGGTGATCTCACACATGCCCTCCTTGGCCGGCTTCTTGGGATCGAAGCAGGCGGGGTTCTCGGCCATGTAGGCCATGAAGCCCTTGGTGTAGGCCTGACGCAGCTCGGTGGCGTAGTTAACCTTGCAGATGCCGTTCTTCACAGCCTCGGCAACCTGCTCATCGGGCACACCAGAGGTGCCGTGCAGAACCAGCGGCACGTCGACGGCGTCGCGGATGGCCTTGACCACGGACTGCTCGATGTGCGGATCGCTCGTGTACACGCCGTGGCTGGTGCCAACGCCAATTGCGAGGGAGGTGCAGCCGGTACGCTCGACGAACTCCTTGGCCTCGGCAGGATCGGTGTAGGGGCTCTCGCCCTCAACCGCGGGACCGTCGTCCTCCTTGCCGCCAACCTTGCCAAGCTCGGCCTCGACGGGCACGCCCATGGCGCGGCCAGCGTCGGCGACGGACTTGGTCAGGGCAATGTTGTCCTCGAAGGACTCGTGCGAACCGTCGATCATAACGGAGGTGTAGCCAGTGCGGAAAGCCTGCATGCAGCGGTCATAGCCATCGCCGTGATCGAGGTGCAGGGCGACGGGCACGGAAGCGCGCTCGGCGGCAGCCTTGACCATGCCGTAGAAGTAATCCAGGCCAGCGGTCTTAATGGTGCCCGGGGTGGTCTGCATGATGACGGGGGACTTGGTCTCCTCGGCAGCGGCCAGAACGGCCATAACAAACTCGAGGTTCTCGACGTTGAACGCGCCGACGGCGTAGTGGCCGGCCTGAGCGTCCTTGAGCATCTTTTCGGTGGTAACAAGTGCCATGAGCGTTTGCTCCTCTCCCTCGCCCGCATCTGGACATCGGGCGTAGTTGTTCACAAGGTGTTTTACCTTGCGTTTTGCTGCGCTCATTGTATGAAATTCAGCGGGTATGCATGTGCGAGATATTGTCATCGCGCGAGGTCCAACCTTCATTTTTGAAAAGCAAACGGAAGGGGTCGAACCCGAGCGTGCGTGTTCGAAATTGAGTTTTGAGCTTTGATCATCTTTCTTTTATAGAAAAAGTAAGTAATCGAAAGGCGTTTTCTTACTCAAAAAGAAAATGAACGAAAATAGACTCAACACAATTCCTACAAATTTAGCCGAGAATGGAGCAGCTATGGCCCATGCGACAACCCGAGCCTTCGCCGATGAGCGTCGTGCCGCCATCATGGAGATGCTCGAGCATAACGCCTCGGTGCAGGTGGCAGAAATCGCCCAGACCTTTGGCGTATCCTCTGTCACCGCTCGCGCCGACCTGGACTCACTCGCCGAGTCCGGCAAGTTGCGCCGCACGCATGGTGGCGCCGTGTCTCTCCAGAAGCGACTGACCGTATCCACCCAGGATCGCCGCATCAACGTCAATGTCGCCGCCAAGCAGGCCATCGCGCAAAGCGCCATCGAGCTCGTCGGCAATGGCGACACGCTGCTTGTCGACTCGGGCACCACGGCGCTCGAGTTCGTCCGGCTCCTCGATCAGCGCGACGGCATCACCGTCATCACGGCCGACATTACCATCGCCGATTACATCGACGAGAGCATGCCCTCGGTCGATGTCGTCATGCTGGGTGGGGCACTGCGCAAAGGTCATCGCTATCTGTACGGTCCACTTACCATGCAGGCGCTCCAAATGGTCCACGCCGATCTGGCCGTCATGTGCCCCGGCGCTTTTGTCCCCCGCTGCGGCTTTACGACCGACTTTCCCCAAATGGCCGAGACCAAAACGGCTATGATCGCCGCAGCCCATCAAAGCGTCGCCCTCATGGACGCCAGCAAGGTTAACGGACGCGGCATGTACCGCTTTGCCGAGCTGGCAGATGTCGACACCATCGTGATGGACCGTGACCCCGATCATGCCGTTGCCACCTCAATCGCCGAGATCGTCGACGACGCCCGCCCAAATCTCCTCATCGCTGGCGCTTAAACAAAAACCACCACAAAGGTGCCTGTCCCCTTTGTGGTGGTTGAGCGTTAAAAGCGAAATATCGCTACTTGGAAAGCTCGTCGGCGAGGGCCTCGATCTGAGCGCGCGAGGCGTCGTTGAGCGACCCCAGCACAGTCACCTTGTTCTGCGCCAGGGTGATGTCCTTCATACCCTCGAGCTCCTTAGTCATAACCTTGGCAGCGGTGGGCGCCCAGGAGCCGGCCTCGACGAGCGCCACGGTGCGGTTCTGGTAGGCATGCTCGGCGAGCGTGTGGATAAAGGTGCTCATGAACGGGAAGATCTCGCCCTGATAGGTGATAGAGGCGAGCACCAGACGGTCATAGCGGAACGCATCCTCAACAGCCTCGGCCATATCGTCGCGAGCCAGGTCAAAGACGGAAACCTTCTGGCCGCGGGCCTCGAGCGCAGATGCGAGCTCTTCAACGGCAGCCTTCAGATGCCCATACACACTCGCATAGGCAATCGTGATGCCCTCGTCCTCGGGCTGATAGCTCGACCAGGTGTTGTAGGTGTCGAGGTAATAGCCCAGGTTCTCGGTCAGCACGGGGCCGTGAAGCGGGCAAATGATCTGGATGTCCAGATTGGCGGCCTTCTTGAGCACGGCCTGCACAAACTTGCCGAACTTGCCCACGATGCCAAAGTAGTAACGGCGCGCTTCGCAAGCCCAGCCCTCGGGATCCTCGATGTCGTTGGCGCCAAACTTGCCAAAGCCGTCGGCACTAAAGAGCACCTTGTCGGTGGCCTCGTAGGAGAACAACACCTCGGGCCAGTGAACATTGGGGGCACCGACAAAGGTTAGGCTGTGGCCGCCCAGGTCGAGCACGTCGCCATCTTTGACGACCATCTTGCGCTCGGAGAAGTCGGTGCCAAAGTAGTTGACCATCATGCGGAAAGCACCCATGCTAGCCACAATCTGCGCCTGGGGATAGCGCTCCATAAAGGCGGCGATACCGGCGGAGTGATCGGGCTCCATGTGATGGACGACCAGGTAGTCGGGCGTACGGCCATCGAGCGCGGCCTCGAGGTTGCCGAGCCATTCGTCGACAAAGCCAGCGTCAACCGAATCGGCGACAGCGATTTTATCGCCCAAGATAACATAGCTGTTGTATGCCATGCCGTTCTCGGACACGTCGTACTGGCCCTCGAACAGGTCAATGTCGTGATCGTCGACACCGATGTAGCGGATATCCTTGGTGATCTCCATCAGGCAAAGCCTCCTAGATAGACAAAAGAACCCGTCTATCATAACACTCGCCTTTAGAGCCACAGCTATCTACCGGCATCCTTATCGATTGTTATTGATGCGGAATATACCGCTTTTGACCTGCAAAAACTATGCGCGAGGCTCTGCCGTGCTATGTCGAACGATGAGCTGACCGGGGATGCGAATGGCGACGGTTTTGTCCGTTGCCCCCGCCTTGGGAACCGCGTGCTCGAATACCTCGCGCCCACGCTGATGCAAATCGAATCGAACGGTCGTGAGCTCGTTATGCGCGACAAAGTCGTCGAGCGAGTCATCGACGCCCACCACGCTCACGTCCTCGGGCACGCGCAAGCCGCTATCGCGCAGCGCTGCAATGACGCCATTTGCCATCTGATCGTTTGCCGCATAGATCGCCGTCATGGTGCGATCGTGTTCGGCCAGGTACCTACCGGCCTCGTAACCGCTGTTGGCAGACCAGTCGCCCTCAAGCGGCTCTACCGGCTCGATGTGCTTACGCTCGAGCGCATCCTGCCAACCGGCGCGACGGAACTGCTCGTCGACCGAAAAGGACGGGCCGCCGATATAACGAATCTGCTCGTGTCCCAGCTCAAACAGATGATCCATGAGCAACAGCGAGCAGCCGTAATGATCGGAGTCAACCGTAGTCACCCGCGGGTGCGCATACATGGTAACGATGACCGTGCCAATACCCGGCAACGGATCGAACGTCTCAAAATCGGGAGCCATACGGCTCATGCCGATAATGATGCCGTCCACGGGCAGCGCGGCCATACGACGTGTTGCCTCGGCAAGAGAGAATTCCTCGGTCTTGGACATCTCGACCAGTGTGATGGCGCAATTATGCTCGCGAGCAGCGCTGGCGATGCCGTCGATCATTGAGAGGTTGCCAAACTTGGTGACATCGTTGACGCACAGGCCGACCGAATGGTAACGGCCGTCACGCAACGAACGGCCGGCATAGCTCGGACGGAAGCCGAGCTCTTGCATAGCGGCTTGCACGCGCTGGCGCGTCTGTTCGTTAACGTTGGGCAATCCGTTGGCAACGCGCGAAACCGTCTGTTGCGAAACACCGGCAGCGCGGGCAACGTCGGCCATGGATACCGGACGCGTACCCGTATCGTTGGAAGGGCGCCTTGCCACAAAATCACCTTCGCTCTCGCAGGATCTGAATAGTGCGAATGTCGGCCCGGGCAGAAACACACCCCGCGCCGAAGTCCGCTATCGTCGGACGCATGTTAACGTACTCTACTTTTTCTATCAGCGGTTCTTTTGCTCCATATGTCCATACGGCCACACCGTTCACGGCCGAAAATCTACC
The DNA here is from genome assembly GCA_902494945.1 of uncultured Collinsella sp. Lineage (GTDB taxonomy): Bacteria > Actinomycetota > Coriobacteriia > Coriobacteriales > Coriobacteriaceae > Collinsella. The sequence goes on from CABUVF010000002.1 coordinate 47,410, forward strand.
GATTACCAGATTCTCAAAAATAGATATGCGTTGTGTTATGAGTACGTTAACATACCCATTAACGTGCGGCGCCGCGACGTCTGGTTTGTGGTGCTCAAAATTGTTAACGTACTCATAATGACACGGACCAATCTCTCCGGCGTCAAGGAAAGGACCCATATGACCGCCCCCGACGAAAAGACACTCGCCACCCTCACCAAGCTGTTTGAGGAGGAGTTTGGCCCCATCGGCGACCGCCAGGTGCTCTACGTGCACGCGCCCGGGCGTTCCGAGATCAGCGGCAATCACACCGATCACGAGGGCGGCCACGTTATCGCCGGCTCGCTCGATGTCGCCGTTGACGGCATCGCCGTAGCAACCGACTCCAACAAGGTCCGCGTCGCCGACGAGGGCTACCCCACGTTTGAGATTACGCTCGACACGCTGGATGTTCAGGAGTCCGAGAAGGGCACGTCCGCAAGCCTCGTGCGCGGTATGGCCCACGAGGTCGTAGCACTTGGTGTTGAGCCCAAGGGCTTCGACTTCGCCTTTACCTGCTCCGTTCCCTCGGGTGGCGGACTTTCGAGCTCCGCCGCCGTCGAGGCCGCGTACGGTCGTGCCATGGAAACCCTCTGGGGCGCACCCGCCATCGAGCCCGTCGCGCTCGCCCAGATGAGCCAGCGCACCGAGAACAACTATTACGGCAAGCCCTGCGGTCTGATGGACCAGGCCGCTGTGTGCCTGGGCGGCCTTGCCTACATGGACTTTGAGGATCAAGCCCAGCCTAAGACCCAGAAGCTCGAACTCAACTTTGAGGATCACGGCTACGCGCTCGTGCTCGTTAAGGTCGGCGCCGATCACGTGGCCGCCACCGACGACTACGCCGCCGTTCCGCGCGAGATGCAGGACGTCGCCGCCGAGTTTGGCAAGGCACGCCTATGCGAGGTCGACGTTGCCGACTTTGACGCCAAGCTCCCCGAGCTGCGCGCCAAGCTGGGCGACCGTGCCTGCCTGCGCGCCGTTCACTACTGGTACGAGAACGGCCTGGTCGACAAGCGCTGGGCAGCTCTGAACGCCGGCGACATCGACCAGTTCCTGGTCCTGAC
>CABUVF010000003.1 GCA_902494945.1 uncultured Collinsella sp.
ACCTGGCTAGGTTTTGAAAACGTCCTCGCGCATGAGGCCCGTCTTTCTTGCTCCTGCGGAGCAACGGAAAGGCGGGCCTCGCGCTGCGGAGTGTTTTCAAAACCAAGCCCGGCCCCGGCCTGCATTGACACAGCTGGCGGTTCTTGGGCATCGCTTGCTGGCGGGGTTCCTTTGCTGAAATGGACTTGGCCGAAAGGGCCGCTGGTCCCGGTCGCTGGTTCGCGCTTTGCGTGAACTCCGCGCTACTGTGGGTCAGTTAGGCTTCTGTTGTTGGACCCGCTACATCTTCCCGTCTCAGCATCGATCTTAGCTTCTCGAAGCTCTCCTCGCTCAGGCAGTGCTCCATGTGGCAGCCCTCTTGCGACGCGACCTCGGGCGTTACGCCTGCGTCCTCTAGCAGACCTACAAAAAAGCAGTGGCGCTCCCACATTTGACGGGCAACCTCAAGACCGCGTTCCGTCAGATGCACGTCGCGTTTGCCCATCTCCACGTAGCCGGTGCTCTCCAAGGCCGCCATGGCTTTAGAGACGCTTGCTTTGGTTACGCCCAAGTATTCGGCAACGTCGATCGAGCGCACGATGCCCTGACGTTCCGATAGAACGTAGATCGATTCGAGATAGTCTTCTCCGGATTCACGCAGGGCCATGGGCCGCCTTTCGCGATGGCTTCTAGTTAGCCTTTGGATACTTTTGCTTGATTTACTTTACCGCAAAAGTTGCCCATGTCTTACTACTTTGCCTAAAAGTTAGCCGTGTTTCACAAAACATGCGGGACGAAAACAAAATGGGGACGCCCCGCAAGGAGTGTCCCCAGCTGCCGGCAGAAAAGGAACGTCCCTAAGTGCCGGCCGCAGCTACAGTAGCCCAAAGTGCTTGGCGGCGCTGTAAATGCCGTCGTCGTCTACGGCGGTCGTAACGTAGGTCGCCGCGGCCTTCACGGTATCCTGCGCGTTGCCCATGGCCACACTTGTGCCCACGGCCGAGAACATCGACAGGTCGTTCTCGCCGTCGCCAAAGGCGATCGCCTCGCTCGCGTCGATGCCCAAGCGCTCCAGCGTCGCCGCCACGCCCAGGTCCTTGCCGCCGTTAGCGGGAATAATATCGCAGAACAGATCGCACCAGCGCGTAGTGAGCGAATGCGACACGGAATCGGTCACGATATGCTCGTCGGCCGGATCAACAAAGGCGCAAAACTGGTAGACCGGCGCGTCAAAGGCGTGCTCAAACGGCTCCTCATGGTAGACAATCCCCGCGTTACTGCCAGCCGTCACCACGCGCTCGGACAGGCGGTTCACAAACGAATTCTCGCCCTGCATGCACAGCGAGTCGTAGCGCCCCTGCGCCACCTGGTCCACAATCGCCGCGACGTCGTCCGAATCGATCGGGCAGCTGCGGTAAACGCCCTTGGCATCAAAACAGTGCTGACCCGAAAGCGTGATGTACGCATCCCAGCCCAGGTCGAACAGCCAGTCCGGCATCTGGTAGGTCGGACGGCCCGTGGCGATCACGCACGCGATCCCCTGCTCGCGAAAGCTGTCGAGCACCTGCTGCGCCGACGCCGGAATCCGATGGGTCTTAAAGCTCAGCAGCGTACCGTCGATATCGAAAAACGCGGCCTTGATCATCCTCGCCTACTCCTCGCCCTCGAGCTTCTCGCTCGCCTCGAGCCACGCCATCTCCAGCTCATCCATGGCGGCGTGGGCCTCGTCGATCTTTGCCTGCTGCTCGCCCAGCGCCGTGTAGTTGGTGGGATCGACCTGGGCCATTGCTGCCTCGGCCTCCTCAACGCGGGCGCGCTGCGTCTCCATTTTGCGCTCGAGCGAGCTCACCTCGCGGCGAAGCTTCTGGCGTTCGGCGTTGGAAAGGCCATTGGGCTGGCCGCTCGACTTGGGCTTTTCGGCCGCAGCCGCCGCGGCACCGGTGTCAAACGTGCCGGTCTTGGCGCTCGGCGCACCCACGGGCTCGCCCTCGGCGGTAGCGTTGCACAGGCGCAGGTACTGGTCCACGCCGCCGGGCATATGCGTCAGGTGGCCGTCGAGCAGCGCCCACTGCTGGTCGGTCACGCGCTCCATCAAGAAGCGGTCGTGCGTCACCAGGATCAGCGTGCCGGGCCAGCCGTCGAGCAGGTCCTCGACAATCGCGAGCATGTCGGTATCCAGGTCGTTGCCGGGCTCGTCCAGGATAAGCACGTTGGGCTCGTCCAGGATCGTCAGCAGCAGCGACAGGCGACGGCGCTGGCCGCCCGAAAGATCGCCGATGCGACTCCAGAGCTGCTGTGTCGTAAAGCCCAGGCGCTCGCAAAGCTTCTCGGGCGAAGTCTCCTTGCCGTCGATGACGTAGTACTTCTTATAGTTGCCGAGCACCTCGCGGATCGTGTCACCCATGTAGGGCTCGAGTTCCTCGAGCTGCTGCGACAGCACGCCAAAGCGCACCGTCTGGCCGATCTTCACGCGGCCGCGCAGGGGCGCGATCTTGCCCTGAATCACGTCGAGCAAGGTCGACTTGCCGGCGCCGTTCTCACCCAGCAGACCATAGCGGTCGCCCGCGCCGATAAGCCAGGTCACATCGGAGAGCACCTGCTTGGGCGCGCCGTCGGTATCGGCATAGCCGGCGTCCACGTCGATCACGTCGATGACCTGTTTGCCCAGGCGACTCACGGCGAGGCGCTTGAGCTCCAGCTCGTCGCGCACGGGCGGCACGTCGGCGATCAGCTCGCGGGCGGCTTCCACGCGAAACTTGGGCTTAGTGGAACGGGCCTGGGCGCCACGGCTCAGCCATGCAAGCTCCTTGCGCGCCATGTTGCGACGGCGCTCCTCGGTAACCGCGGCCATGCGGTCGCGCTCCACGCGCTGAAGGATATATGCGGAGTAACCGCCCTCGAAGGGGTCGACCTGGCCGTCGTGGACCTCCCACATGCTAGTGCAGACCTCGTCCAAGAACCAGCGATCGTGCGTGACCACGAGCATGGCGCCCTGGCCGCGCTGCCAGCGAGCCTTAAGATGGCGTGCAAGCCAGTTGATGGTACGCATGTCCAGGTGGTTGGTGGGCTCGTCGAGCATGAGCACGTCGTAGTCACCGATCAGCAGGCGCGCGAGGTCCACACGACGGCGCTGGCCGCCCGAAAGCTCGCCCACCATGCCCTCCCAGGGCACATCGCTAATAAGGCCAGCGAGGATCTGACGTGTACGCGGGCTCGAGGCCCACTCGTACTCAGGCGTGTCACCGACGACAGCATGATGCACGGTGTCGGTATCGACCAGGTTGTCCTTTTGGCCGAGCAGGCCGATCGTGGTGCCGCGGCGATGCGTCACGCGGCCGTCGTCGGGCTCCAGCGTGCCGGCGAGTACACTCAGCAGCGTCGACTTGCCGTCGCCGTTTTTGCCGACAATACCAATACGGTCGCCCTCGCCCACGCCGAGCGTCACGCTATCGAAAATATGCTTGGTGGGAAACTCTAGGCTGACGGAATCGCATCCCAAAAGAATCGCCATATGCCCTGCTCCTTCGTAGAAATTCAACGTTGTCCATGATAGCAGCGAGCCCCACCCCAAACCACCACGAAGGTGCCTGTCCCCTTTGTGGTGGTCGTTTCGGTCGCAGAGCAAAAAGGCGGGCCATCTCGCAAAAGAGATGACCCGCCTCTCCAATCAGTCCCGCGGGGGCCGTGGCCGCCGCGGGCCTCAAGCATGTCCCGGACTAGGAGAACATGCCGGTGAGGTAATCATTCAGCCGCTTATCCTTGGGCCGTTGGAAAATCTCGTCGGTCTCGTCGTACTCGACCATATCGCCCATGTAGAAGAACGCCGTGCGGTTGGACACGCGCGACGCCTGCTCCATGTTGTGCGTCACGATGACGATGGCGCGGTCGGCCACGATCGACGACATGAGGTCCTCGATCGCCAGCGTCGAGATGGGGTCGAGCGCCGAACAGGGCTCATCAAACAGGATCACGTCGGGGTTGAGCGCCAGCGTGCGCGCGATGCACAGGCGCTGCTGCTGCCCGCCCGAAAGCGCGTAGGCGCTCTTGTCGAGTTTGTCTTTGACCTCGTCCCACAGCGCCGCGCCGCGCAAGCTCTCCTCGACCATGCGATCGAGCTCGTCGCGGTCGGTGATGCCGTGACGCTTGGGCGCAAACGTGATGTTGTCGCGAATGGACTTGCGGAACGGGTTGGGCTGCTGGAACACCATGCCGATGGAACGGCGCAGCTCGTAGGTGTTTTCGGTCTTGGTGTTCACGTTGCGGCCGCGGTAGTTGATCTCGCCCTCCACGCGACAGCCGCGAATCTCGCGATTCATGAGGTTGAGGCTGCGCAAGAAGGTCGACTTGCCGCAGCCCGAAGGCCCGATGAGCGCCGTGATCTCGCCCTTGTGAAAGTCGAGCGACGTATTGTGCAGCGCATGGTGATCGCCATAGTACACGTTGACGTCCTTGGTAGAGAGTACGACCTCGTCGCTCACGGCCTTGCCGCTCACACGCACGTGCTTTTCGCTTTGCCCCACGCTCGACAGAAAGTCCTGGGTCTCGGACGTGGCCGCTTCGGTTGCGGGCGTTGTATTCATCTCGCTCATTCGGCCGTCATCCTCCTTGCCAGCTGCTTGCCCGCGATACGGGCGACTACGTTAAACAGCAGCACGCAAATCATCAGCAGTGCCGCGGTGCCCCAGACGATCTGCTGGGCCTCGGGGCTGCCCTCGCCATAGATCTTGTAGATATGAACGGCGAGCGACTCGCCGGGACGGAACACGTTCCAGGCGCAGGTGGGGCTCGACAGGTTAAAACTCAAGAAGTTCAGGCGAACCGGCGAGCTCATGCCCGAGGTAAAGAGCAGCGCCGCGGCCTCGCCAAACACGCGGCCGGCCGAAAGCACGATGCCGGTCACGATGGCGGGCATGGCCTCGGGAATCAAGATGTGCAGCGTGGCCTCCCAGCGAGTGCGGCCCATGGCCAGGCACGCATCGCGCTGGGCCTGCGGCACGTCCTCGAGCGCCTGCTGAATCACGCGCACCAGGATGGGGATGTTGAACATGGTGAGCGCGACGGCGCCGGAGATGATGGAGTACTTCCAGCCCAGCTGCACCGAGAACACCAGAAAGCCGAACATGCCTACGACAATGGAGGGCAGCGAGGACAGCGTCTCGATGGTGGTGGAGGCGATGTCGCGGATGGGCCCATCGGGCGCGTACTCAACCAAAAAGACCGCGCCGCCCAGACTGATGGGCACCGAGATGACCAGGGTGATCAGCAGCAGGTAAAACGAGTCGAACAGCTGGTAGAGCACGCCGCCCTGGGTTCCGTTGGCGCGCGCAGGCTGCGTGAGGAAGCCCGGCTGGAACAGCGTCGAGATGCCCTCGAACAGGATGTAGGCCACCATGGAGACGACGATGAGCATGACGATGGCGACGATCGCCGTCAGCACGCCCGTGGCGATGCGGTCCTGCCTTTGGACACGCCCGAGTCTCGCCTCGTCGATATGGATGCGCGTGCTAGCCACGAGCCTTCGCCCCCTTGCGGCCAATGAGATGGATGATCAGGATGAAGATGAGGCTCATGCCCATCAGCAGAAGACCGAGCGCCCACAGGACGTCGTCCTGGGCCGAGCCCTCGGCATAGACAGCCATAGATGTGGTGAGCGTGGTGGTGATGGTCGAGGCCGGCGACAGCAGCGACGTCGGCATGGCCTCGATACCGCCGATAACCATGCGCACGGCGAGCGTCTCGCCAAAGGCGCGGGTCATGCCAAGGATGACTGCGGTCATGAGCGAGGGCATGGCGGACTTGAGCACCACGTGCCAGATGGTCTGCCAGCGGGTGTAGCCCAGCGCGAGCGAACCCTGGCGGTAGCTATCGGGCACGGCGCGCAGGCCATCGACCGAAAGCGTGGTCATCGTCGGCAGAATCATGACTGCCAGCACGATAGCGCCGGGCAAGATACCCAGACCCGTGCTCACGTGGAAAACGCTCTTCATAAGGCCGACGACCACGTGAAAACCGATCAGGCCAAAGACGACCGAGGGAATACCGGTCAAAAGCTCAATGAGCGGCTGAAAAACCTTGGAGCCAAACTTAGGCTGAATCTCGACCGCAAAGATGGCAGAGCCGATGGCGATGGGCAGTGCGATGAGCGTGGAGAGCACCATGACCGCAAACGAGGTGACGATCAGGGGCAGGGCGCCAGTGTAGGGCAGGCCGTTTTCGGCCGTGTTGGCCAGGTCCCACTTGGTACCGATAAAAAACTCGACGATCGAGACGCCGTCCTTGAAAAAAGCCGAGAGGCCCTTTTGGGCGACCATAAAGATGAGCGCGGCAACGACAAGCGTCACGAGCGCTACGCACGCACCCGTGACGCCCAGGCCCACGTTCTCAAGCTCGCGCTTTGGCAGCTGTTTTGCCATTGCAAACCTTTCCGGGGGCGATTACTTATTTAGCGGAGACCTTGCCACTGGCGTCCTTGACGACCTTCATGGCAGAAACGGGAATAAAGCCCTGCTCCTCGACGAGCTTGCCCTGGACGTCGTCGGAAAGCATGAACTCCAGGAAGGCCTTGGTGGCCTCGTCGGCGTCCTTAGCACAGTACATGTGCTCGGTCGCCCAGATCTTGAAGGAGTCGTCGGTGACGTTTGTGCTCTTGGGCTCGACGCCCTCGACCATGATGGCGTTGAACTTGGAGTCATCGAAGTGCGAGAAGTCAAGGTAGGAGATGGCGTTGTCGGTGCTGCCCATCTGAGTCTGGACATCGCCGGACTTGTCGAGCTCGGCGTCGCCCTTAAAGTCGACGGCCTCATCGCCAAAGACGGCGGCCTCGAAGGTGGCGCGGGTGCCGGAGCCGGCCTTGCGGTTGAGGACGACGATGGTAGCGTCGTCACCGCCGACCTCCTTCCAGTTGGTGATCTGGCCGGAGAAGATGCCCTTGAGCTGCTCGAGGGACAGGTCGTCGACCTTCACGTTCTTGGAGACGACGGGACCCATACCCACAACGGCGACCTCGTGGTCAACGAGGTTCTTGACCTGATCGGCCTCGAGCTTGGTCTCGGCAAAGACGTCGGAGTTACCGATGGTAACGGTGCCGGCGGCGACAGCGGTCAGGCCCTTGCCCGAACCGTTGCCCGAACCGGAGACGGAGACGTCGGGGTTGGCATCCATGAACTTCTCGGCAGCGGCCTCGACGAGAGCTTGGAACGAGGAGGCGCCGTCGTAGGTCACCTCGCCGGAGACGGACTCGGCGGCGGCGCTACCCTTGGCGGCGGCGTCGGATGCGCCGGAGCCGCCACAACCAACGAGACCGAGACCGACGATGCTGGCAAGACCACCAGCGAGGCCGAGGAACTGACGACGAGAATAAGCCTGATCGAGCATGATCTTCCTTTCATACATGCGACTCGCGGGCACCCTGCCCGCTTTGCTGTTTGGAAAGATACGGCCCCGATCGTGCGACAACCGCGCCAGCTGCGGTTTCTTACGGGTATTTGATAGACCCTTACCGCAAGCGCGGCATGTCCTTTACAAACGAATAACAATCCCCCACCCAAGCATGGTGCGTCTTTTACACCGAAGAATCGTTGGCCCAAACTAGCCGTTGGGGACAGTCATCGCCAGCGGTTGCCCCCTCGGTGCCGCCGCCCGTCACTTCCCATTGCGCCGCCTGGTCTTCCGCGCCCGTCGCTTGCTGCTGCGTCGCGTCCGCCTGCCCGCCATGTGAGTCCTCCTTCACGAGAACCGCCTTTCCGCTCTATCGGCAGACACAAAAGAAGCCCGCCTATCTGCTCGATACGATCAGATAGGCGGGCGCCACAAAGTCAGACGAGCAACAGAACTCCATTGCAGCCGCGCTCGAACAAATATGAGCCGTTGGTTTACGAGCGCCGAACTCTCGGAGCGTTCTTCAGTCATCATGGTAAGATTCCCATCGGAGGTAAAGATGGAGACCATGCAGCTTGACGACACAGAACTGAGGGAGACTGCGAAGCAGCTCTATGAGTCGTACTCGACCGTCCTCTCGGAGTCCAAGCTCGCCTCCATCCTCCAAGACGCTCTCGGCGACTTCGCCCCCGTGCTCGATTCCAAATACGCCGCACGGAAGACCATCAACAACTTGGTGATGGGTTACTACCCAAACGAAGCCACCATCAAGGCTAATTTCATCGACAAGGTGCTCTTCCCGCTAAACCCGGCAAACATCTCCATCTTCGAGCTGCCCATCGGCAACAGCCGCGTGGATATGTGCAAGGTCAATGGCCACAGTGCCGCCTACGAGATCAAGACCGACCTCGACACGTTCGACCGGCTCGAAGGCCAGCTGAGCGACTACTTCGACGTGTTCGAGACCGTCTACGTCGTGACGTCCGAGAAGCGCTGGCAGGAGCTCCCGAGCTACGTCCCCGATGCCTGCGGGATTTACTCCTACAGGCAAGACGCAAGGGACGGCTCTTACCACTTCAAGGCGCAGCGCAGGGCCATCAAGAGCACAGACTTGGACTCCGAGAAGCAGCTCATGGTCATGCCCAAGCGCGCCCTCTGCGAGACCTTCGGCATCAGCGGCAAGGGCATGTCAAAACCCGCCATTGTCCAGGAGTGCCTCGCCGAGAACGGCCAAGCCAAAATCAACCGCCTGTTCAAGGCCTACCTCAAGCAGCGTTATGGCGCCTACTGGGAGCACTTCTGCAAAGTGAAGCCGCAGGTTTTCGGCATCGACTACGAATGGTTCTACCGCAACAGGCTAGAGCCGGGGATTGTCTACTGAAACACCCTCGAAGATTCTGACAGCTGCTGTATATAGCGGATAAGCGTGTACTTAATCCACTCGGCGAAGGTGCTCTGCGTGCCTTGGGCGTATTTCTCTGCAACAATGCCAAGGGCAACGCAGTTTCCTTTGGGGTTGAGCGTGGCGTCGGCCAGAATATCAGGGATGATATCCTGGTAGCCGCTCGGGCCGCGATCATAGTCATCGTTCACGAAGGTTTTGAATTCGTTCCTGGAACCATCATAAAGAACGGCAAGGGCACGGCCTTTGTTGGTCCCTCCTTCTGGAAGTTTGTCACGGAGTCCACCATAATCACCGACACCTTGGAAGCCATAGTTTGCAAAGGTGTCAAGGTGTACATTATTGATGATGTTGGCGTAATCCCCATTGGGAAAATCTCTGCCAGTGGCGCTTCGCGCCCTTGGGGAGCAAAGCGCGATGAGCTGCGCAGGGAGATTGAGACGCCGAAGCTGCATACACTCTATTGGCTTCGAGCGAATCGGCTGTTCGTTGAAATCATACAGAAGGAAATCGTCCGCCCGCAGAACCTGTTTGACCGCACTTTCATAGCCCCCAAGGTCATCGATGCGAATCGCAATTTGCTGAGCCGGATTATCCGCCCTTAATTGGCCCGCAAGCGCCACAACCTCACCGGGCTTCAGCGCGTCAATGTCACGCTTAACCGTGATGACGGGAATCAAGTTTGGGTACGCAGCGATTCCAAGGACCTTGGTCTTGTATAGGCCGAGGTCTCTATTGAGCTGAATGACGAGGGGAATCTTATCAGGCTTATAACGGTACCTGTTAAGGTCGCACCTGAAGTAGTCGACCAATACGGGACGGTTGGGAAACAGCTGGACAACCTTCTCAAGCGTAACATCGTGCGGAGAGGACATGTCCTTTATTGCTCGGTGGATAATTCTCCCGCCCTTGCAGATCTTCTCTTCTCGAACGATTTCGCCGGTGAACGGGTCGATCTTATCGTCGTAGGTTAACTTCTCTTGAATGACCTCTACCAAGGGGATCATGTCGCTACGCAGCAGGCCTTTTTCCTGAAGAATCTTCATCGCTGCGAACTCGCTTTGCCGATTCTTTATGTCGATCACGTACACGGCTCCACCCCCTAGTTGAAGCGATCCTTCAAGTCGTTCAGTTCAGCAAACGGCACAAAGCCGTCATGCTGCAGGAAGGCAACGACGATGCCCGGAGGCGTCCCCTGAGAGGCCGCAAAGCCCTTCACGGCGGCGCTGGAAAAATCGCCCGCAGCCGCAAACGCCCGGTAGTCATCCTCGTCTACAAAGAACTTCCTCGCATACGCATTGGCACGTTCATCGTCCTCGTCAGAGCTCTTGAGCTTTGGGTCGTCAATGGAGATCTCTGCGCCCCTCTGGCCCAATCCATCGAGGAGGTGGCCAATCTCATGCGCAATTGCAAACCAAGCATCACCGTGAGTCTTGTAGCGTCCGCTGATGTAGATTGTCGGACGCCCGAGATAGTATGTGAGAGCGCCGCGAACCTTTGCGTTGGCGATAGCCGGCCTGTACACCAAGTAAACGCCAACTGAGTTGAGCAGCATGCGGCAGCTCTTCAGCGATGCCATAAAATCCGTGTTTGAAGCCACATCCTTCAGATAGGAAAGTGCATCAACGAAAGCATCCTTGGAGTACACCGGGGCGTTTTTGGTATCGTTCTGGTCCTCAATCTCTTCCTTGCAGAGCCCGAGCCACACCACAACCGCCTCAGAATCGCCGCCATCCTGCATGAATTCAATACCGTCAGGGACGGCGTTCCCGTAGCGCTCAAAGTCTGTGATGCCAAGAATCTTAAGCATCGCGGTAGCCTGCTCAACGAGGGACATACCACTCGCACGCCCAAAAGCTTCCTTGAAGTGGAACCTCTTGGCAATCTCCTTGAGGTCAAGTTCCTCCAAATGCGCCTCCTCGCGCTCGCGAGCAAGGTACTCCTGATACTTGACCTCGTAGTTGAGCCAAAAGCTCGCAGGAACGTCGGGCATGACCTTCTCGAGCTTCAGGGCCATGTCCTCGGTAAGCCTGGTCTTCCCGTTCAGAAGCTGGGAGAGATGGCGCTCGCTCACGCCGGTGCGCTTCGAAACTTCCTTTTGGGTCAGGCCGCGCGCGTCAAGGTACTCCTTGATAATCTCGCCGGGCGCGACAATGAAATCACTCATTGCTATCTTCTCCTCTCCTAGCTCAGTGGTAGTCCTGTATATCCACGATACAGACGCTCGTGATCGTCGTGAGGTCATCCGGATCGAACTCTCCGACAGGGCGGACGACCAGCCTCATGTTCTTGCTGAGGTCGATTCCCCAACAGCCCTCGAAGTTGCCGGACAGCTTGTGCCTGCGCGGCGGCGGCAGATGGGTAATCTCCGAAAGGTCATTCGCGACCCGCAGGTCAGAAAGACGATGAATGAGGTTCTTGGCGATCTTGCCGTAGTTCCTCGTTATCGACCTCTGGTCCTTCAGACTCTTCTCAAGCGACTTGCTCGCATACTCGATATCCATCGCCACCTCCTTTGGTAGAAGGATATTGCAATTGATCTCTCAGGTCAATATTGATTTATGAGGTCAATTTTGAGTTGTACTTCAAGCTATAGCAATGGGGGCCTTGTATCTGAAGCGGCTACTGTGCAACAGAGTCTTTCAAATAACCCCGCATGAACTGCCCGATCTCTTCTCCAAAGACGTTCAAGCCGCCCGAGGCAATGAGTCCCGGATGCACCCTGACCCCATAAATATCCCAGCCATCATCCCTAACATGCTGGAATTCGGCAAAATGCCCGCCGCCAACAGGGCTTCCATACGGATATAAGAGAACGAGCCTTTGAATCCCAGTCGCTTCCATGAACGCTCGGCCTTCGTAGACATCTGAGTTTGAAATCGTGCCGACACTCGCGTCATGAGATTTGTACTTTGCGTCGACCAACAAAGCATGGCCATCGGGTGTCCGCAGGATATAGTCCGGCCTGACCTTCATGACCGCTGCATCCCTCCGAGCAAATGGATGCTTCTCTTGGAAGGCGACACGGCAATCTTTAAGGCCGGCGACCAAAGCTTGCCGCAGGAATTCTTCCCAAGCATCCGAGGTGCGTACGACAAAGCCCGGACTAAGCATTTCACCTTGGCTTATGTAGTCAATGCCATAGCCATCGAGGATATCAATGCAGAGGCTATACAGATCTTGCCAGCCCCTGAATCGTGAGGGCACACTCCGTGGCGGGGCGGCGTCGAGCCTCGATTGCCCACCAAGTTGAGTGGCTACTCTAATCAACCTGGACTTCAAATCAAAGTCCGTCACGCTATTAATGAGCAGCCTTGTCACTTCAACAATTACGGCGTTGTAGATGTTTTGCCTTGTGAACTCCGTAACGTCCTGCAGAAATCCATCCCTTTCCGGAAGGACAACGCTTTCCTCAAAGAGGTCGCCCTCAATTTCAAACTGCCGTATCTGCTTGCGGCGATAGGTGCGTATGGGCACATGGGAAACAGAGTCGAACATCGAGAGAAATACCATGGCGAGCGCATCGCTAATGCCCCTGTCCTTGCTTCGCGTCGTGCTTATCATCTGTCGCTCAGCCAAAAGCCCCCACTTCGTCCTGGCAAGGAGAAGCAAAAAGTCAGCGCGCCAAGCCTCGTTCCCGTCCATGAACTTGGGAACGACCTCTATCTCAAGTTGATCGCAGACCGGAAATATCCCGGCAACCCGCTCAAACGAGAACCTGTTACGCTCGATATGAAGCGAGCCATTAAGAGATAGACGTTTGCAGAGATAGGCATCTGCAGCCGAGAGGCAGCTCATCAGATCATAGGGTTCAATGCCCAGCCGAATGGCTAAACTGGGTATCGGCTCCTTGTAGGGCTTGTCCTCTATCAGAACAATTCGGGCCAAGGCTTACCTCACAAGCGAGAGCATCATTGTGTACACATTGCTCTCATCAATGTCGGCTTTTTCGATTGTGATGACTTGCCTTCCCGCAAAGGTGGAGCTCTTAAGCCCGAAGAAAGACTCCGCACCCGCATTGAGGACTTCGGCTATGGCCTCCTTGTCGTTGAAGAAAACCTCTTCGATGTGGGCGTCCACAACAGGCCAGCACTCGGCAATATAGCGAAGAGCGCCCGAGACGTCTCTAGGCAGCTCGCTTGAGGGAAGCTTCATGAACACGCCCTGCCCAAGCTGGTAATCCTCTCCTCGACCTAACCGAATTTTATAGTTGATGACGGTGAGGGCATGAGCGGCGAGTCCGTAAACGTCCGCCGCACTCGCAGGTTCATCTGGGAAATCGCCTCCCGGATCATCAATCCCAAAGTAAAGGCAAAGTCCGGCGATGTTCGGACAGATCTTGACCCTCTTCCATCTACGCATAAACGCAGCGTCCATGGGTTCCACGGAAGAATCGGCCTGATTCATGGCGGCAAGGATATATAGCCTGCTTGGGAGTTGATAGTCCTCAAGCTCGGCCTTGTCGTTGAGTATCTGAACGGTGACGGTCTTCCCAGCGATGATCCCACCATCGTCGTCTAAGCGCTTGTCGGCCTCGAAAGCTGAAATCATATCCCCGAAAATGCTGACGGCTGGGCCACGATTGATCTCATCAATGATGAGAAGCGCAGCAGAGTCAGACTGCTTTGCAAACTCTGATGCCTGCCAAAGCAATCCTTTGGAGACCTCAAACTTGACCGTGCTCGCGTCTGGGACGGGGACGATGCCGCGAACAAAATCCCTGTACCGAGTCCCTTGATGAAATGTCGTCCTAAATACCTTGCGGTTGCTACACCCTCCGCCGGGGAAAGCACCCTCGTCAGAGGCGCTCGCAATGGGAAAAGCGGCAGCTCCATAGGGGTCTACGGTGGTCTCTCCTCTCTCAAGGAAGAGATGTTCGGCCATATTAAGCAGAGTAGTCTTGCCGGTCGCAGGCGCCCCCGTCAAGAGAACATTCTTGTCATCGGCAAGCATCCTCAAAACCCTTTTGGCTTCCATCATGAGCTGTTCTTGCATTCTCTCACCTCACACCAAGTCAACTGAAAACACAACGGCATCGTTTCCGTGCTTCTCTTCTATCGCCTCATACATTGCCGCAGCGATAATCTTATTGCTTCTAGGATGGCTGATCTGCTTCTCAGTCAAGTACTGAGCTTGCGAGAGCCCACTAGACTTACGGATGAAAGCCATGAACAGCATGCCATCACCCTCGGCAATATCAGGAAGGTCAAGAAAGAAGTTAAGCTTATTGATTTGGGCAATCCTAACTTCTGTTGGCCTAGAGTTTGTCGGCTTAAACGCGTAACGAACGGTTTCTACGGTGCGCGTCTTGTCTGCTCCGAGGTGCTCGAACTCAGCGATTTTGTAGGGGGTATTCCTCTCGTGAACTATCTCGACAGGAAAGAACCTGTCGAGGCAAGGGGCAAACTCCAATCTGAAGCGCAGGTCACGTGCGCCACCACCCGTATTCGCGTTGTTGGACTCTGCTTTAATCTTCAATATATCCGCAGGGCGCATCTCGTGGCACAAGACCTCAACGACGCTCACATCAAACCTCCTTACCTTCCGCCCTTGTCAACTGACGCAAATGCTCGTTGGGCACATAGGGCAGAGCCCCATGTGCCCACGCCTCTCGTGCGCGTTCCAAGTATTCGCATTCGCCGCTTAAGTAGTGTCTGATCAAATCAAAGGTAGGTCTATGACCTCGAGAGAAAGCAGCGTTAACTCGATCGACAAGGGGGAAATCATTAACGATGAGTTCGAAGTCGCTGGGACCAAGTCCGTATGCGCGCAAAACAAGAGCATCTATCTCGCCTCGCAGGCACGCGCACTGCCAGTTCTCTTCATTGCTCCACCCGGCATCGCCGTCTTTTAGCTCGATCAGCTCTCTAACGGCGTCAACAATCTGAGAGCCCGTAGTGTCCTTCAGGTCAATGCGTGGAAACGGAAGGTTCTCTAAGATGAAGAAGTTTATGGTCGTAGTGATGTATCGTCTGACCAGCCAATCAAAAACAAAAGAGTTGGCTATCCCTAGCCAGAGGAAAGCAACATCCATGTCGTTAAAGAGAAGTGTCGGCACCTTGTTCCCGCAGACGCATTCAGCTGGAATAAGAGCAGCCTGCATTGCGCGTTCGTTGGTTTGTCCGGCTATGTCGCAATACCCGACGCGAGCTTTACTTGTCCTCTCGCGTAGAGACGAACTCGTATCGTCTTTAGAGACATAAAACTGAGGCTTAATCCTGCTGCTTCCGGGAGGGACGACCTTCCACTTGGCCGACCTGCCTTCTCCAGAAACGTATTGCTTGCACCCACAACGGTAGGGCGAGACCATGCGCCCCTCGATGAGCGGCATGAGCCCGCTACCCGGTTCAGCCTTCTTTTGAAAAAGAGAGCGGTCCAAAGTCATATCGAGCTCTCTCACGGGAGCAACGCTGGAGAATAGCTCATGTTCGGCCATGCGATCGCTTTGCCCCCAGGCTCGTCGAAGCAACGCGGCTTCTTCGGCCGTTCTCACCTCGGGAGCACCAAGCTCCCGAGACGAATCGCAAAAGAAGTCTCGTCCCAACTCAAGAGTAGAGACAGTACCCACGCCCACATCATCTGCGTCGCAATAGAGATATTCAATGCTGCGGCGTGAATTGCCTTCGTCGTTTCCAGCGAGCACCGCCAAAACGAACTTGAAGCGTGAGTCGATGGAAAAGAATTTGGCGCGGTTCATGAAGATGGAAATACCAACCCTGCCGAAGCTGTCGGCAATCATTTCACGAGCATCAGCAAGCCCCTTGGAGCGAATCAGGCCTGCAGGGAGGTAGAGCGCAATGGTTCCCCCTCGGCTGCAAAGCTCAACGCTTAGAGCTAGGAATGCTTGATACAAATCTATGCCACCCTTGAGGCCATACGCATTGGCGATGGACCGTGATTTGGCGCGGCTTTCATCGCGGTGCCCCTCATAACCTTCGGGCATTTTCTCTATAGACTCGCCATAGCGAGCGTCGACGCCCTGAGCTCGAGCAAATTCACTTCTCGAAGGCCTCACGCGTTCCCATGGGGGGTTGCCCACTACGAGCGCGAAGCCCTTTACCCCGAATGCCGCGAGTAAGCCCGCTCCCCGTTCAAGGCTGTCGGCGCATACAAAGTGAGAGATCAGGACGGAAAGACAGGCCGAGTCGCACAGCAAGGAGGCCAGCGCGAGAATCGAGCCCCTAATAGCAAGCGGTTCCAGATCTACGCCAAACAAGGACGAGGAAACAAAGCTCGACGCATCCGCACCGGCTTGGCGCAGATAATCAGCGCAGGCCGCGAGAAGGATTGAGGAACCACAGGAGGGGTCAAGTATGGCGCCGCCAGAATATCCTGGCATGACGGTTTGAGCGAGATAAGCCGCAAGCCTAAAGTCGGTATAGACGGAGCCTTTTTTCTTCGTCTCCAGCTCGTCTAGATCAATTCGCGCAAGGGCAGAAAGCGCCACAGGGTAGGCTATGCCACATGCGTCGATCTCAACGCGCAGTTTGGATACAGTTTCATTCGCAGGCTCGAACGCAGGGGTATAGCCCGTAACGCGGAAGTAGTCTGTGATGCTGATTCCGGAATAACTGCAGGATACGTACTCAAGAAGCGTAAGTTTTGCCTCGGCATAGTTGTTGAGTCCAGAGGTAGCGTCAGCAATGATGGCACTGGCGGCGAGCAATCGCTTTTTCTCTGTCGTGTCCGGATGAGCCACAGCCTAAGTCCCTTTAATCCTTATCAATCTCAATCAGATATTCAGCGACCACCGCTCCAGTTTCAGCGGCGGTCTTGTTGGGCCTATACCTCCCAATCTCGCCAAGCTCATAAACATCAACTTTGCCGAGCTCCGACAGGCCATCAAGCAAATCATCGAGCGCCACATGCCCCTGCGAGCTGTACGAGAGGAAGATACGGCGTGAGTCCAGCCCGCCTACGCAGTCACAAAGCGCCCTGAGAGCCTTCGTCTTGTAGCAGAAAGGCGATGCCATGTGTTTCCACGGGCGAAGGCCGGCAACGCCCTCAACCTTCGGCTCATCATGATACGCGATGGTTTCGGGAATGTGATAGTAGGAGGCGTACTGTCGCTTAGTGTAGGGAGGGTCGAGGTAGACCGTATCGCCGGGAGATACTTTAAGTGAAAACACGTCACCAACCTGAACCCGATGCCCTATCGAAGAGGATAGAAGCTCGCGCGGCCTTACCGAAAAAGCGCCATACGACTGTTGAGTCCACCTCTTTAAGAAGCATCCATATGTACCAGCAATATTGGCAATGGAGTTCGAAGCCTCAATGACATCAGCAACGAGGAGCGTCTCCTCAACACCCCCAATGACGCCGGAATCCCGCCATTCGGCAATGAGATTACGGGCGCCATCAATTCGGCGGGCATTGTGTTCCGTAAAGTACCTTCTCTCGTGCGGACAAAAGGCAGCGGAAGCAGGACTGTAGGTTCGCCAGATATAGCCGTCGCTCGGAGCACAGGCGTTGAGTCTTTCGATAGCCGACTCATACGAACCGAGCTCCTTGAAATTAAGCTCAGAACCGCAAAGAAGTGAGGCCTCAGTAATCATAGCGGCTGAAAGCAGCGTATCGTTGCAATCAACGTTCCAACCGCGAAGGGCAGCGGTGCGCGCAACGACGCCGGTGCCACAGAAACCGTCGACAAAACGGCCTGAATAGCCGCTAGGCGACCCAACAATATCGAGAATCGCCTCAGCTAGGCGAGCTTTTGAACCAATGTACCGTATCGTCATCCTGCTCCAATCCACCGGTGTATTTTACTACCCAGCCCGGACAGCCGGAACACCCAAGTGAGTCCGAAGCCGATTAGAAGGGTGACTACTAGAGACTCGCCAGAGCGAAAAGCCAACGCCGCTCCTGCAATTCCGTCCCATCCTCGCCAGCGTTTAACCTTTTCAGCCGCCCCGCGGCCGGAGGCCGGCCAGGCTCGACGCTGCTCGTCGAGGGTTCGTCCGCGTCGTGGCCGCGTGCGCTCCAGACGCCTCCGCCGGCCCGGTCGCGCCCATGGCAGCGGCCCCACGCTACCCGTGACCCAAACGCGCCCTGTGCGACTATCAGCGACCCTCACGCCTTCGCGGCAATGCTCCCTCATGCGCCGCATGCCAAGCACAGCCAATCCACCTGCAGACGGCCCCACGCAAGCCGCTACGCGCCCGCAAGCTACCCCGACCAGCATTCCACCCCGAAACGCCGCTGGAATCGGCTAGACTAGCCACATCGCTACTGGAACGGAGAAGCTACGTGGCCTACCTTGCATGCCCCTGCGGCAACAGCATCTCGAACTGCTGCAACGGCGACGAGATGGAGAACGGGTTCATTTCCTCCTCCAGCCTCAATCAGCACCACAGCGACACGACCTTCTTCTCGTTCGAGTCCACGCCCGGCGCGAGCACCAACATGTGGAAGTGCGACATATGCGACCGCATGATGGTGTTCGACGGTTGGAACGACCCGGTGACGCGCTGCATGCGCCGCATAGCGACCGACGCCCCGCCCGAAGATCTCGCGGAGATGGCACACGCGGACGGCATCATCTACAACAATCTTCTATTCAACGAGGTCGATAGCCACTTCACCTACGCCCATGAGCACAAGGGAGCCCCCGAGTACGCCTTCTGGAACGAAGACGTCGCGCACGAGAACCTGCCACCCCTCTCGTTCGAGATCATGCAGCACGAGGTCTTCAACCACGAGAACGGGCGCTTCCGCGACTGGTGGTACGCGAGCCTCTACGACGACTACCTCGTCTTCTACTCGCCGTACGACCCGGAGCGCAGGCAGCCGCCCGTCAAGGCGTGGAAACGCTACAAGCAAGTCTGGCCCAAGGAGGACGAGGCCGGGTAAGGCACGCCACCCGCGCGCAACTTCGCCGTCTCCTTGTCCTCCCCATACCAACGCATCCGGTACTCCCAGGCACCCATGAGCCCCGCCGCGATCTCGGCCATGTCCTGGCGCTTCTCGGCCTCGGTGTCCTGCACAATCGAGTCATCAAACTGCACCTGCACGCAGCCTTCGTCCGGAATGTCTTCGCCGAGCGCACGGGAACAGGCCAGAAGTGCCCGGCTCGTGTTGACGATCGCGCCCTGCAGCGCGTTCTCGTGCTTGCGCACGTTGCGCATGAGGGCCGAGTTGTCGGACGAGACCTCGGTCGCGGTCTTCACATAGCCCGAGTTGTCGAAGTCGAAGTAGCTGATGCCGAACCCGCAGAGGTCGCCCAGCACTTGGAGGGCCAATCGCAGAGCCTGAGCCTGTGAGTCGGTCCTGAGCGCCGAATCGAACTCTTGGATCGTGTCCTCGGTGCTCATCACCTTGCGGAAGACGGTGCAGTCGCCCCGTCCAAAGGGAATCGGCACGCGCCCGCCGTCGGAGCCCTTCCCTTGGTCGAACATGACGTCGGAGAGGAAGACGCGTATCTTGCCTGCGTCGATCTCGTTGATAAGGGCATCGAAGGCGGGCCCACCGACTGAATGGCGTCCACGGCGTCCGCGAACACGCTTTGGCCGCAAGGCGAACAGTCCACTCGGGTATTCGGCACGGCAGGCTTTACGATTCCGAAGGTCGGGAAGACAGACCCCGTGTCAACAAGGCCGGCCACCCTCCGGGACGTCGAGCGTCCTTCCCTCATGGTCAAAGCAAACCGTCTCTATGCGATAAGACCCGTCGTCACCCAAGAGGTGCATCTGGAGCTGGTCAACTGCAGCACCCTGCGGATACCCCCTCGTCACGAACGCGCACTCCGTCACGCCCGCAGCATCCCATGGAGACGAACCACCATGCGCGCGTCGTAGTGTCGAACCTTCGCAACCTTGCGTTCAAGGTCGAGTCACACGCTGAACGCGCCCGTTCCGAGCCCGAACGCTCGCATCACCGCCTCCTGGGCTCTGCTCGTGAAACCGCATCCGGCAAAGCATCTGTCGAGAAACTCGGTCGCTCGCTGGTCGTCGCAAACCACCTGCGCCTTTTCGTCAAGGAGGAGAGAGCCCAACTCCCGGCACACCCGCATGGCAGGCATCATCGAGCGCCGGTGCACCTCGTACACCCGCCCAAAGGCATCGGTGTCTCGATAGTCGTAGAACGAGCCCACCGCCCTCATCCAGCCGTCCCATTCGGCGATGTACGGTTCCATGTCCTCCAAAGGAAGCCGGAAGCCATGCCCCTCCAAGTAATTCCTCACGTGTCCCGGCACCCAATGCTCCCGCGCGTCATCCACGCTCATGTAAGCCTCCTATGGTCGTTTAGCATTTGAAGGTGAAGAAAAGCCGCCGAGCAGCCCATCCCCACTGCTGCATAGGCCCCCTCCGTTTCCAATCTTTCGGAGTACATGTTGAGAAGGTCGAGAAGCCCACGGCATCCCACGCCAAGCAGGGCTCCGTTGAAGGCGAATGTTGAGAAACCCACGGCCATCACCCCCTGAGCACGTCGTCCATCACGGCGCACCTCACCGCGTCGATGCAGTGGTCGTTGCCGTCGGGTATCTCGTCGATCCAGCTGCCGTCGCGCTCCCTCATGTACTCCTTCAGGGTGAACTCCTCGTAGGCGAGCGGGCACCTCACCAGGTCTATCACGATCTCCCGGAGCCCCGCCAGTCACTCGTAGCTCAGCTTCCGCATCCGCGACTTTCTCGCCGGTCGCGCCTGAAGCCCGTACTCCCGCTGGTACACCGCCATCGGCTGCTTCCCGTCCGGCGTGTCGTCGCACCATATCAACTCGTTGTGAAGGTACGGCTCCTCACCCGTCTTATCGGAGAAGGCCAATGCGCCCACCATCATCTAGCCCGTCTCGGCGGGCGTCTTGCGGTTGGCGGAGAGCTCTTGGAAGAGGATCAGCCGCCGGGCACCCGGCTCCCAGCCGCACCTCACGAAGCGCCACGGGTCGGGGAACCACCCCCAGTCCACGCCATTGCGCGTCCTTTCGAATCCGCGCATCGCCCAAGCGCTCCTCCACGATGTTCCCGAACACCTCGCCGCCCGTCCCGGTCACCTCGCCCAGGTCATAGCACCCCAAGAGGCCGAGGCCCGGGCACGGGGCCGCGCCGGCCGTGTCGAGGCACGCCGCGAAGTGCAACCGCCGCCTGCAGGAGAGGCGCGAGGCGATGTCCGCGGCGGGCAAGAGGCCCTGCGTTGCGAACTGCGCGACGGCGCGGGAGATGGCCTGCCGGGCGTGGGCGATAGCGGGGATGGCCTCGTGACCTCCCCCCGCAGATAGGAGTCCGACCCCGGGGCGCGCCGCGCTCGAGGCCGTTGGGAGGCCACTCCAGTGCTTTTTATGGGCGGCGGGCAGCCGCCACGCCCGACAACAGACCGCGAAGTCGCCGGAGGCCCCAAGCCGTAGCAACGAGATGCGGTTCCGACCCGCGGATATTAGAGTGCCGAACGTGCGTCGAGCAGACACGCCCTCAAGCGGCGCCGCCACCGGGTGAAGATAGCCGGGCCCTGCCGTCCGCGGTAGCTCCGCGGACGGCAGGGCCATTTTGCCGCTTGACAATGTTCAACTAATATTAAAAGGAGCGCCCCAAGTGCCGTGTCCGTGCGACAAGAGCGTCCCTTTTGACTAGTCGTTTAAGAACGTCCCAATGATTAGACGACTACCTCTACAGTTCCAACTCGTTGAGCCTTAAGATCGCAACGATATAGATCTTGAGCGCCTGCTTGAGTTGTTCCTCGTTGGCACACTCGTTGGGGCCGTGCATCTGGCCGCCCCATGCGGGCAGCTCCAGGCCGGTCTCCTCGGGGCCAAACGAGACGGCGCGGGCAAAGTTGCGTGCGTACGTGCCACCGCCCATGGCGAAGGGCTCGGCATGCTTACCCGTAAACTCGTTATAGGTGTCAATCAGCGCCTTCACGGCCGGGTCGTCTGCAGAGACCGAAAACGGCACCTTGGCACGATCCACACGGCACGTCACACCAAAGCGGCCCACGAGTGGCTCGAGCTGCTCGCGGATGGTATCGGCGCTCGTGCTGTCGGGGAAACGCACGTCAATGACCTGCTCAATGTGGCCATCCACCACGCGGATGACGCCGGGGTTGCACGTGAGCGGGCCAAACGCCGCGTTCGTCGCATCGATGCCCAGGCCACGACCATGGGCATCCGCGTGCACAAAGGCCAAGAACTTGACGAACTCGTGCTCGGCAGGCGTCAGCAGGCGCTCGTCACGCGCACCAAACGCATCCTCGGCCTCGCGCAGATATGACACGATCAGGCCGACGGCATTGATCGTTCCATCGGGCATCGAGGCATGACCGCCAATGCCGTGGGCAAAAATCTGCGCATGGCCGTTATCGAGCGTCGTAATCTCCAGGCGGTCGGCATTCTCAACGGGTGCCGGCAGTTCATCGGCGGCAATCGCGAGCTCGCAGATAGACTGCGACGGAATGGCGTTGCTCGCCTCGGCACCGCTCCAGGACACAATGCGCCCGCCGTCGATCTTGGAGCTCACAAACGTCGCCCCAAACTGGCCCTTCTCGGCATTGCAGACCGGGAACTCGGCATCGGGCGTAAACAGAAAGTCGGGGTTCGCGTGGTTCTCCAGATAATGGTGAACGTCGGACATGCCCACTTCCTCATCGCAGCCCAGCAGCGCACGGAAGGTGTAGCGCGGGGTAATACCGTGCTTGAGCAGGTAGGCGCCGGCGTAGAGCGACAGCACGGCAGGACCCTTGTCGTCGATAACGCCGCGGCCGAGCAGCCAGCCCTCGCGACGCTCCATCGCAAACGGGTCGGTGTTCCAGCCGGGGCCGGCGGGCACCACGTCCACATGGCAAATGGTCGCGATCTGCTTGTCGCCGCGGCCCGGGATATCGGCAATGCCCACATAGCCCTCGTCGTCGCTCGTCTGATAGCCGAGCTTTTGCGCAATGCCGAGCGCGCAATCGAGCGCGTCACGGACCGGGCGGCCAAACGGCGCGCTGGGCTCCGCATCGACAGAAACTGCCACGGACGGATAGCTCACCAGCTGCTCGATATCGGCGACGACATCTTCCCAGACCTCGTCGACGTACTCGGCAACGCTCTGCTCCACTTGATTCATGGACGACCTCCTTACCAATGAGCGACGAGCATGCCCGCCCCTCACATTGAGTTCTTATATAGCGAAAAGTTTAGCAAGCTCGGCCACCGAGTGCACCACCGCATCGGCGCCCGCCGCCTCATGCTCGCCCGGCGCCGCCGCGCCCGAATAGATGCCGACGCACGGCACGCCCATCGCGTGCGCGCCCTCCACATCGTTAAAGCGGTCGCCAATCATCACGGCCTCGTCGGCAGTCGAACCAAGCGCCGCCAGAGCATCGCGGACCGAATCGGCCTTGGTCTCGCGCCCCTGAGGCGGATTCATGCCAACCACGACTTCGAACTGGCAAAGTCCCAGCTCATGCACCATGTCAATGCACTTTGCCTCCATGCGCGACGTCGCCACCGCCATGCGATGACCCTGGGCCGCCATCCCATCCAGCAGCTCGGAAATTCCATCGAACACAGGGTACTCTTCCGGTCCCAGCTCATCAAAAAAGGCACGGTACTCGTCGGCCACCACAAGCGACTCCTCGCGCGAGAAGCCATAAAAGTCGTGAAAGCTCTTCCACAGGGGCGGCCCGATCATGCGGCGCAGGTCACCCATCTGCACCTCCGAAAACCCGCGCGCAGCCAGCGTCTTGCGCGTCGAGGTCATCACCGCCCGGCCTGTATCGGCCACCGTGCCATCGAAATCAAACAGAACAACCGACCGTTTGCATATCTCCAGCTGCTCCACTGGCACCCTCTCTTCCCCAATTGATGATTTCCACACCGACACTTCAAACTGTTGACTATTCAACAATTGAACCTAGCAATGTGGAACGACTCTACTATACTTGTCGCACTTTGCTCTCAGAAGGCGGCGCGCAAACGCCCCAACGAAAGGTGCAATTATGTCTTTTGCCATCATAACCGACTCCACGTCGGACATCTCCCCCGCCCGCGCCCAAGAGCTCGGCATTTACGTGATTCCGCTGCATGTGATTATCGAGGGCGAGGACCTGCTCGACCAGGTGCAGATCACCGCCGAGGAGTACGTCGCCCGCATGGCAGGCTCCGAGCAGCTGCCGCACACCTCGCAGCCGAGCGCCGGCGAGTTCAAGGCACTCTTTGACCGCGTGCTCGCCGACGGCCATGACAGCGCCATCTTTATCTCGCTGTGCAGCGAGTGGTCTGCCTGCTATTCCAATGCATGCCTGGTAGCCGATACCCACGAGCTCGACGTGCGCTGCATCGACTCGCGCACCGGCTCGGGTGCCGAGGGCCTGCTGGTGGAGTACGCGCTCGCCATGCGCGAGGACGGTCGCAGCCTGGACGAGACCGAGGCGCAGATCCGCGCGACGCTGCCCGACGCGCACCTGTTGCTGATTCCCCGCACGCTCGAGAACCTGGTTAAGAACGGCCGCGCACCTAAACTCGCCGGCCAGCTCACCCAAATGCTCAACATTCGCCTGGCCGTTTCGCCGGAGTGGAAATCGGGCGAGATCAAGGCCATCAAAAAGGGCCGCGGCGCCAAGCGTATCGTCGCCAACACCATGGCTGACTGCCTCGCATTTTTGGCCGAACATCCAGGCTCCAGCGTGCGCGTGCTCACGACCGGCGCCGCCGAGGAGCGGGAGCTCGTCAACCGGGCGCTCGCGGGCCAGGACTACGTAGCCGCCGGCACCGGCCCCATCGGCTGCACCATCGCCACCCATGTAGGCGTGGACGCCATAGCCATCAGCTATTGCCCCCGCTACCAACCTGCCAATTAGGGACAGGTTTATTTTGGCAGGTTTTATCTGGGCAAACGTCAAGCGCCAACAAAGGTTTGTCTGACAAGGCCGGACATGCCGGGACTGTCGAGCGACCGAGGTACTACCAGCCGCAGCAAAACCATCACGCCGGCGCACCCAACTCAGGGCGCGCCGGCGTTTCTTTAGAAGTTGCAGCGGAACAGGACCGTTTTAGTCGAAAGGCCGCAAACCGCTCCCCATACCGTCCCGAATCGCCCTGTTTAGGGGGTTGACTATATCCAATTTCAAGCGATTGTCTTAGATTCATTCCAGATGATATGATATTACTCCAACAACAGTACTCATATTTGCCATTTTTTGCCCGCCAGCCCATTCGGCCCATTCGGGGGCAACTCCCTGTTGTCTCTAACCCACCCCATATCCGCTAAAACCCATTCCGCAACAGCCGCACACACTTTGGCGCCACCCGAACACCACTCACGGAGCCGCACTCCACTATCACCGAACCGAAACAAGAGCCGAGCGCCCCAACAACCAAAATAACGTACCCTCATTTCAATGAACCCTGACTAGGACGGCATTTACATGAGCAACGTCACGCATCAATACGCCCTCATCGGGGACACGTTATTCCAATTCAAGAAAGCAATCTCTCACGTATCGGAGCCGCAAAGTCAAATCGTCATCTGCAGCAACGGTCCAGACATCCGTTACGCAACGCTCGAAGAATGGGAGAAAGCTGGCAGATCTTTCGACAAACGGGCACAGGCCGAGGGCATCGTCACCAGCGCGAGCCCAGCGCGCGACAAACTCGAGCTCTTTCGCAATCTCTTTACTGGTCGTAAAGATGTTTACGCTCATGGGTACCGCAGAAAAGACGGGGGAATCGGCTATGCACCCGCCTGCGCAAATGAGTGGAAGTCAGGCACTTGTCCCAAAGCGAGCCATCAGAAAGTCAAATGCGCAGAATGCGGCAACCGCGTCTTCCCCGAGTTGAGCGATGCCACGATCATCGACCATTTCAAAGGCAATGACGACAGGCTCCGAGACGTCATAGGTCAGTATGTTCTCGATAGTGACAGCAACACAAAAGTCCTGGTCATCGATTTTGACGGAGCCGATTGGAAAGAAGCGACCAATGCCATTCGGCTTGTCGCAAAAAGCCATGGAATCGATGCTGCCGTTGAACGATCGAGATCAGGCAACGGCGCACATGTCTGGTTTTTCTTCCTAGAGCTCGCTAGCGCAAAGACTGCACGAGATTTTGGAAGCAGCCTTATCGCCGAAGCGGCGATGCTCAACAAGACAATCACCTTCGAAGCTTTTGACCGAATGTTGCCCGCGCAGTCCACCATTCCCGAGGGCGGCTTCGGAAATCTCATAGCGCTACCCTTTCAAGGAAAAGCGCAGCGAAAAGGGAACAGTGTATTTGTTGACGAGCAATTTGAGCCCTTTCCCGATCAATGGCTCTACCTTTCGCAAATCCAGTTAATCCCGCGCGTGACGGTGCAAAGTCTGATTGAGAGCATCGATAATAGACCGCATGGAATAGCGGCTACGGCGACGGCAAACACCACTGCGCCACATTCCCAGAGGCCGCGAAAGCGGCTCCCGCTCACGCCGCGGGACTTTCCGTCATCGCTGCCCGTCACGCAAGCTGACATGCTCTACATCCCCGAAAAGTCTCTGAGCCCAGCAGCTCAAATGGAAGTCCGCAGGCTTGCAACGTTTGCCAACCCGGAATTCTTCCGGGCGCAATCTATGCATCAATCAGTATTCGGCAAACCGCGGTACATAGACCTCAGTGAACTTAGAGATGGCTGCGTCGCGATTCCCAGAGGCTGCAAGGCTCAACTTGAGCGGTTGCTTCAAGAAGCCGGCGCTTCTGCCCACTATTCAGACAAGCGCGTATCGGGCAATCCAATTGGGATGGCATTTAAAGGGATGCTTCGCCCTGAACAGCAAATTGCCGCCGAGCAGATGCTCGGCCATGAAGACGGAATTATGTCTGCACCGACGGGTTTCGGTAAAACCATCATCGGAGCCTATCTTATTGCTGCTATCGGTCTTCCAACGCTCGTTATCGTCCCCAAGACCGCGCTCATTGCCCAATGGAAATCCCAGCTCGAACGATTTCTCGACATAACTGACAACAGGGAGCCCGTCCGAACCCCAAAAGGACGAATCAGCAAAAGGCAGCCTCCGCTCATTGGGCAAATCGGAGGGGGCAAGACCGCTATAAGTCATCTCATCGACATTGCTTCATTCCAGTCGCTATCCGGCAAGGACCCCCAGACCGGAGAACCAATAGCCAAGGAGCTCGTTCGTGATTACGGCCTCATCATCTGTGACGAATGTCACCATGCGGCCGCGCCACAGCTTGAGCTTGTCCTCAAGTCCGCTCCAGCTAAATATGTATATGGCCTTTCCGCGACGCCCGAGCGCTCGGACGGACTCACGCGATCACTCTCGATGCTCTGTGGCCCGCTTCGCTATGTCGTCGATCCAAAAAAGCAAGCAATCCAACAGGGGATTCAGCGCGTCGTTAGACCGCGTTTTACCGGAGTTAGGCTACCCTCCTACGAGCCGGGGGCATCCTTTAATCAAATTCTCGATCTCCTGTGTGCACACGCCGCAAGAAACGAAGCAATTGTCGACGACGCCCTCGAGACCGCATCAAACGGTCGACATCCGCTTGTGCTATCCAAAAGGAAAAAGCATGCCGAAGAGCTATGTAGGCTACTTCAAAGCCGTGGACACGAACCCATACTCTTAACCGGAGAAATCGACGCCAAAGAAAGAAAGGCAATACTGAATAGTCTTCCCGGCATTGAGCACAAGCATCGAATCATCGTCGCAACCGAAAGCCTTCTGGGCGAGGGTTTCGACCTGTCTTACCTTGACACGCTACTCATTGCCACGCCGATATCTTGGGACGGCAGCATAACGCAGCAAGCAGGCAGGCTGCATAGAAGTCACGAGGGCAAGCAGCGGGTTGAGATATTCGACTATGTTGATCTGTCGATACCCATGCTTGGGCGCATGTACCAGAAGAGACTCAAGACCTACGCCAAGCTGGGGTATGAAGTCTTTGAAGCAAACGACGATAGACAGAACGATAGCAACATCCTTGTTAGGCCGGCAAAGGCCGTGGAGGCTTTAGCGGATGACATCGCGAGCGCATCGAAAAGCATTTTTATTGCCGCACCCTACGCATCCGCCGCATGCCTCGCGAAGCTCGCCGCCGCACTCACGAACGCCGCTGCCCGCGGGATTGCCATTGAAATATCTATTGCCTCGACTCCACGCGATGACGTAAAAGCGATTTTTGCCGAGATGAACGTCGACTATTCCATCGAAGCCGAAGGACGCCTGTGCGCATCAGTGATTGACGAGGAAACCGTCTGGTACGGAACTATTCCATTACTAGCTTTCCCTAAGAAAGAAGACTGCAGCATTCGTTTCAAAAGCAGCGAAGTCGCAGCCGAGCTTTTGAGCGAAATCCAACGAAGAGGAGAGCCGGAGCCCGCAGCAACGAACGGGATGTCTCCAGCAGTTGCGGTGGAATAGGGGCCGTTTAGCCAATCGGCCACCGCCCAATCCCCATTCCACCGCAAGTTATAAGCGGGCAATCAGACCTGCGGACCCTGAAACAGCTCCTCGTGCGAACCCATTCTCACCAGCCGGATCACCGGATTAGTCTTATGCGGCAAGTAGAGAACGACCACATCGACCAAACCATCGGATAGATGGAAATCGATGTGGCCGTTGTAATTGCCGCCCGGGTTCGAAAGCTCGTGGGCGCCATATTCTGCGGGAAGCGAGCCGTGATCCGCAAGCTCTGCGACCGCCGCCTTAAACTCGGTTTTTAACTGCGGATGAATGCGCATCGCCCGTTTGTAATCCGCCTTAAACTGAGCCTCGACTTTAATCTCAAACATCGCTAGTCCTCATCGAGGAACGACATCAGATCATCCACGCTATCGAACGACGGGCTGTCATCTGGCAGGATCCCCAACTCATGAGCTTCGGCGATCACCATGGCACGCCTCGTTGCCTCGTTGGGAACTTCGGGTCGACCCACAATCTCAAACGGAATCTTTCGCTGATTCACAAGCTGCCGAACAGCAAGGTTGAGATACGAATTGAGACTCAGGCCAACCGAATCCAAGAACTCAGTCGCCTGTTCCTTGAGCCCCTCTTCGATGCGAACCGTCGTAGGCTTAACCGTTGCAGTAGTCATACGCGACCTCCTCGCTCTCGTCTTTTGCATCAGTATACCCAGTTTAGAAGGCAGACTGATGTTAAATAGCATCAGTATGCCATTCATATAACTACGACGTGACGCGCGCTCGCCCTATATCAACCCGCTCAGAGCGGTATCGACGGCCTCGTTGAGGTCGTCGGTAATGTGTACCAGATCCGGATCGAGCGGACTGATCATGCCGGCGTCCATCACCGGACCGTTGAGCCAGTCGAACAGGCCCTGCCAGTACTCGCTGCCCACCAACACGAGCGGCATGCGCTTGACCTTGTGCGTTTGCACCAGCGTGAGAACCTCGAACATCTCGTCGAGCGTGCCAAAGCCGCCGGGAAATACGATGGCGCCCGAGCTGTACTTAACGAACATGGTTTTGCGCACAAAGAAGTAGCGGAAGTCCATGCCGAGGTTCACGTATTTGTTGAGCCCGTGCTCGTGCGGCAATTCAATGCCTAGGCCAACTGACTTGCCGTTGACACTCGCCGCTCCCCTGTTGGCCGCTTCCATGATGCCAGGGCCGCCACCGGTGATGACCGCCACGCCACGTTGCGCGATCTTGCGCCCGACGGCGCGCGCCGCCTTGTTGAGCGGATCGGTCTTGGGCGTGCGGGCGCTACCGAAGATAGTCACCGCAGGTCCAAGCTCGGCAAGTGCGCCAAAGCCATCGACAAACTCTGCCTGAATTCGCAGCACGCGCCAGGGGTCGGCGTGCAGCCAGTCAGTCGACTCCTCGGGCGCCAGCAGGTTGGCGTAGGTGTTGTCCTTAGGAATCATGGGGCCGCGCATGACCACGGGGCCGCGGCGGTACGTCTCGTCGTAGGCAGGCTCGCCCTCGACGTTCTCATTCTTAATCATGGGTACTCCTATCGAGAAAAAGAAAAACGGGCGGGGTCGACGCCATGCGTCAAACACCCGCCCGAACATCAACTATTCGGTATGGTACCCACGATGCATCAAGCACTTGCAAGCTATCGGCCAGCGGTCGCGCAGCCGGTGTCAGCGAATGTGACGACCGGCTGGCGCTCGACCATTGCCGTTGCCCACGCTCTGCAAGCGTGTCTGTCGCCCTTAGTAATCCACCGCGGCAGGACTATTCATCCAATCGCTCACGAATGCGCCGTAACGGCCCTCGATAATGGCCTGGCGGGCACGCTGCATCAGGTTGAGCAGGTAGTAGATATTGTGCATCGAAAGCAAAATGCCGCCGAGCATCTCCTTCTGCGTGACCATGTGGCGAATGAGCGCGCGGCTGTAGCCGCCCGTGCACACCGGGCAGGTGCAGGTGGGGTCGATGGGGCCGTCGTCGTGCGCAAAGCGCGCGTTACGGAAGTTAAGGCGACCTTCACTGGAGAACGCCGTACCCATGCGACCGGTGCGCGTCGGCAGCACACAGTCGAACATGTCGATGCCCACGCCCACGCCGCGTACGAGCGTGGTGGGGTTGCCGACACCCATCAGGTAGCGCGGCTTATGCTTGGGCATGTACTCGCTCACGAGCGGCGCCAGGGTCTCGAACATGGTCTCGTGATCCTCGCCCACCGAATAGCCACCGATACCATAGCCCGGGAAGTCGCCGCACTCCTCCAGATGGCGCAGCGAACGCAGGCGCAGATCCAGGTGCATGCCGCCCTGAACGATGCCAAAGAGCGCCTGGTCATCGCGGGTATGCGCCTTATAGCAGCGCTCGGCCCACATGCTCGACAGCTCAACGGCGCGCTCAACGTAGGCGCGCGTGGCGGGATAGCCCGGGCACTGGTCGAGCTGCATGCAGATATCGGAGCCGAGTTTCATGGCGATTTCCATGTTGTCCTCGGGCGTCCAAAACACGTGGCGGCCGTCGTAATCGTTGACAATAAAGCGCACGCCCTCATCGGTGAGCTTGACGGCATCGTTGTGGCTGAAGACCTGGAAACCGCCCGAGTCGGTGAGGATGGGGCCGTGCCAGTTCATGAACTTGTGCAGGCCGCCCAGCTCGGCGATGGTGTCCTCGCCGGGACGCATGGACAGATGATAGGTATTGGCGAGCACGATCTGGGCGCCGAGCTTCTTGACAGTCTCGGTAGGAATGCCCTTGACGTTTGCCTTGGTGCCCACGGGCATAAAAATCGGCGTCTCGATGTCGCCGTGCGGGGTGTGCAGTACGCCGGCACGCGCGTGCGTCGTCGGGTCCTCGGCGATCAGGTCGAATTTAAAAAGGTTCTGGTCCATAAACTGGAACTCCTTGGTTGCGGTTCATACGCAAACCATTATACGGGCAACCCGCAAGAAGCACCGACTCGACAGAAACTGGCGCGAGGAGGATACGGCAGGGACACGGCAAATGAGCGTGGATTTTTGGACGCTTACCGGATGAGCGTGGATAATCTCCCACTTTTGCCCAAAGCACAGCCCAAAAACGGGAGATTATCCACGCTCATTTTGCAGGTAGTCATTGGGGACGTTCTTAAACGACTAGTCAAACAAGAACGTCCCCAACGACTACATCCAACAGTCAAGGTAACGCCGATGCTCTGACAACATCAGCGAGCGGTCACCAGAGCGAACAAATTGGCATGAAAAGAGGACGGCATAGACCTTCTGGTCATGCCGCCCTCTTTGAATGACAAGTTGTCGCTCTGGTGACCGCGCAGCGTCGGCCCGTTACGGCGTTTGGTAAAACGCCGTAACTCCTACGGACGCTGGCCCATGCCACCCTCGAGGGTGACGGTCTCGCCGTTCATATACTTAAAGTCGGGACCGCAGAGCTGAACGACAACGCGGCCGATTTCCTTCTCGACGTCGCCGTAGTGGCCAGCCGGCGGCATGTGGACGTTGGCCTTGAACGCCTCGGGATAGGCATCCTGGAAGTTCTCGAGCGCAGCGGTCCAAGCAAGCGGGCAAACGATATTGACGTTGATGCCGTCCTTGCCCCACTCGTTGGCGGCAACGCGAGTCAGACCACGGATGCCCTCCTTGGCGGCGGCATAGCTGCACTGACCATAGTTGCCAAACAGGCCGGCGCCCGAAGCAAAGTTGACCACGGAGCCCTTGGTCTCCTTCAGGTGCGGATAGGCCTTCTGCATATACAGATAGGTGGCGTACAGGCCGGAGTAAATGGCCAGGTTAAACTGGTCCATGGTGTGATCGGCGATCGTCACGCCCGAAGCGCTGGCCTGGGCGTTGTTGACGACGGCGTCGATGCGGCCGAACTCCTCAATGGCCTTGTCGATGACGTTCTGGACGACGGCCTCGTTGTCCTGACCAGCCGAGACATCGGCCTGAACAGGCAGAACCTTGACGCCGTACTCGGCCTCGAGGGATTCCTTGGCAGCCTCGAGCTTGGCAACGTTGCGGCCGGTAATGACGAGGTTTGCGCCCTCCTTGGCAAAAGCGATATCGATACCGTAGCCGATGGAGCCAGCGGAGCCGTCCTTGAGCGTGGCCTTGCCACCGCCGGTGACGATCACGGTCTTACCAGTGAAAAGTCCCATACAAAGTCCTTTCAAATCGCGACGGGCGCACCCGCCGACTGCGCGCATCCAAATAAACGCGACAAAAGCTGAAATGCAACTTTAACGGGTTCAAGTGAAAAGAAAAGGCCTCGGCAGGCGAACGGCATAACGTCTTTCGGCGAAGGGATTGTCAAGTACAAACTGGATAAAGTGGCCGAGTTTTTGCTATCGACGCGAGCCATCGAACACGTTTTGAAACTTTGCTGCAGCGCGCGGGATGTCGACGCGAGACTTTATCATAGGGTGACAAACAACGATGAGGAGCACATGCCTATGACAGACGAGCTGGACCCCCAGACTCAACAGCATATTGATGATTCCGCAGACGTCACCGCAGATGCTGACGCTGTGACCTGCGATGATATTGGCCTCGACGACCCCATCTTAGACGAAAGCGCTACGGCGGAAACCCCTGGCGCCGAAGATGCAGACGAGCAAAACGACGATGCGCCCACTCAGGACGACCACCCCGTACAGGATGCCGCTCCGCAAGCTGCGGGCCCTATCGAGGTTTCTTCGGAAGAAGAGCTCGACGCCGTCATGGACTCCATGATGGATGCCGTCAAAGCGATGAAAGACGCCGTGGCCGACGCTGACGTTGACGCCGAGGAAGGGGAGGCCGCCGAGGCAGCCTCGACCTTCGTACCCGGCGAGACTCCGGTTGCCGACCAGGGCAGCACCATGCCCTCGTTTCTGCAGCTCGAGCATCCCACGATTGGCACCGATGCGGTCGACCCGCACGCAGCAGGCTTTTCTGTGATCGAAGGCGGTACCGGCAATATCGCCGTGCCGCATACTGCCGATGCGGACGCTGCCGACACCGCTCGCCCGACTGCCCCGCACTCCCCCGCCGCGAGCCGCGATCTGGGGACCGCTGTCTCGAACACTGCGAACGCCGTGGGCACCTTTATCGCCCAGGGCGCCTCGGCCATGCGCGAGATGAACGCCGCGAAAAAGGCACTTGCCGATGCCCGCGCCCACCTGGCCGAACTTGAGCAGCGCATTGCCGATCAGGCCGAGGAACTCGAGACGCGCCAGGATATCGCAGGCCGCTACGACCAGATCGTCGCCGACCAGCGCCAGGCGATTGCCACGACCCAAAAGACTGCAGCGGCCGCCGAGATTGACCGTGATACCCACGCCGCCAAAGCGACAGAGCTCAAGGGTCAGCTCGAACAAATGAAGACAGAGGATGACGCGACTGAGCTCCGTCTGAAGGCCGCGCTCGACGCCGTGGAGGCCCGCGAGGCGAGCTCGCGCGAGACCGGCAACCGCCTCGTTCGACGTCTTGAGGATTCCAAGCGCATCCGCGACAAGGTGAAGGCCGAGCGAGACGCCGGCATTGCGGCCGCACAACAAACCGTCGACGCCACGCGCGCCCAGCTCGAGACGCTGCGTCATGAGTATGCCGAGCTGCAACGCAATCCCTCGGCAAATCCCGCCAACTATACGGTGCGCACCAGCGAGCTCTCGATGCAGATTTCCGACACGGCAGATGCCCTGCGTAAAGCCGAAGAAGATGTCCCGCGCATCACCGCCGACCTTGAGCACTCGCTTGCCGCAGCCGAGCAGGCCGTCGAGCAGGCTCAAGCCCCTATCGCCGACGCAAAACGCGCGCACCAAGCCGTGACGACCGAAGCCGATGCCGCGCGCGACGAGCTGCAGACGGCGAAGACCGCCGCCGCGACTCGTCAGCGCGAACTGCGCGAGAAGATCGCCGCGGAGGACAAGGCACGCCGCGAGCAGGAGCAGACCATCGCCAACGCCCAAGCAGATGCCGCACATGCACAGTCGATCATCGAGCAGGCGACCGAGGTGCACGACCACCCAGAAATCACTGAGTCGCTTGCAGGATCCTTGGCCCGAGACAAAGCCGAACACGCCGAGACCGAGCAAGAAGTCGACCAGCTCGAGGCCGCCGAAGACGACGTACGAGAGCGCACCCGCGACTCACGCATCAAATTCACCGGCGCCATCGTCTGCATCGTCGCCGCAATCCTGGCGATCATCCTAGTCTGGCTGTTCGCAAGCAAGTAGTCATTGGGGACGTTCTTAAACGACTAGTCAAACAAGAACGTCCCCAACGACTAGCCCAATGACGAGAGTGGATAATCTCCCACTTTGAGCCCCCAAGCAGGCCAAAAACGGGAGATTATCCACTCTCATTCTGCAGGCACTCATTTAAGTACGTCCCCAATGAGTACCTGCCGATGCTTTGGCAAAGTCAGCGAAAACGCCCCTAAGCGAGCAAGGTGACGTGAAAGAGGGGGGCATTGACCTTCTGGTCATGCCCGACGATTGAACGTCAGATTGCCGCTTAGGGGGGTTTGCAGCGTCGGCCGGTTACGGCGTTTGTAAAACGCCGTAACCTACAAAATGAGCATCGCGTCGCCAAAGCTGAAGAAGCGGTAGCGCTCTTCGATAGCAGCGGCGTAGGCATCCATGATCTGGTCGCGGGTGGCAAGCGCGCTCACAAGCATCATGAGTGTAGAGCGAGGCACGTGGAAGTTCGTGATCAACGCGTCGACCACGTGATAGGTCGAGCCGGGCATGAGGTAGAGCTGCGTCGTAGCGTTCTCGCGCGCCACGATGTCGCCGCGGCCGAGCGTATCGGCCCCATCCTCGCGGCCCTCAAAATAGCGCGCCGTCACGGCCGGATCGGACACCGGCGCATCGGCGTCAAACGCGCTCTCGAGCGAGCGCACCGCCGTGGTACCGACAGCGATCACACGATGGCCCTCGGCCTTCGCCTTATGCACGGCGTCGACAACCTCCTGTGACACGTGGTAGCGCTCGGTGTGCATGACGTGCTGCGTGGGGTCGTCCTCCTCCACCAGACGGAAGGTATCAATACCCACCTCGAGCTCGACGGCGGCAAACTTCGCGCCCTTGGCCTCGATAGCGGCCATGAGCTCGGGGGTAAAGTGCAGACCCGCCGTAGGAGCGGCAGCCGAGTGCTCCTCCTTCATGGCGTAGACGGTCTGGTACTTCTCGGGATCGTCCTCGTAATCGGTAATGTAGGGCGGCAGCGGCACGTGACCGGCAGCATGAATGGCCTCGTCGAGCGTGCGCGGCTCGCCGGCGGCATTGCAGCCGGCCGGCTCAAAGCGCACCAGACGGCCTCCGCGGCTATCGGAGACAAAGTCGATGACCTCGGCCGTCAGCACCACGGGAGCCCCCTCGGGCGCATGGGCGCCACCGGCTCGATACTCAATCTGAGCACCGGGCTTCAGACGCTTGCCCGGCTTGACCAGACACTCCCAAACGTGACCCAGCGGGTCAACATCCTCGCGACGCTTGAGCAGCAGCGTCTCGACCACGCCACCCGAGCCGGCTTTGCGACCGATCAGGCGGGCCGGCATCACGCGCGTCTTGTTGATGACGAGCACATCGCCCGGCTCGATATAGTCGATGATGTCGCGGAAGATGCGGTGCTCGACGGTGCCGCCATGCTCCAGCGGCGTTCCTGCCTGGGAGCCTTTGCGATCCACCACCAGCAGGCGGCAGGAGTCCCGCGGCTCGGCAGGAGCCTGGGCAATCAGTTCCTCAGGAAGGTTATAGTCAAAATCATCGGTACGCATAGACACGTCGGATTCTCCTTATATAGCTAAAGTCCGCTCTACATCCTAGCAGGCTGACGTCCCAAATGAACTACTTTTTGGCAGCTTTGCGCTCGTCGCGGATGCGGGCGCGGTCCATGGCCGCCTCGACGGCCGAAAAGCGGCAGCCACAGTAGTTCTGCCGATACATGCCCAGCTCGCGCGAACGACGCGTGGCCTCGGGGTAATACGGGCGAAAATCGCGAATGACCGGGGCGAGCCCATGTGCCGCCGCCAAGCGCTCAAGCACGTCATTACAGGTTTCGAACAGCTGATACGGCGAGACGGCGAGCGTCGTACCCACATATTCGAACCCGCGCTCCTGGGCCACGCGGCACGCCTCGGCCAAGCGCAAGGCATAGCACGCGCGACAGCGACGGGGCCGATCGGCACCCAGCGGTGCCACGCCGGTCTCCCAGCGATCGCGGTCCTCCCCTGCCTCGATGAGCTCGATGTCGCCATCGGCACACCACCGGCGCAGCTCGTCCAAACGACGCTGCCATTCATCGCGCGGTTGAATATTGGGGTTGGTCCAGCAAATCGTGGGCTCAAACCCTTCCTCGCGCAGCAGGCGAACCGGCTCCAGCGAGCACGGCGCGCAGCAAGCATGCAGCAGCAACGGCTTCATCAACATCCCCGTCCCAGAAAAATCATCGCAAAAAGACTACCTTGCGAAAAAGCGCACGCCAAAGGATGTGTCTTCGCAGGCAACAATGCGGCGGTCGCGCAAAATGGTCCGCACGTAATACCAATCACCCACACAGCCCGACAAGTGCAGACCAGCCGCCAGGTAGCACAGCAGCGGATAGCCCGAGAACGCAAACCCCAGGGCAAACGCCACCGTCAAGGCAACCGTCGGCGCCAGGCAAATCGCCATATACCGCATGCGCGAATACACAATCCCCTCGGCGCAGGCGTAAATCATGCAGGTTTCGAGGTTCGCCCCAAAGGTCACGTGCGCACCGGCGGGCGCAAACAGCTTAAAGAACACCGCGTGCACCAGCTCGTGCACGGCAAATGACTCCGCCGTAACCGCAGCCAAGCCGACTATCCAGCCCAAGACCGCCGTCCAGCCGCCCGCGTCGGCCGCATCCAGATCCGCAGGCCCACCCAGCAGCATAAACACCGGCACCAAGCACACGGCAAATACGCCAAGCACGGCCATCCCCCACACAAAGCAGGCGTGTAGGAAATCCTCGTCTTCAAACGCATGTATGTTGGAAATCTCATTCATAGCATCTTAGGATAGCGCCCCCGTCACGCACCCGCCCGCATGTGCGATAATGTCGAACGATATGCACGAATTGACCACTGCGTCGCCGAGCCCCGCGCCCGGCTGCGCTCTCACCATATGCGAAGGAGTCCCATGGCATCCAAATACTCCATGAACGACCGTCCCAGCTGGCCTCGCCGCGCCATCGTTACCGCCGGCGAGCCCTACGGCAACAAGGGCCTTC
>CABUVF010000004.1 GCA_902494945.1 uncultured Collinsella sp.
ACATGTCGATGTAGTCGCCCTGCTGGTAGAAGGTAATGCGCGCGTCGTCGTCCAGGTCGCCGATGTGCTCGACCTTGTACTTCTCGCCGCGCTCCTCCATAAGGGCGATGGCCTCGGCGCGGGGCTTCTCGTACACGGAGAACTTGAGGTTCTCCTTGACGATCTTTTTCATCTCGGCCTCGATCGCGGGGAAGTCATCCTCGCTGATCTTGACGCCCTCGGGCAGGTCGACGTCGTAGTAGAAGCCGTTGTCGGTCGCGGGACCGTAGGCAAAGTCGGCCTCGGGGTACAGGCGCTTAATGGCCTGCGCCATGATGTGCGCGGCGGAGTGGCGGATGACGTGCGTGACCTCGTCCTGCGGGAGCTCGGCCACCGAACCGTCATTGTAGAGTGCCTTCATGGGTATGTTTTCTCCTCTCGGATGCCTGATGCAAGTGCGTGCGATGCGCTCGGCGTTTTAACTTGCATCATTATAGGCAGGTTGCCTTGGTATACAAGCGCCCGCCGCACCTTAATGGCACGGCGGGCGATTTTCTACGCATGCTTCATCGTGTGGGGGCGGCGCGGGGCGCGTGGCGGCCGTGGCTTGCGCGGGGCGCGCGGTGCCCGTGGCTTGCGGCCGGCCCGGCGATGGATGCGTTACTGAATGCGAGTTCGGCAGTAGGGGCAGACCTTCCAGTGCGCGTCGAGCGGGCGATGGCAGCTGGGGCAGACGTTGCGAACCTGGGTGTCGCACACCGGGCAGACGACGAAGTCCTTCTCGATGGGCGCACCGCACTGCGGGCAGGTGCCGTACTGGGCAAGCTGGCGCTCGCGCAGGGCCATGTCCAGCTCCTGCTCCTCGCGGTCGGACGCGTAGGAGTGCGGGCGCAGGACCAGGTAGGCGATGAGGCCTACAAACGGGATGAGGGCGATGATGCCCCATGCCACGTAGGCGCTGGCGCCGCGGCGGCGAGCGTCGATGAACACATAGACGACCGACAGCACATACAGGGCGATGATAAAGCCAACGAAGGCATAGACGACGCCCATAAGCTGCGGCGACATGAGCTCGGAGATGTACTTGGACATTACGGGTACCTTTCGGAATATTAACAGTCCGGACAAGTTTACCACGGGGTTTGTTTATATGGGACCACGGCTAGGGGCGGGGCTGGCGCGGACACAAACATCTCAATCTGTAACAGGTGGGAGCGGAATCCGGGCCTAGATGTTACAGATTGAGACGAACGGAAGGGGCGCCAGACTAACGTCTCAATCTGTAACATCTAGAACCCAAATCATCAGTTAACTGTTACAGATCGAGACGAACGTTTGCCGTAGCTGTCGGCAGACGAGCTTGTCGACGTTGCTGGGTCTCCCCTCGTCTGCCGTTGGCGGGTGTTGCGGGGCTGTTCGCCGCATTGCCGCCGCGCTGTGGATGTATAGACCGTAGGATAGTCTTATTGACAGCCTGTCAACTCGTCTGGGAGGCACTGTGAGCGAAACGTTTGATATCGCGATTGTCGGCGCGGGCATCACCGGATGCGCCATCGCGCGGCAGCTCGCGCGGTTTGACCTGTCCATATGCGTGGTCGAGGCAGCCAACGATATCGCGCTGGGAGCATCGAAAGCCAACGGCGGCCTGGTGCACGCCGGCTACGATCCGACACCGGGCACGGTTAAGGCGCAGGTCAACGCCCGTGGCTGCGAGTTGTACGGTGCGTGGGCGCAGGAGCTGGGCTTTCTGTTCTGCCGCACCGGGTCGATGGTGCTGGGTTTTAACGACGAGGACCGCGCGCGCCTGGAGCAGCTACGGTGCAACGGCCATGCCAACGGCGTGCCCGAGCTGTCGATCATCGGACCCGAGCGCATCCACGAGCTGGAGCCGCGCGCCAGTGCCGATGCAACGTGCGCGTTGTGGTGCCCATCGACTGGGTTTGTCGACCCGTTTGAGGTTGCCATCGCCGCGCTGGAGAACGCCGTGGCCAACGGGGTGACGTTTATGCGCTCCGCACCGGTGGAGGCGATTGAAATCGCGGGCTCGGGCGACGACGTGCGCTTTACGTTGGCGACGCCCGCCGGAGACGTGCGCTGCCGCTACATGATCAACGCCGCGGGCAACGGCGCCGCGGACATCTCGCATATGGCGGGCGCCGAGGAGTTCCAGATGGCCTGGCGCCAGGGCAACATCGTGGTGCTGGACAAAGAACCGCGCGCGCTGATGCCACTCTACCCCGTTCCCACGCCGGTGTCCAAGGGCGTTATCGTCACGGGTACCGTACACGGCAACACCGTGATTACCGCGACCGCCGCCGTGCGCGAGCCGGGCGATACACAGACCTACGCGACCGATATCAACGCGCTCCTGACCGGTGCGCGCAAGCTGGTGCCCGATCTGGACACGCGCCGCGTGGTGCGCGCGTTCGCCGGCGGGCGCCCGGTCATTCAGGGTACAAACGACTTTTTTATTGGGCAGTCGGCCGTGGTGCCGGGGCTATTCCAGGCGGCGGGCATCCAGTCGCCGGGCGTGGCGAGCGCACCGGCCATTGCCGAGCGCATGGAGCAGGTAATGCGCAATTCCGGCGTAGCCCTGCGCGAACGTGCCGATTGGAACCCGATCCGCCGCGCGCAGGACGACTTTGACCTCGCGCCGCTTGCGCGCAAGGAAGAACTCATTGAGTCCGATCCCGCGTGGGGGCAGATCGTCTGCCGCTGCGAGACGGTGCCCGAGGCCGAGATTGTAGCCTCGATTCGACGCCGTCCGGGCGCGGTTTCGGTCGAGGGCGTCAAGCGCCGCTGCCGCGCCGGCATGGGTCGGTGTCAAAGTGGCTTTTGCCAAAGCCGCGTGGTGGCGATCCTGGCGCGCGAGTTGGCCTGCGACCCCAGCGAAGTGCTGTTGGAAGATGCTGGATCTTGGCTGGTCGAGGGACCACTGAAGGGGGTGCGCTAGAATGGCGACGTTTGATATGCGCAACAAACGCGCAGAGGCCGGAACCATAGCGTCGGTAGCAACGCAGGCCTTCGACGTGGTCGTCATCGGAGGAGGCCCCGCCGGCATGGCTGCAGCGCTGGCCGCGCATAAGGCCGGAGCACGCGTGGCCATCGTGGAGCGCGAACAGCACCTGGGCGGAATCCTCCGCCAGTGCATCCACCCCGGCTTTGGCCTGTCGCACTTTAAACAGGAGCTCACCGGTCCCGAGTACGCGCAGCGCTTTAT
This sequence comes from uncultured Collinsella sp., assembly GCA_902494945.1. Classification (GTDB taxonomy): domain Bacteria; phylum Actinomycetota; class Coriobacteriia; order Coriobacteriales; family Coriobacteriaceae; genus Collinsella. The sequence goes on from CABUVF010000004.1 coordinate 3,200, forward strand.
CGACCAGGTGCACGCAACCGACATTGCGCTGTTCTTGGGCAGCATGGTGCTTGGGATTGATTCAGGCGAGCCTGCAGAAGACACCGAGGTCCATACCGTCACGCTCATGAACCCTGCCGGCATGTTGCAGCTCACCGGGCGCGCGGTCGTCCTTGCCATGGGTTGCCGTGAGCGCACCCGCAGCGAGATCAAGATCCCCGGCAGTCGTCCCGCCGGTGTGTTTACGGCGGGCCTGGCGCAGCGATACATCAATATCGAAAACCTTAAACCCGGCTCGCGCGCCGTCATTTTGGGCTCGGGTGACATCGGGCTGATCATGGCGCGCCGTTGCACGCTCGAGGGGATTTCGGTCGAGGGCGTGTACGAGCTCATGCCGTACGCCAACGGCCTGCGCCGCAACGTCAAGAACTGCCTGGACGACTTTGGCATTCCGCTGCATCTGTCGACCACGGTCACGCGCGTGATCGGGCACGACCGCGTGGAGGCCGTCGAGGTTAGTCAGGTCGATGAGCACCTGGCACCCATTCCGGGAACCGAGCGCATCGTTCCGTGCGACACACTGCTGCTCTCGGTGGGCCTGATTCCCGAGAACGAGCTTTCGGTTGCCGCGGGCGTTGAGCTTGACCCACACACACGCGGCGCCGTGGTGGACCAGAGTCTGCAAACCGGCGTGCCGGGCATCTTTGCCTGCGGCAACGTGCTGCACGTGCACGACCTTGCCGATAACGTGACGACCGAGTCCGAGCGCGCTGGCGCAGCTGCGGCGGCGTACGCGCTGGGGGACGGTGCTGGGGCCGGCGCAGGCTCGGCGGGCGCGGGCTGTGAGCTCACGGTCTCCCCTGCTGGCATTGCGGGATACGCGCTGCCGGGACGCATTACGGCTGTGGCACTCACCAAACTCAACTTCCGCGTGCGCCGACCCGTCGACGCCGCCCGCGTGCGCATTCTGGCAGGCGACGAGGAGCTGTTTGCAGGCAAGGTCCGCCCGTTTAAACCGAGCGTAATGGAGAGCTTCCCACTACCGGCAAAGGTAATTCAGCGCGCACTCGACCTGGGTGTTAACGAGATTGTCCTGTCCGTCGACCCCGTTGAGGAGGCGTAGCTCATGAGCACGAATGCAATCGAAACGCTGCAGTTCAACTGCACCACCTGCCCCTCCGAGTGTCTCCTGACCGTGGAGGTCGAGCGCAGCGCAGACGGCGCCGTGGTAGAGGTGCGCTCCGTAACCGGCAACAGCTGCCCGCGTGGCGATAAGTTTGCACATCAGGAGCTCACCTGCCCCATGCGCGTGCTTACCACGACCGTGGCCGTATCCGGCGGCGACGAGGCGCTGCTGCCCGTGCGCACGGCCGAAGCCATCCCGCTAGAACTCCACGCCCAGGCCATGGACCTCATCCGCGGCGTGGTCGTCGAGGCCCCCATCCGCATGGGCGACGTCGTGCTGGAGAACCTCCTCAACACGGGCATTAACCTCATCGCCAGCATGGACATCAACCCAGCCTAAGCAGCAAATTTGGGACGGGCTCTTTTAGCTGCTTTTGCAAGGAGTGTCCCCAGGTGCCGGCATAAAAGGAACGTCCCTATGTGCCAGGCTTGGGATACCATGGTGGCAGCCTAGCGAAAGGATGTTTCATGGCACATGTCGATGACCAGCGTGTGGCACGCGTGCTCGATGCGCTCGAGGCTCAGCACCCCGGCGCGCAGCTGCTCGTAAACGACCCGTGGTCGATCTATTACCTAACCGGCTTTTATGCCGATATGTTCGAGCGTTTTTGCGGTGTGCTGCTCGCGCGCGATTGCGAACCCGTGATCTTGGTCAACGCCCTGCATCAGCTGCCCGAGTATGACAATGCCCGCGTCGCCTACCACACCGATACCGACGTCGTAACCGACGCCATCGCACGCGAGGTCAATCCTGCCAAGCCCCTCGGCATCGATACCGTTATGCGCTCCGGCTTTTTGATGCCCCTCATGGAGCGCCATGCTGCGAGCGAGTTTTTCCTGGGCGACTTTGCCGTCACCGCCGCGCGTACCCACAAGGATGCCGCCGAGCAGGAGCTCATGCGCGTGTCCTCAGCTGCTAACGACGCCGTGATGGCCGATGCCATCAAACTCGTCCACGAGGGCGTGACGGAGCGCGAAATCGCCGACCAGATGCTCGGCTTGTATCGCAAGCACGGCTGCGAGGGCTTTAGCTTTCCTCCCATCGTAAGCTTTGGCGCCAACGCCGGCGACCCGCACCACGAGCCCGACGGCACCGTGCTCAAGCGCGGCGACGTGGTGCTGTTCGACATTGGCGGACGCCGCTGCAACTATTGCTCGGACATGACGCGCACGTTCTTTTGGGGCGAGCCGGACGAGGAGACGGCGCGCATCTACGATATCGTGCGCCGCGCCAACGAGGCGGCCGAGGCGCTCATCGCGCCGGGCGTGCGCATGTGCGACCTGGACCGTGCCGCGCGCGGTGTGATTGAAGACGCGGGCTACGGCAAGTACTTTACGCATCGCCTGGGCCACTCGATCGGCCTGCAGGACCATGAACCGGGCGACGTCTCGCTGGTCAACGAGCAGGTCGTAGAGCCAGGCATGACGTTCTCCATCGAACCGGGCATCTATCTCCCCGGCCGCACCGGCGTCCGCATCGAGGACCTGGCCCTTGTGACCGAGAACGGCGTCGAGATTCTCAACGCCTACCCCCACGATCCGGTCCGCCTAGACTAGCCAATGTGCCAAAGGGACAGCCCCGTTGACACATTCCGTTAACGTCGCACCACGAAAACGGGCTATCTACTACGTTTAACCCGCATGGGTCGACCATGCAGGTCTTTTTTGAAAAATGGCGAGCCCTTTACCTGCGGTTTTAATTTCACAATGCCCCGCGTGGTCGAGGGTAGTCGGTAAAACGTAGTAGATAGGCCCATTTCGTGGCGAGCAAGTCAACTCGAGGCGCAGGGTAGTCAAAATTGCCCCGTCCCAAATTGACTACTTTTAAGTTGCGGTGATATACGGACTGTTTGAGGCTCCTGGCTTGTAAAACAGTCCGCATTTCACCGCAACCGCTGAGGGGATGGGTTAGCGCAGCAGGCCGGCTACTTCGCCGGCTAAGGTGATGGTGCCGGCTGCTACGAAGGGCTCGCCTGCGGCATCGAAGGCAGCGAGGGCCTCGGACACGCTCGGGTATACGCCCGCGAGCTTATCGGCACCCACCAGGGCAGCGACCTCCTCTGCCGGCAGGGCGCGATCGGAATCGGTCTGGGTCACGACCACGCGGGGGAACGCCGGAACCAGAACGTCAACGATACCCGCCACGTCCTTATCGGCCAGCGCGGCACACAGCAGCACGGGGCGGTTCTCCACGCACGGATCGATCTCGTCCAGCGCGCTCACAAAGTTCTCGCAGCTCTGGGGGTTATGACAGGCGTCGATCAGCTTGAGCGGATCGGTTCCCAGCACATCAAAGCGACCAGGCGTGGGACAGCCCATAAGCGACGCATCGAGCTTGTCATGATCGAGCTCGCGACCCAGATACCCCTCGCACAGCATAATCGCACACGCGGCATTCTGCGGCTGATACGCCGGCTTGACCATGCTCGACGTATAGATGGCACGCGGCGTGGTGCAGCTGAACTCCACGGTATCGCCTACATGCGCCGGTACCTTGGTCGTGGAATGGCTCACAACCAGCGGCACCACACCGCACTCGCGGCAGCGCGTATCCATTACGCGCTGAACGCTCGGCTCATGCGTGCCCTCGCCCAAAACAACCAATCGCCCAGGCTTAATGACCGCAGCCTTCTCCCCCGCAATGGCCTCGAGCGTATCGCCCAAAATACGTGTGTGATCGAGCCCGATGCCCGTAATGGCAACGGCGACGGGATCGGTCGCGCTCGTGGCGTCCCAACGACCGCCCATGCCAACCTCGAGCACGGCAACATCCACCGCGGCCTCGGCAAACACCACAAGCGCAGCGGCCGTCAGCAGGTCAAACGGCGTGATGGTATAGGCACGCTCCCCCGCCGCCACACGACGGGCATTCACGCGATGTCCCGCCTCAACAGCGGCAGAAACACCACGGGCAAACGCCTCGTCGCTTACGACGCACCCATCGACCTCCATACGCTCGGGATAGCGCACCAGCTGCGGCGACGTATACAGCGCGGTCCTGAGCCCCTCGCCTCGAAGGATAGCAGCCGAAAAACGCGTAGTCGAAGTCTTGCCATTGGTACCGGCAACCTGAATGCAATCAAAATACTCATCCGGACGTCCCAGCTCATCAAGCATATCGACAACCGTCTCGAGCAGAGGACCAGCATCCCCAGAAATCCGCCCCGTATCAGCAGCAAGTCCCACAGCCTCATCAAACGAAAGCAGCTCAAACGAGAAAGGAACGACATACGACCCCGAACGCTTAGCCATAACCCAAAGTCCCCCATAACAGAAAAAGAGGCCCATCAAAAAGAATGAGCCCCTCACGTTGACAATATCAGCCTTTACCCGCTTGCAGCGAGATCAAGGCCACAACCCAGTGGCCCTAACACGCCAGATGCAAACAACAACGTAAACGAACTAGGAGCGGCCCGATGCTTTGCTCGCCGCAAGTTCCGCACGCAAAGGACAGCACTTAATGTGCTGTCCGTCTTGCGCAGGACTGTCCGCAGCGGAGAGCAAAGCATCGGGACGCGCCCCCGAGTGAACCTTACGAGAAGTCAGCAACCTGAGCAGTCAGCGCCGCCAGGATCTCCTTGAGCTCAGCTGCACGGTCCCTCTTCTTCTGAACCACCGCGGGCGCGGCCTTAGCCACAAAGCCCTCGTTGGCGAGCGTCTTCTCGCAGCCGGCGAGCTCCTTCTGAGCAGCGGCGATCTCCTTCTCCAGGCGCGCCTTCTCGGCCGAAAGGTCGACCTTGCCCTCGAGCACCACAAAGACCTCGACGCCGCTGTCGACCACGGCGATGCTCGCGGCCGGCTTCTCGACGTCGGTACCCATGACCAGCGAAGCGGTGTTCGCCAGCGGCTCGATGGTCGAACGCAGGCTCTCGAGCTTCTCGATGTCCTCGGCGCCGGCGCGCACGACCACGTCGAGCTCGGCCTTGGGGCTCAAGCGATAACGCGAACGCGTGGCGCGAGCGGCGGACACGACGGTACGGCACAGCTCAAACGCGCGCTCGGCGTCCTCGTCTACATACTTGGCGTAGTCGGCGGGCTCGGGCCACTTGGCGATCATGAGCGCCTCGGCGCGGTCAACGTTGCCCTCGGCGTCCAGATCGAGCACGCTCGCCGGCATGTTGTCCCAGATCTCCTCGGTAACAAACGGCATGAGCGGGTGCATCAGGCGAATGGAGGTGTCGAGCACAAAGATCAGGTTGCGCTGCGCCTGCAGACGACCCTCGCCCTTCAGGCGGGCCTTGGTGACCTCGACGTACCAGTCGCAGACCTCGTTCCAGAAGAACTGCTGCACGCCGCGGGCCATGTCGCCAAAGGTGTAGTTCTCGATGCCCTCGGTGACCATCTTCACGGCCTTGGCCAAGCGGCTGAACATCCAGGCGTCGGCCGGCGTCTCCACGACGGGCTCGCCGGGCGTGTAGCCCTCCATGTTCATAAGCAGGAAGCGGCTGGCGTTCCAGATCTTGGTCACAAACGACTTGGCCTGGTCGGTGCGCGGGCTGTCGATGAGCTTCTTGGTCTTCTTGTCGATGTTCGCGTCGAACTTAACGTCCTGGTTGTTGGTGCAGAGCGTGAGCAGGTTGTAACGCATGGCATCGGCGCCGTACATACCGATGAGGTCCATGGGGTCAACGCCGTTGCCCTTAGACTTGGACATGCGGCTGCCGTCCTTGGCAAGGATCGTCGGGTAGATGACGACGTCCTTAAACGGCACCTCGTCCAGGAAGTACAGCGAGCTCATAACCATGCGGGCAACCCACAGCGCGATGATGTCGCGCGCGGTGACGAGCGCCGTCGTGGGGTGATGGCCCTCGAGCAGCTCCGGCTTTTGCGGCCAACCCTGCGTGGCGAAGGTCCACAGCTGCGAGCTGAACCAGGTGTCCAGCACGTTCTCGTCCTGATGCACGTGATGGCCGCCGCACTTGGGGCACACGTCGGTGTCCTCGGTCAGGGCGTCCTCCCAACCGCAGTCCTCGCAGTAGAACACGGGGATGCGGTGGCCCCACCACAGCTGACGGCTGATGCACCAGTCCTTGAGGTTCTCCATCCAGGTGGTGTAGGTCTGCGTCCAGCGCGCGGGGTGGAAGGTCACCTTGCCAGAGTTGACGGCGTCGAGCGCCGGCCCCTTGAGCTTGTCGACGGCCACAAACCACTGCTCGGACAGCCACGGCTCCAGGGCGGAGTCGCAACGGTAGCAGTGCATGACGGAGTGATCGAGGTCCTCGACGTGGTCGAGCAGGTCGTGCTCCTCGAACCACTTGATGACGGCCTCGCGGCACTCGTCGCGGTTCATGCCGGTGAACTCGCCGTAGCCCTCGACGACCACCGCGTGCTCGTCGAAGATATTGATCTGCGGCAGGTCGTGGGCCTGACCCATGGCGTAGTCGTTGGGGTCGTGGGCCGGGGTGACCTTGACAAAGCCAGAGCCAAAGTTGGCGTCGACATGCCAATCCTCAAAGATGGGAATCTCGCGGTTGACGATCGGCAGCATTACGGTCTTGCCCACAAAGGCGGCCTTCTCGGGGTCCTTCGGGGAGACGGCAACGCCCGTGTCGCCGAGCATGGTCTCGGGGCGCGTGGTGGCGACGACGATGTAGTCCTGGCCATTGACCGGCTCGGTCAGCGGGTAGCGCAGGTGCCACAGGTGGCCCTTCTCGTCCTTATACTCGGCCTCGTCGTCCGAGATGGCGGTGGTGCAGTTGGGGCACCAGTTGACGATGCGCTTGCCACGGTAGATCAGGCCGTCATGGTACCAGTCGCAGAAGACCTTACGCACAGCCTGGGCGTAATCCTCGTCCATGGTGAAGCGCTCGTTGTCGAAGTCGACGGAGCAGCCCATGCGCTTGATCTGCTCGACGATGATGCCGCCGTACTCGTGGGTCCAATCCCAGCAGGCGTCGACAAACTTGTCGCGACCGATCTCCAGGCGGCTGATGCCCTCGCGCTTGAGCTTTTTGTCGACCTTGGTCTGCGTGGCGATGCCGGCGTGGTCGGTACCCAGCACCCAGCGTGTGGACTTGCCGCGCATGCGGGCCATACGGACGATGGCATCCTGGATGGAGTCGTCGGTGGCGTGACCCATGTGGAGCTTGCCGGTCACGTTGGGAGGCGGAATGGTGACGGTGCAGTCGCCCACGCCCTCACGGCGCTTGTAGTAGCCGCCGTCGAGCCACTTCTGCAGGATCGCCGGCTCGTTGGTCGACGGATCGTAGTTCTTGGGCATTTCTTCCATATATCTCTCCCTTGCCCATCGGGGAGGAATGTAGGCCCGATTTTCGCTCGGTCAAGTCCTGGCTCGCACGAAGAACACATTAAGTGTTCTTCGGCTCGTGCGGAATCTACGAAAATCGGGCCTACATTCCTCCCCTTAGGTATCGATTACTTCAGTCTGATATGACTTCGCTGAGGCTTAAACAAACACACAGAATAACACAGGTAGTTGGGGTTATTGCGTATATATAAAATAGCCTCCGACCGCGGATGGTCGGAGGCTATTTGCAAACACGTTTTGGCAGGTTTTACCCGTAGATGCGTTGGGGCTGTTCTTCGCCCTTTACGGAGGCTTCGGTCACGATGACCTTGGCGACACCCTCCTCGCTGGGGAGGTCGAACATCGTCTGCTGAAGCACGTCCTCGCAGATGGAACGCAGGCCGCGGGCGCCGGTCTTGCGGGCGAGCGCCATACGGGCGATCTCGTGAAGGGCCGCGGCCTCAAACTCAAGCTCAACGTCCTCGAGCTGGAACATCTTGCGGTACTGACGCACCACGGCGTTCTTGGGCTCGGTCAGAATCGACACCAGGTCGTCCTCGTCGAGCGCCTGCGTCTGGGTGACAACGGGCGTACGGCCCACGAACTCGGGGATCATGCCAAAGGCGTTGAGGTCCTGCGGGAGCACCTGACGCAGTAGGTCGTTCTCGTCGACCGAGGTGGGGCCGGCGATCTCGGAGTTAAAGCCCACGCCCTTGTTGCCCACGCGGTCGGCGATGATCTTGTCCAGACCCACAAAGGCACCGCCGCAGATAAACAGGATGTTAGTCGTGTCGATCTGCAGCAGCTCCTGCTGGGGATGCTTGCGGCCACCGGTAGGCGGAACGCTGGCCACCGTGCCCTCAAGAATCTTAAGCAGCGCCTGCTGCACACCCTCGCCCGAGACATCGCGGGTAATGGAGAGGTTCTCGGCCTTGCGGGCAATCTTGTCAATCTCGTCCACGTAGATAATGCCCACCTGAGCGCGCTCAATGTCGCCATCGGCAGCATTGATGAGCTTGAGCAGGATGTTCTCCACGTCCTCGCCAACGTAACCAGCCTCGGTGAGCGCGGTGGCATCGGCGATGGCAAACGGCACCTCGAGGATGCGCGCGAGCGTCTGGGCCAACAGGGTCTTGCCGGTACCGGTGGGACCGAGCAGCAGGATGTTGGACTTGGCGAGCTCCACCTCGTCCATATCGTCGTCAAACTGACCGCCCATGCCCGATGCCTCGTCAAAGGCAGACACCGCGGCGCCGCCCTCGATCACGCGACGATAGTGGTTGTACACGGCAACCGACATGGCGCGCTTGGCGTCTTCCTGGCCCATGACATAGGCCGAAAGCTCGTCATAGATCTCGTGCGGCGTCGGCACGTGCGTGATGACCTGGCGGTCGTCCTCGAGCTCAAAGCCCTCGGTCTCGGGGTCCACAGCGGGCTGCCCGGCAGCCTGGCCGTGGTCGTTGAGGAAGCCCGGCAGCTTGCCATTGCGGGCAGCGTCCATAAAGTCCGAAGCCAGCGACTCCTCCAGAATCTCGGAGCAGGCGGCGACGCACTCGTCACAGATAAAGATGTTGGTCGGGCCCTTTACGAGGCGTCGGACCTGGCCCTGTTCTTTTCCGCAGAAGGAGCAGCGAATGGGGTTGCCGTTTTCGTCAAAGTTGTCCTGCATGTTTCCTGCCATCCTAGGCGTCCTTCGCGGCGAGATCGCGAGAGGTGACGATACGGTCAATCAGGCCGTAGTCGAGGGCCTCGGCAGCGGTCAGGTAGTTGTCGCGCTCGGTGTCGGCCTGGACCTTCTCGATGGGCTGGCCCGAGGCATCGGACAGGATCTGGTTGAGCTCGCGACGGGTCTTCTTGATCTCCTCGGCAACGATCTCGATCTCGGTCTGCTGGCCCTGGGCACCGCCGCTGGGCTGGTGAATCATGACCTTGGAGTGCGGCAGGCAGAAGCGCTTGCCCTTGGCGCCAGCCGAAAGCAGCACGGCGGCCATGGACGCAGCCATACCGACGCAGATGGTGGAGACCTGCGGCTTGATAAAGTTCATAGTGTCCAGAATCGCCAGGCCGGAGTAGACCTCGCCGCCGGGCGAATTGATGTAGAGCGAGATATCCTTCTCGGCATCCTGGCTCTCAAGATGCAGCAGCTGGGCAACGACCAGGTTGGCGCTGACGGAGTTGATCTCCTCGCCCAAGAAGATGATGCGGTCGTTGAGCAGGCGCGAATAGATATCGTAGCTGCGCTCGCCGCGCGGCGTCTGCTCGATAACGTATGGCACGAGGGCGGAATCGAACTTAGCGATCATACGCATCTCCATTTCTCTCTTGCGGACCAAATTGGTTCTAGATAAACGTACGGTGCCCGCATGCTATGCATTGGCTGGCACCGTACGAAGCAACCGGATAACCGGCTTATAACTTTACCCCATCACGGGCGCATGCATGCGCTCGTGGACAAGGTGGCGAGAATTACTCGGCGTCCTTGGCGGTCTCGTCGACCTCGGTCACCTTGGCGTTCTCGACCAGGTGATCGACGGCCTTGGAGCGACGGATGGACTCGCGGACGGCAGGCATACGGCCATCGGCGATGAACTCGGCCTTGGAAGCCTCGACGTCCTTGACGCCGGCCTTCTCGAACTCGGCGTTGATGTCGTCCTCGGTGACCTCAATCTTGAGCTCACGGGCGAGGGCGTCCAGAGCCAGGGACTCACGGGCAACGTCGTTGGCCTGCTTATGCAGGTCGCCGATGAACTGCTCCATGGTCAGGCCGGAAGCGGGCAGCCAGGTGTCCAGCGTCATGCCGCGGGCAGCGAGGTTGGACAGGAAGTTCTGGCCAAGCTCCTCAAAGACGGACTGCTCGTAGTCGGCGTCCATCTCGTCGAGCTGCAGACGCTCGGCGAGAGCGGAGACGCAACGGTTCTCCTTCTCGGCCGGCAGGCGGGAAGCCTTGTCCTGCTCGATCTCGATCTTGATGGCGTCGCGCATGGCGTCGATGCTGTCAAAGCCAAAGTCGGACTTGACGAGCTCGTCGGTGAGCTCGGGGGTGTTGCGGACCTTGATGCCCTTGACGGTGACCTCGACGGTGTGGGTCTCGGCCTCCTCGCCCTCCTCGATCTCGTCGGTCCAGGTGACGGTCTTGACGTCGTCAACGTTAGCGCCGATCAGGGCCTCGTTGAACTCCTTGGGGTTGCTGTCGCTACCGGCGATGAGCATGCGACCCTCGGCGGCAAAGTTGTCGGCGTTCTCGACGGCCTTGAGGTCGACGGTGACGTAGTCCTCGGCCTCGACGGCGCGACCCTCGACGTCCTCGAAGGTGGCACGGTAGTTGAGGAGCATCTCGACCTGGTTGTTGATCTCGGACTCGGTGACCTCCGCAGGGGGCATCTCGATCTCGACAGCGTCGAAGGAGGAGAGCTCAGCAGCAGGACGCAGGGAGAACTCGACGGTGTAGGTGTAGTCCTCGTGATCCTTGGCGAGGTCGAGCTCCTTGTAGTCACCGTTCTTGGTGGGGACGATGTCCAGCTCGTTGAGGACGGCGGGCTCGTTGGCGGCGATCAGGTCGTTGGTGGCCTGAGCGAGGGTAGCCTCGGCGCCAAGAGCGGAGTCGATGACCGGACGGGGAGCCTTACCGGCACGGAAGCCCGGGAAGCGGTACTTCTTGGCGGTGTACTTGTAGGCCTTCTTGATCGCGGCGTCGACGTCGGCGGCCGGGATGGTGACCGTAGCGGTGAGCTTGGCGTCCTTGACGTCAGAAGCGGTGATGTTCAACACGTTCCTCCTCATACTGCCCAGCTTATCTGAGGTGCTGGTACCTTTATGCAACAAAGTGTCGCGACGGCCAGAGCCGACGCAGATGCGTTGGTGCGGGCGAAAGGACTCGAACCTTCACGGGAATCCCACCAGAACCTAAATCTGGCGCGTCTACCAATTCCGCCACGCCCGCATGAGCGCACAGACTAGGAATGATAGCAGATACGAACGACAAGCGCACGCACACCTTTTACAGGCTCACGACCTCACCACGAGTGCAAAAGGCGGGGCGAGTTGTCCCGTCCCGCCAACTACGACTTGTTAGATGACCCGCTACTCCCCCAGCAGAGCCTTCTCCGGTGTGATGGGCAGCGAGCGCACCTGGTGGCCGGTGGCGTGTGCGACGGCCGAGGCCACGGCGGCGAGCGGCGTGTTGATGACGACCTCGCCGATCGACTTGGCGCCAAACGGGCCCGTCGGCTCGTAGCTCGGCTCAAAGGCCACGCGAATGCTGCCGATATCCAGGCGCGTGGGCAGCTTGTAGCTCATAAAGTTGCCGGTGCGCAGACGGCCGCGATCGTCATGCTCGACAATCTCGTAGAGTGCGTGGCCAATGCCCTGGGCAATGCCGCCCTCGGCCTGGACGCGCGCGAGCGCCTCGTTGATCACGGTGCCGCAGTCGACGGCCGCCGCATAGTCCACCACAGTCACCTTGCCGGTGGCCTTGTCGACCTCGACCTCGGCAATGCCGGCCATAAACGGCGGAGGCGAAACGGGCAGGCTGGCAGAGGCGTGCGAGGTGAGCGCGGCACCGCCCGCGATGTTCTTGACGCACAGGTTGGCAAAGTCGCGCAGCGTGAGGTAGCGGTTCTGCTCACGCGCGGCACGCTCGTCGGACAGACGCACGTACTGGCCATCAAAGACCACGTCGGCGGCGTCCACGTCCCACATCTGGGCGGCCTTGGCGCAAATCTTCTCGCGCAGCTCGGTCGCGGCGTTCTTGGCCGCCAGGCCCGTCACGTACGTGCCCGAGCTCGCGTACGAGCCGGCGTCGAACGGCGACACGTCGGTGTCCACGCCGCGTACCACAATGAGCGAGCTCTCCACACCCAGCTCCTCGGCGGCAATCTGCGCCAGGATCGTGTCGACGCCCATGCCGTTATCGGTGGCGCCGGTGCCGATGGTAATGAAGCCGTCCTCTTCCAAGCGCATGTCGATGCCGGCGATATCCACGTTGGAGATGCCCGAGCCCTGCATGGTGAGCGCACAGCCCAGGGCTCGCACGCGGTCGCCCAGGTCGACAGCTAGTGGCTTGTCGCGCCAACCGATCATGTCCATCGCGCGTAGCAGACAGCGGTCGAGCGCGCAGGCGTTGAGCTTCTCGTTGTAGTACTGCGGCATGATCTCGCCCTCGCGCACGATGTTCTTAAGGCGCAGGTCGGCCGGGTCCATGTGCAGCATGTCGGCGAGCTCGTTGACGGCACTCTCCACGGCAAACTGGCCCTGGGTGGCACCGTAGCCGCGATACGCGCCGCCGCGGTTGGTATTGGTGTAGACGGCGTCCCAGCTAAAGCGGCTCGCCTTCACATGGTTGTAGATGGGCAGGCTCTTGTGGCCCGACAGGCCGATCGTCGTGGTGGCGTGCTCGCCGTACGCGCCGGCGTTGGACAGCGTGTGCAGATCGATGGCCGTGATGGTGCCGTCGTTCATGGCGCCCAGCTTAACGGTCATCTGCATCTGGTGGCGCGAGTTGCCCGCAGTGATGGTCTCCTCACGGGTGTAGCAGCAGTAGCTCGGACGGCCGGTCTGCTGCGTCACAAACGCAACGAAGATCTCGCAGCAGCCCGTCTGCTTGGAGCCAAAGCCGCCGCCGATGCGCGGCTTAATGACCTGCACCTGCGACTGCGGGATATCGAGCGACTGCGCGACCATGCGGCGCACATGGAAGGGCACCTGCGTGGAGGTGGTCACCGAGATACGCCCGAACGCGTCGGTTGTCGCGAAGGCGCGGAAGGTCTCCATGGGCGCGGTCTGCGTGGCCTGGCTGGTGTAGGTGCGCTCAAAGACGATGTCGCTCTGGGCGAAGGCCTCGTCCAGATCGCCGTAATCGCTGGTACCGCTGCACACCAGGTTGCGCGGGACGTCGCCGCCCTGCGGGAACATAAAGGTCACGTCGCCCTCGGGGTGGACCACGATGTCGTTATCGAGTGCCTGAGTAAAGTCGAGCAGCGGCTCGAGCACCTCGTAGTCGACCTTGATGAGCTTGAGCGCCTTGTCGGCGGCCTCCTCGGTCTCGGCGGCGACAATCGCCACCTCCTCGTTTTGATAGCGCACGAGGTTCTCGAGGATCAGGCGGTCGTAGGGACTCGGCTGCGGGTAGCTCTGGCCGGCGATGGTAAAGCGGCGCTTGGGCACGTCCTCGTAGGTGTAGACGCCCACGACGCCGGGCACCTTCAGGGCACGCGACGTATCGATGGAGCGAATCTTGGCACGCGCATACGGGCTGCGCTTAAGTTTGACGATGAGCGCGCCGGCGGGCACCATATCGCCCGCGTAGACGGGACGGCCCTCGAGCAGGGCCTTCGAGTCCTTCTTGGGCTGCTTGTGGGTGATCTGCTTGTACGAGACACCGTCGCAGCTGGTGTCGTTGACCGGCAGCTCGGGCATCTCAAAGCCCACCTGCACGCCGGACTCGTTGAGGAAGCGGACAATGGCGCGCAGCTGGCTCTCGTAGCCGCTGCAACGGCAGAGGTTGCCGGCGAGCTGGCGCGACAGCTCCTCGCGCGTGGCGACAAGGCTCGGGTCCTCCTTGGCGGCGCGGGCAAGCGCCAGCACGTTCATGATAAGGCCGGGGGCGCAAAAACCGCACTGCTCGGCGCCTTCGGCAGCCATCGCGCGAGCAAGCGCCTCGGACTCGGCCTTGAGGCCCTCAAGCGTGGTGATGGTGTGGCCCTCAACACGGGCGGCGGGAACCGAGCAGCTCAGCACCGGGTCGCCGTCGAGCCACACCGTACACAGACCGCAGTTGGTGGTTTCGCAAGCACAGCGCACCGACGCGCAACCCTGCTCACGCAAAAGCGAAAAGAGCATGGTGTCGGGGGCAATCTGAACCTTGACCTTGCGGACGTTGAGCGTAAAGGAAAGATCGATGAGTTTGGCAGCCATTAGCGCACCTCGCTAGAATCGACGCCGGGCACGCGGCGGCAGGAATACTCGTCCGTGGCAAACTTAGGAATCTGCACGCCCTCGAGCTCGTGCGCAAGCGCGGCCGAAAGCTCGATGCCGGCGGCGCGGCGCACGGCCTGGACGGCGAGCGGGGCCGAGATGCGACGGCGGTAGTCGGCCGAGCCCCACAGGTTGGTTCCGTAGCTCAGGGCACGCACGGATGCAGCAAGGGCGCGAAGCTCGTCCTCGGAAGGCTGCTCGCTGGAAAGGCCACATGCCTCGCCCTGCAGCAGGGTCGCGCGCAACGGGCGGGCGCCCACGGTGACGTGCCAGGAGCCGTCCCACCATGCGGCGGTGACGTTCAGCGAGGGGAAATCGGTCGCGGCCTTGCGCACGGCCTCGTAGCTCGCACGGTAATCGTGCTTGACGACTACGACATGCTCGATAACGTCGCGCACGTAGCCCATCCGCACGAACTCCGCGAGCGACACGCGGCCGGCACCCGTCAGCTCAACATAGGAATCGAGCGCGAGGAACGCCGAGAGAACGTCCGAGAAGCCAAAGCGGCCGTAGATGCTGCCGCCCACCGTGGCGGTATTGCGCAGCTGCACGCCCACGATGTCGTGGACGGCGAACTCAAAGACATTGTTGACAAGCGCGTTGAGCCCGGCATGACGCTCGAGCTGGCGCAGGGTGCACATGGCACCGATGCGAAACTCGGTCTCGGTCTCCTCGATCTGATCGAGTCCGCAGGCCGAAAGGTCAATCGCCGTCGCCACGCGACGCGAACCCAGACGCATCCAGATGCCGCCGCCCACAATCTTGTTGTTGCGGTTCTTCTGTAAGAGCTCATAGGCTTCGGCCGCGTTTCCAACACGGACGTAGGTACCGAACTTGAGCACGTTCTCCCCCATCTCTTCACTTGTCCAGTGCCCTCTAGTGTACCAAACGAGGGCGCACGGCCCTCACCACCATAGAAAAAGGCTCCCGGCACAAATGCTGGGAGCCTCATCAGTTGCTATGTCGAGCTGGATTTAGCAGACGCCCTGGGCGAGCATGGCGTCGGCGACCTTCAGGAAGCCGGCGATGTTGGCGCCCATGACGAAGTTGCCCTCCTCGCCGTACTCCTTGGCGGTGTCGTCCACGTTGTGGAACATGCCGCGCATGAGCTGCTCGAGCTTGCCGTCGACCTCCTCGAAGGTCCAGGACAGGTGCTCAGCGTTCTGGCTCATCTCCAGGCCGGACACGAGCACACCACCGGCGTTGGCAGCCTTGCCGGGCATAAAGGCGACGCCGTTCTCCTGGAAGTAAGTCGTGGCCTCGATGGTCGTGGGCATGTTCGCGCCCTCGCCGACCACCTTGCAGCCGTTGGCGACGAGCGCCTGGGCGTCCTCGAGCAGCAGCGTATTCTCGCGAGCGCAGGGCAGCGCGATGTCGCAGGGCAGCTGCCACACGCCACGACCGTCGCCCTCGTGCCACACGGCACCGGGCTTCTCGTCAACGTACATGGCGAGCGTGACGCCCTTGTCGTGGCCGGAGCGCTTCTTGTTGTAGACGTGCTCGAGCACGGAGTAGTCGATGCCGTCGGGATCCTCGACCCAGCCGTGGGTGTCGGAGCAGGCCAGCACCTTGCCGCCGAGCTGCGCAACCTTCTGGACGGCGTAGATAGCGACGTTGCCGGAGCCGTGAACGACGACGTTCTTGCCCTCGAAGGAGTCGCCGCGGCTCTTGAGGTACTCGTCCACAAAGTAGACCAGACCGTAACCGGTGGCCTCGGTACGGGCGAGCGAGCCGCCAAAGGAGAGGCCCTTGCCGGTGAGGACGCCGGTCCACTCGTTGGTCAGGCGCTTGTACTGACCGAACATGTAGGCAACCTCGCGGCCACCAACGCCCAGGTCGCCGGCGGGAACGTCGGTGTTGGGGCCAATGTGGCGATAGAGCTCGGTCATGAAGGACTGGCAGAAGTGCATGATCTCGTTGTTGGACTTGCCCTTGGGGTCAAAGTCGGAGCCGCCCTTGCCGCCGCCCATGGGAAGGGTGGTCAGGCTGTTCTTGAGGATCTGCTCCAGGCCCAGGAACTTGAGCATGCCCAGGGTGACCGTCGGGTTAAAGCGCAGGCCGCCCTTGTAGGGTCCAATGGCAGAGTTGAACTCGACACGATAGCCGCGGTTGACCTGAACCTTGCCCTGGTCATCGACCCAGGGGACACGGAACATAACGATGCGCTCGGGCTCGACGAGGCGCTCAAGCAGGGCGGCCTCCTCGTACTCGGGATGGGCGTCGAGCGCCGGCTGGATGGTGCCGAGGATCTCGGTCGCGGCCTGGATGAACTCAGGCTGCTCGGGATAGCGGGCCTTGAGCTCGTCGAGAACTTTCTGCGTGTAGCTCATGCTTCCTCCAATTGATGGAAAAGAAAGGTGTCGTTCGCGGCGCCCCATGCGCCGCGAGCTTTATCGAGTATGGATAATATCGCACTGTTGCAGCAAAGTTTCGCATAAGCCGACGAGCAGATGTTTCGTTTTGATTACGATGCAGGTAGAAGCGTTTTTGAGCACCCGACGTACAAATCGCGTGTTTCGAAGCTGTTTCGTCCACGTGGTCCATACCACCACAAAGAGGACAGGCACCTTTGTGGCGGTTGGCAGGATGCGTTGGCGGGAACGTATGTGAATCGAACACATCCAAGACGTTTTGCACGCCTCACAACGGTTTTGAGGACCGCGGGGCCCACCGGAGCCCATCCGTTCCCAAACGTGGCGGTATTTTACCAAACGCGCAGTGTCGCGCCACGAAAACGGCCCATCTACTACGTTTAACCAGCAAGGGTAAACCATACCCACTTTTTCGTAACATCGGCAAGTCATCTACCTGCGGTTTTGTTTTTGCGGTTTTTGAAATGGTCGAGGGTAGTCACTTAAACGTAGTAGATAGGCCGGTTTTGTGGCGAGCGGCGATTCGGAGCCCTAGCGCAGGGATCTGAGACCGCCGGCCTCCTTGTTGAGCGTCGTAAAACGCACCGCATCCAGGTGCTCCAAGATGCTAATGGCTCGTTTGCGCGACACGCCTAAGGCCTCGCGCAGCACACTCGTCGTGGCAACGCCGCCAGCAGCCTCGATAGCCGCGGCGACGACCTCACGTGCATGGGCCTCGGCGGCGGCAGACAAGGCAACGTCGCGTTCGATCTTAACGATCGCGCGGTTGAGCGAAAGCTCGCGCAGGGCACGCGTCATGGTGTCGCGATCGAGCTGCAGACGCTCACCCACCTCGGGCAGTGTCGCCGCACCGAGACCCGCCTCGTCGAGGGCGGCCACGATGCGCTGGCTCGCCTCGCGCACCACACGTATCGCCGCAGCGGCAGAGTGCGGGTCGAACACCTCGGCACCGTCGACGGTGCACACGCCGCGCGCACAGCCCTCGAGAACGAGCGCGGACGCAATGTCTTCGCCCGCTGTCGGCCAGGCGGCATGCGCGACCTCGCCCGGCGTGAAACCCGTCTGCTTGGGCGCGGCCCCGTGCATGGCGGCCAACGTGACGGAGAGCGTGGCGAGGGCGGCATCGAGCACAGCGGGGGCGGCATAGAGCTCCTCGGTCGAGCGCTCGGCATGAAGCGCCACGGCGTCACCCGAGGAAACCGCCCCGTGCAGGAGCGCAGCCGCCTCGGCACTCGAAAGATCGAGAGCACGGGCTGCGGCCGCGGCAGGCACAGGCAGGCGCTGCAGCCCCAACCATGCGGCAACGGCGGCGGCGCGGTCGTCGGCATCCAGGGCCCCGAGCAGCGCGCACTCGCCCGCGGAGAGGACGCGCGAGCGGCGGCACCGCGAAAGAAGAACACGACCGCCGCCGATAAGCACCACCGGCGAAAACGCGAGCACAATGAGGCCGTCGCCCGATCGCACGGGAAGGCGCTCCTCCAGACGGACCTGCACGATGCGGGTCTCGCCAGTCTCAATGGGTCCCTCACCCTCCATGAGCATGATACGGCCAAGGACCTCCGCCGTACCCGCCATCACATGAACGCGCGTACCGGACTCGAAGGGCGCGGGCTTGGTGCCCTCGCGCCCCAGATACGTGAAGCGGGCGATGAGCCTGAGCGTCGAGCCCTCAGCACCAGACCCGCAGAGGACCTCGCCACGCGGAAGGTCGCCCGCACCGTCGCCCACGATGTTGAGCGCCGCGCGCTGCCCGGGCAACGCCCGAGGAGTATCACCATGCACCTGAATCGCGCGCACGCGGCAGCGCACGCCCGCGGGACATGAGACGAGCTCGTCGCCCACCGCTACGGGGGCATCGTGAAGCGTGCCCGTGACGACCGTCCCGGATCCCTTGATGGTGAAGCAGCGGTCGATGGGCAGGCGCGGGGCCAGACCGGGGCGCACCGGGCGGGATGCGGCATCGGCCAGGAAAGAGTCGATGGCTGCATCGAGGGCAAGGCGAACGTCCTCGATGCCCACGCCCGTGCGCGAGGAAACAGGCACCACGGGCGCATCGGCAAAGACGGTATCGCTGAGGAAGTCCATCACGTCGAGCTCGGCGAGCTCCGCCGTCTCGTCATCGGCCAGATCGCGCATCGTGAGCGCCACCACGAGGTGCCTCACGCCCAACAGCTCCAACACGTACACGTGCTCTCGCGTCTGCGGCATCACGCCCTCAACGGCAGAAACCGCCAGCAACGCAACGTCCACGCCGGTGGCACCCTGTACCATCGCGCGCAGGTAGTGCGCATGCCCGGGCACGTCGACCAGGCCGACAAGCTTGCCGCTGGGAAGCTCGAGCTCGCCAAAACCGAGCTCCGTAGTCATGCCTCGGCGTCGCTCGACCTCCAGACGGTCGGGATTTTTGCCGGTCAGCGCCTCGATAAGGGCCGACTTTCCGTGGTCGACGTGTCCTGCTGTTCCAACGACAACGGGACACTCGACAAGCTCACGCGCAGTCATCGACGCAAACCCGCCCGCACGGTATCCGCCAACGCAGACGCACACAGGTCAAGGTCGGTGTCGTGCAAAAGCGTGCGAACGTCAAACAGCACCTGGTCATGGCGCACGCGTGTCACAACCGGCGTATCGGGCTCCTGTACCATAGCGCGCTTTAGGCCATCGGCGGATAGACGCCCATCGACGGGACAGACGGCAACGCAAAATGTAGGGAGCTCGACAGTCGGCAGCGATCCGCCGCCGGGAGTAGAGGCGCCCTCGACAACCTGCAGCTCCACGGCCTCCTCGCACTGAGCCTCGCGAAGCTTGCGCAGCATGCGGTCGTGCAGGCGCTTGGCCTGGCGCTCGAGCGGAGCCGGCGCGCCGGAAAGCATGTTGAGTACCGGGATCTCCCGATGCGCCGCATCGGGACCGGTCACATACAGTCGCAAAGTGGCCTCGAGCGCCGCGAGCGTGAGCTTGCCAGGGCGAAGCGCGCGCATAAGAGGATGCGAGGCACAGGCGGCGATTGCCTGGGCGCTGCCGAGAATAATGCCTGCCTGCGAGGCGCCGAGCAGCTTGTCACCCGAGCACGAGACGACGTCAACGCCGGCGCAAAGCGAGGCGGACGTGGGCTTCTCCCCCGCATCGGCGAGCACCCCGTCTGCAAGCAAAGCGCCCGAGCCCTGATCCTCGTACAGCAACAGCCCGTGCTCATGCGCCAGCGCGGAAAGCTCCGCCGCGGAAACCTCCTCGTGGAAGCCCTCGATACGGTAATTAGAAGGATGAACTTTCAAGATCATCGCCGTGTTGGGCGTAATGGCGCTTCGATAATCGTCCAGATGTGTGCGGTTGGTAGAGCCAACCTCGACAAGCTTGGCACCCGAAGCCGCCATGATGTCGGGGATGCGGAAGCTGCCGCCCACCTCGACAAGCTCGCCGCGGCTCACGATGACCTCTTTGCCAGCCGCGTGCGCGGCAAGCACCAGCAGCACCGCGGCGGCATTGTTGTTGACAACCAAGGCGTCCTGCGCCCCCGTGAGCGTGCGCAGCAGGCGTGCGGCATGCTCCTTGCGGCCCCCGCGAGCGCAGATTGAGACGTCATACTCAAGCGTGCTGTAGCCTCGGGCGACATCGGTCACCGCCTGCACCGCCGCGGGAGCGAGCGGAGCGCGGCCCAGATTGGTGTGAATCACAACGCCCGTCGCGTTGACAGCAGGGCGCAGGGTCGGCAGCGACAGGCGATGGGTCCGCTGCTCAATTGCCAAGGCGAGCTCGCGCTTGTTCCTTGCAGGGGCGCCGGAGCGAATCGCCGCGCGCTCGGCATCGAGCTCGGCGTCAATCGCCTCGCGTACCATCGTGTCGCCTGCATCGCCAGCAGCCTTCATGACCGGCCACTCGGCAAGCAACTCGTGAACGGCGGGAATGGAACGCAGGCGGCCGCGCACCTCGGCAGACATGGATTCGCAGTCGCTCATGAAAAGCCTTTCGACATGTTCAATAAAAAGCGGGTCCCCTTTGTCGTCAGCAGCAAAATGCGGCAACGCACATGCAAAAAGGGACAGGTCCATTATGGCAGCTCGTGACAAGACGGCGCAGCGCCTCGCTCAAAACCTGCCAAAATAAACCTGTCCCTTTTTGGTCGGTTATGGGTTGGGTCCTTTAGGACTCTTTGTTGGCGTAGATAAACCAGTAGCCCAGCGCCACGATCAGGGCGCCACCCACGATATTGCCCAGCGTGGCGACCGTAAGGTTGAGCGCCAACCCGGCAGCGTTGAGGGCATCGGCGCCAGCGACATCGGCTCCATAGCCGCAGGAGTGCATCAAAATACCCATGGGCAAAAAGTACATGTTGGCGACGCAGTGCTCAAAACCGCAGGCCACAAAGGCAGCGATGGGCAGCAAAATGCCCACGACCTTGTCGACCACGGTCTTGCCGGCAGTGCCGATCCATACGGCCAGGCAGACAAAGATGTTGCACAAAATGCCGCGGAAGAAGATGGTAACGGCGTCGATCGCAACCTTACCGGCGGCGACGCTCACCATGGTATTGGCGACGGCCTCGCCGTTGAGCTTATAAATAGCTGCCATGTAAATCAAAAAGACAACGAACAGGGCGCCGGCAAAGTTGCCGATCCACACAACAGCCCAAGCCTTGAACATCTGGACGAGCGTAATCTTTTTGCTCTTAAGCGCGCATACCATAAGCGAGTTACCGGTAAACAGCTCCGCGCCGCAAATGAGCACGAGCACCAGTCCCAGGCAAAAAGCAAGACCGCCCACGAAGCGCTGGGCGCCCCAGCCAAGCGTGGGATCGCTCAGAAAGACCGTGAAGAACAGGCCGCCGAAGGCGATAAACGCTCCGGCGAACATGGCGAGCAAAAAGGCCTTCGAGACCGGCAGGTTGGCCTTGGTAACGCCGGCGGCCTCGGACTTAGCCTCGATCGCGGCGGGCGCCAGGCAGTCGGGGGTGGGGTATTCTGCCTTGAAATCTGCCATGTCAGTCACTTCTTTCCTAATCAGCAGGGACGAGCATTGCCAATGCAAAGGCCCCGCGTCGGACGGTCAAAACAAAACAGGTCAGAAGTAAACGTACCTCTGACCTGCAAATTACTTGGAGCGGGCGACGGGAATCGAACCCGCGTCATCAGCTTGGAAGGCTGGGGTTCTACCATTGAACTACGCCCGCAAGATATGGTCGGGACGACAGGATTTGAACCTGCGACATCCTGCTCCCAAAGCAGGCGCGCTACCAAACTGCGCCACGTCCCGAAGGTGTTGAGCAGCTAAGGTCTAAACCTTGCGTGTCCCAAAGCGAAGGAAATTATAGGGGAGACTCCCCGCCTGTGCAAGCATTGATGCCTTAGCTCCTCGAATGTGCAACAAAACGACTATGGAGCAGACCGATCACAAATGCCACCACGGCAACCGGCGCCCACGCGGCACCGATATCCGCCAGCGGCAGCGCATCGAACGGCAGCCACGCGCCCGCAAAGAACGCGTCGCGAACCGAGGTGATCACGCTCTGCACCGCGACAACGCCGCCGACCCAAACCCACACCTGCGGATGCGCGTCGCAAAAACCGTGCACCAGGCCCATAAGCACCAGCACAATGGCGACGGGGTACAAAGCGTTGAGCATGGGCACCGAGAACATGAGGATCACGTCGAGGCCCACGTTGGAGAGCACGCACGAAAACGCTGCGAACACAAAGGCGAGTATCGCAAAGGGACGGCGCATGGCCTCCTCGGAAGCCTCCGCTCCCCCTTTAACCACATACGTCTCGCAGAAGTAACGCGAGCAGCAGCTGATAAGGCCGATGCACACGTTCATGCAAGCGAGGAAAAAGATCGCAAAGACCACGACCGTGCCGGCAAGGCCAAAGTGCATAGAGGCCGAACGAGCGAGGATGGCGGCACCGTTGGTGGCATCGGGCATAACCGTACCGAGCTGCATGCCGGCAAGCGCCAGGCCGCAGTAGATGATGGCCATGAGCACGCCAGCGATCACACCGGAGCGCGAGATCTCGAAGGCCACGCGCTTGTCATCGGTAACACTCAACTCGTGGATGGTCTCGGCGATGATGATGCCAAAGGCGAGCGACGCGAGCAGGTCCATGGTCTGATAGCCAGTCAGAAAGCCCTGCACGGCAGCGCCAGCATCGTAGGGGGCCTGCGGCGCGGCAGCGGGACCCAGCGGCGAGATCACGGCAGCACCAACGACCAGCACGATGAGCGCAATGAGCGCGGGGCCCGTAATGCGGCCGAGCACGCGTGTGATGACGCCCGGGCGCAGCGTGAGCGCAAACGCGACGACAAAGAAGCCGACGGCAAACACCAGGCGCGCCGTGCCGAGCGAGACGCCCTCGGGCAACAGCGGCACCAGCATCTCGAAGGCCGTGGAGCTCGTGCGCGGAATGGCCAGGCACGGGCCGATAGCCAGATACACCGCCGCGACAAAGAACTCGCCGAACTTGGGATGCACACGGCCGGCAAGCTCGCGCGCCGTTCCGGCAAGTGCCACGGCGATAAAGCCCATGACGGGCAGGCCGATGGCGGCAATGAGAAAGCCGAGCATGGCGACCGGCGTGGCAGAACCTGCCTGCAGCGCCAGCAGCGGCGGAATAATAAGGTTGCCGGCGCCAAAGAGCATCGAGAACAGGGCGATACCGACGGTAACGACATGGTCGGAGCGCAGGCCGCGCGGCGCGGATGAGGCCATGGGACCACCTTTCGGGTCGAAACAAAAACGGGACGGGCAAAAGGCCCATCCCGCAAGTATATACGCTTTAGCAAGCTAAATCGCGCAAAGCTTCAATCGCGGCGTCAACTTCCTCGTCCGTGTTGAAATACCCAAACGAGAAGCGAACGACACCCTGGCGCTCGGTCCCCAACGCGCGGTGCATGAGCGGAGCGCAGTGGGCGCCGGGGCGCGTCGCAATCCCCCACCCTTGCATGAGCGCGTCCGAAATCTCGGCCGAATCGATATCGCCCACGTTGAGTGAAACGATCGCCGAGCGCACGGGCTGGTCAAAGGCACCGTAGAGCTTGATCTCCGGGATTTCGCGCACGCCAGCGAGAAAGCGATCCGCCAGTGCTCGCTCATGCGCCGCAATCGCCTCGACCCCACCTTGGGCCTCGATAAAGTCGAGGCCGACAGAAAGGCCGGCGACACCGTGGCCGTTGAGCGTGCCCGCCTCCAGGCGCGTGGGCCACTCAAGCGGCTGCAGCGGATCAAAGCTGTGCACGCCCGTACCGCCCATGGCCCAGGGGGCCACGTCAATGCCCTCCGCCACGGCCAGGCCGCCGGTCCCCTGCGGACCCATGAGCCCCTTGTGGCCGGTAAAGCACACCACGTCGAGCCCCATGGCCTGCATATCAATATGCGCCGTGCCGGCAGACTGCGAGGCATCGACGATCACGAGCGCACCGGCCGCATGGGCCATGGCGGCCACGCGCGCAATGTCGACCGCGTTGCCGGTCACATTGGAGGCGTGCGCCACCACCACGGCACGTGTGCCCGGCGTCACCAGCCGCTCAAGCTCTTCGTAGTCGAGCGCACCGTTCGCGTCGCAGCCCGCATGCTCAACGGTCACGCCCTGCTCTGCCGCCAGGCGGTTGAGCGGACGCAACACGGAGTTGTGCTCGAGCACCGTCGTGACCACGCGGTCGCCGCGGCGCACCACGCCATTGATGGCGGTGTTGAGCGCCGCGGTGGAGTTGGACGTAAAGCACACATGATCAGCCCGCGGGCAGCCCAGCAAGCGCGCGAGCTTGGCACGGCAACCGTGAATCGTACGAGCGGCATCGAGGGCACCCGACGTGGCGCCGCGCCCGGCATTGCCGAGCGAGCACATCGCCTGCGTCACGGCATCGATGACCGTCTGCGGCTTGTGCATGGTCGTCGCCGCGTTATCCAGGTAGATCATCGCACGACCTCCCACATATCAATCACGGTATAGCCCTCGGTGGGAACGCCCGCCGCGGCGAGTTCGCCGCGCAGCAGCTCCTCATCGGCAGGCAACGCTTTCCACGCCAGACCACAGCCGGCAGCGACCTCCCCGGGCACGGGAATCGTTCGCCCGAGAAGGCCACGCTCAACGCACAGGGACTCGCAGCCCATGGCGGCCGCCGTGGTGGGAAACGTGATGACAAGCGCCGGGCGCTTCTCCCTCATGGCAACTCCAACCAATACGCTACGGGCGCACGACGCGCACGGCCTGCTCCATCTTCTCCACGATCACATACATGTTCGTGACCTCGCCCACGGCAAGCTGGTCCTTAATGCCATAGTGGTCGAGGCAGGTGCCACAGGTGAGGATCTCAACGCCCAGCTCGGCCAGGCCCTTCAGGTCGTCGAGTACCGGCGAGCCCTCGACGGTGAGCTTGGCTCCGCCGTTGTAGAACAGCATGGTCGCGGGCAGCTCCTCCTGCTGCGTCACGGCAAAGATGAAGGCCTTCATGAGCTTGTGGCCCAGCTCGTCGTCGCCGCGGCCCATGCAGTCGGTGTAGACGGAAATGACGAGCTCGCCCTTGCCGGTGCTGGCACCACAGAAGGCAGCGCCATCCTGCTCGGGATCGGCCACGGCAATGGCACCAGAGGTCGCCACGGTCACGTGCCACTCAGCGTCAGAAACCTTCTCGACCGAGGCCGTGCAGCCCTTCTCCTGCGCCATCTTGGAGATGTTCTTGACGGCGGTCTCGTTATCGACCGAGGTCACCACGGCACCCTCGCCGTCAAACTGTTTGAGCGCCTTAAGCGTCTTGACGACGGGCAGCGGGCAGGCATCGCCCATGGCATTGACTTCAATTTTGGTAGACATAGCTACATCCTTTCAAAAGGGACCGCCCAGAACAGCAGGCGGTCGCATAAACGGTTTTCCTTAATGCACAACGCGAACAGCAGGACCGCCCGGCACCGGCTCGCACGCGCGACCGATTGTGGCGGCAACGCGCCCCTCGGCATGTAAACGACGCGCAAGCTCATCCACATCCGCCACGGGCGCCGCGATAAGCAGGCCACCAGACGTCTGCGGATCGTACAGCGCGTCGAGCATGCCCGGCTCCAGGTCCTCGTCGGCAGCCACACGCGGGCCAAAAAAGTCCTGGTTGCGGTAGGAGCCCGCGGGAATAATGCCCAGACGCGCCATGTCGAGCACCTGGTCAAAGAGCGGCACCGCCCCCGACACAAGCTCAATCTGCACGCCCGAGCCCTCGGCCATCTCGCACGCGTGCCCGATCAGGCCAAAGCCCGTGACATCGGTGCAGCCGTGAAGCTCGAGGCCCTCGG
Organism: uncultured Collinsella sp.; assembly: GCA_902494945.1. Classification (GTDB taxonomy): domain Bacteria; phylum Actinomycetota; class Coriobacteriia; order Coriobacteriales; family Coriobacteriaceae; genus Collinsella. The sequence goes on from CABUVF010000004.1 coordinate 29,223, forward strand.
CCAGACGAATCGGGGCCTCGTTGAGGGTGCGCATCGAGTCGAACATGGCTGCGGCCTCGTCCTGCTCGATGAGCTCGCCCTTAATGGCCGTGGTGATGATGCCAGAGCCGATCGCCTTGGTCAGCAGCAGGACATCGCCAGCGCGCGCGCCGCTGTTGGCGAGCATGCGGTCGAGCGCGACAAAGCCGCTCACAGACAAGCCGTACTTGGGCTCGTCGTCGTTGATGGTATGACCGCCCGCGATAGAGCAGCCCGCCTCGACGCACTTGTCGGCGCCGCCCGCCAGAATCTGGCCGGCAACCTCAACACCCAGGCAACTGGGTATGCAGAGCAGGTTCATGGCATGGCTCGGCCGCCCGCCCATGGCGTAGATGTCCGACAGCGAGTTTGCCGCGGCAATCTGGCCGAACAGAAACGGGTCGTCGACCATCGGCGGGAAGAAGTCGATGGACTGCACGAGACCCAGGTTATCGCCAACGCGGAAGACGCTCGCATCGTCGGAGGTATCGAACCCCACGAGTAGGTTGTCGTTATGCACATTGGGCAAGTCGCCCAGGACCTGGGCGAGGGCTCCAGGAGCCAACTTAGCGGCTCAACCGCTCGCGGCCGTCATAGACGTGAGCTTAATCTGATCGTCAGGCATCGATACCTCCTCTCATCGGTCAATCATTTTCTCTCAGTATACGCATGAATGCGAGCCCAAGGCGGATGCATTAATTGAGCGCCTGTGCGCGAATCGCCGCGCCGATGGCACCGGCAAAGCGAGCCTGGGGCGAGGTTGTCACCGGCGACCCCAGTAGCTCGCCCAACCGCTCCACCACGAAGGCGTTCTCGCACAGGCCACCGGTCAGGTAGTACGGGGCGCCCGCGGCCTGCCCGGCCATGGTCGCCACGCGCGAGACCACGCTGTCGATCACGCCACGTGCGATGTTCTCGCGCGGCTCACCGCGACCGATCAGGCTGATAACCTCACTTTCGGCAAACACCGTGCACATGCTGCTGATCTTGGTGGGCTCGCCGGAACGCGCCAGGTCGGCCATCTGCTGCTGGGAAATGCCTAGGCGGTCGGCCATGATCTCCAAAAAGCGCCCCGTGCCGGCGGCGCACTTGTCGTTCATGGCAAACTTGGCCACGCGGCCGCCTTTAAGCTGGATGACCTTGGTGTCCTGGCCCCCCACGTCAATCACCGTGCCGTGATCGCCAAACAGACGCACGGCACCGGTGCCGTGGCAGGTAATCTCGGTCACGACCTTGTGCGCATAGGGCACGGCAACACGGCCGTAGCCAGTCGCGATCACGCGCACGTCGTCGGCAGCCACGCCATAGCCAGCCGCTGCCAGTGCCTCGCGCAGCCGCTCGGAAGCATCGACCGAGGAGAACCCGGTTGGCTGCACGCACGTCCACGCCACCGAACCCTCCCCGTCGACCACAGCAGCCTTAGCCGCCCTAGACCCGATATCGATCCCGATCCCTATCATGGCTCTCTCCTAATCAGCAAGAAAATCAAACGATCAGACACTGCTGCAACAACGGCCCTCTGGCGTCTGAGGTGCCCGAGATTCCGAGCGACAAGCCCGACGAAGCGTACTCAAGGTACGCGAGGAGGGTTGGAGCCGGAAGGTCGGGCGCCTCAGACGTCAGAGGGTTTCGATAAAGGCGGCGATGCGCGTCTCGATTTGGCCCATGTCACCGTTGCTGTAGTCGGTCTCGATCTTCATATACGGAATGCCCGCACCCTCGACAGCTTCCTGCATGCGCGCACTCTCCACGTTAAAGGTGTGGCAGGCCTGTAGCACGCTCTCTACCACGCCATCGACATGATACTTCTCGCACATGGCAAGTGTGTTCCCCATGCGGCTGTCGTTGGGCGTCATGACCGAGCAGTTGATATCCAGGTAGCGGTCGGCGATGGCGCGCAGGATATCGGGAGCATCGGGGTCGATCATCATGGCCGCCGTGCGCTCACCCGAGCAGTCGTCCATGCACACGACCACGCCGCCATTGGACTCGATAGTACGGCCTATCTTGTTGATCACGCCGCCCACCGGGCAGCCGGTGATCAGAATGCGCTTGGCATCCGCCGCAACCGGGCGCTCGCCCGCGTCGTAGGCCTCGCGCAGCTTGGCAACCTTTTGCTCCAGCTGATCCGTATAGGCCTCGATATCAAAGCTGAACGTACCGGCAAACATGGTGCTCATCAGGTCGACGCCGCTCATGGCCGCCGGCTGGTTAGCCTGCAGCGCAAACATCTCGAGCTGGGCCGCACGCAAACGGTTGCGACGACGGACGGCGGCGCGCAGGTCATCGTCGGTAATCGTGATGCCGTAGAAGTTCTCGAGCTCCTCCTTGAGTAGGCGGCACTCCTCGTACCAGCTTTCACGCTCGTAGGCGCGATCGCGACCCTGCGGCAGGTGCAGAATGTGCGTGCGCTTGAGCTCCCCCAGCAGCTCGTACATCTTCTTCTTGCCGTCGCAGGTGGTCTCGCCGATGATCATGTCGCTAAAGTACGTAAACGGGCACTTTTGCGAGTAGGCAAAGCCGTAGGTCGACTTGATGAGCGGGCAGAGGTTCGCGGGCAGTACCTTCTCGGCCTCGGGGATCACCTCATCGGACGTACCGCACAGAGCGACACTTGCGGCCCCCGCGGCATCGATAATCTCGAGCGGCGTATAGCTGCACAAAAAGCCGACCAGGCGATTGCCGGCCTGTTTATAATCCTTGACGCGAATAAACGCCGCCTTGCGCTGCTCGTTGAACTCCTCAAACGTGCGCGGCAACGGCTGCTCAGTATTTTCCGACATATAACTCCTTAACAAACCTTTTAACCAACCAAGGAAACGGCTTTCCCAGGAGCCCGAGGTTGCCGTAAAAGAGAAGCGCCGCGTACTTTGGTACGCAAGCGACGGTTTGAACAGCAAGATCGGGTGCCTGGGGAAGCCGCCGGGACGAATAGTCCTAAATGGTTTCCAAGAAAGCCTCAATCCTGGTTTGCAGTTGGCCTGCATCCTCGCCGGCGTAGTCGGTCGTGATGTGCATAAATGGAATGCCTGCCTCCTCGGCGGCCTTCTCCACGGCAAACGGCTCCATCTCGTAGAGCGTGCAGAACTGCAGGGCCACGTCGACGATGCCGTCGGCATGCAGGTCCTTGGCCATCTGGACAATATCCTTCATACGCTGGTCGTTGGGCGTAAAGACGGCGCAGTTGATCTTAAAGTAGCGCTCGGCGATGGCATCGAGCATCTCGTCAACCGTCTCACCGGACTCGTCGACCAGGTCCTTGTAATAGCGCGAACCCGTGCAGGACTCCTCGCCTACCACAACGCCGCCGGCCTTCTCGATGAGGTTGAACAGCTTCCAGTTGGGCACGGCCATGGGCGTGCCGGTGTACAGGATGCGCTTGGTCCCCTTGGGCGCCACGCCCTCGCCGGCCTCGACACGCTGCTCGCACTCAGCCGCCATATCGTTGATGGCTCCGGTCAGACGCGGCGTGTCGTCCATAAAGGCGGCCTGAACGGTCAGCAGGCTGTCGAGACCGCTAATGGGCGCTGGGTCGGCAGCGCGCGTGGCAGCGAGGCGCTGCAGGGCACGGCGCTTCTCATTGACGGCGTGGATGGCGGCTTTCAGACGCTCAGGCGTAATCGTGACGCCGCACTCTTCCTCGATCTTGGCGGCGAGCTTCTTGACCTCGGCCTTCCAGGTCACAAGCGTCGACTCGTCGTGTACGTTGGGAATATCCATGACGTACATGTTCTTTTGCGTGGCAAAGAACTCGTAGGCTTTCTTCTTGCCGTCGCAGGTGTTCTCGCCTACCACCAAGTCACTCGACTCAATGTAGGGGCAGACCTCGCCCAGCTTAAAGCCGGCAAAGCTCTTGATAAGCGGACAAGTGTTGCGCGGCAAGTGCTCCTCGACCTTGTCCGTTGCCCAATCGGCACCCGAGCACAGACCAACGGGAATGCCGTCACAGGCAAGCACGATCTCCTCGGGCACGTACACGCAGAACGAGCCCACGATTTTGGTGGCCTCGCCAGCCTCCTTCTTGTCGAGCATCTCCTTAATGCGGCCGCTATGGATGTTGGTGGCCACAAAGTCCAAGTAGGACGTGGACTTGGGGCGGTTGTTCTGCGACAGGAACATGTCCCCGTACATCTGGCCCACGGCGCCCAGCAGCATATCGTGGTCGGCAAGATTCATGCCGAGGCTCTCCCACATCGGATGAAAATCGAATTCTTCAGCCATAACGGTTCCCCTCTCGAACCAAAAACGGATAACAGCGGTATCGATGCACGACGGACGGCGATTGCCCGGCCGTGCTCAAACCCGGAATTTTAGGGAACCTGCTTTGCGGTCGATGATTTAGTTGTGCGTCGTCTCTCCCGGAGCCGTGAACATACCTGCTCATATGCGACTCCGAGCCATATGCTGGGCGCGCGCGGCAACGCGGCGAATGTATGTCGTCTGCGGCATGTGCGCACCCTCCTTAACCAGTCGAGGTCAACTATATCAACGGTCATCGCCCCTGCGAACACCGTTGACATTCGTACGACAGCCTCGTGTGCCGTCGTTTAATAAATAATTATCTTGTTTGATAAGAGTTTGTCATCCTTCATTCGGCGAACGGCAAACAGATAAGCCGCCGAGGCATATATATCCCCGACGGCATTATCTGGCGCTATCGACAAACCAAATGGATCCTGCTGGCATCAAAATGCATGCGCAAAGTCTCCCCCGCCTGCGGCAACTCCTCTACAGGCACACTCACCTTGTTGACCTTCCACTGCAGGCGCGTCGGCGCATCGACACGTGGCACGTCCAACAGCACCAAGCGCTCAAAACGCGAATCGCTCACGCGAGCCACATGCAGGTCGTAGCTGTTACGACCCCGCTCTGCGCGGTTGTCCATATGGAAGTAGCTCGCACGAATACCGAGGTACGCCACGTTATCGGGAACCTCACGGCCCACGTTGAAGGTCATGCCCCAGTCGAGGGCCTCAACTTCCTCGTCGCCGATCTTACGCGCGCGGCTCGTATTCTTGCAGCCCGTCAGGCGCAGCGCAGCCAAGGTTTGCGGCCGGCGGACCACGTCCTCGACGGAGCCGATCTCCTCCACATGCCCGTTATGCATCACGCAAATGCGCTCGCACAGGCGGCATGCCTCGTCAATATCGTGGCTCACGTAGAGCACGGTACGGTTACAGACGTCGAACAGGTCGAGCATGTTCTGCTCA
>CABUVF010000005.1 GCA_902494945.1 uncultured Collinsella sp.
TGGGATTCGGGCCACTCAGCAGATTGATGCCCGATCATAATTCCCAGGAGAAGGGCAAGGGCTCATCAAGGCTGCCGTGCTGAGCGGCAGTTGATAGTGGAGCTATGGTACCCCAAAGCGACGCGTCTAGCCAAAACAATCGGTTTGGAAATATAGTCCGCACGCAACGGTGCAGACCGTGTGATGCTCAACATTGGTAAAACGTTTTTTCTTCGGCACATCGCCAAACTGACATATCTCCCAGATAGCAGCGGTTGGAGTGGTTGGTAAAGATTTTTCATATACCGTTTTTCCCGCAAAAAATGAACTTCCATTTCGGCATACGGTCGATTTTTTGGGGTATTCGGTCGGCATTTCGTTATAATCATCTCGGTTTTATTTCTTATGGTTTATCTATCAGCGCAAGACGATGTCAGATGGAGGTCTGAATGTACAAGCGCACTAAGATTGTATGCACCATGGGTCCCGCCTGCGATAGCGACGAGACCATCCGCGAGATGATCAAGGCGGGCATGAACGTCGCCCGTTTTAACTTCTCGCACGGCTCCTACGACGAGCACCACGGTCGCATCGAGCGCGTCCGCCGTATTTCCAAGGAGCTCGGTCTGCCTGTCGGCATCCTGCTCGACACCAAGGGCCCCGAGGTCCGCACCGGCCTTCTGGTCGACGGCAAGAAGGTTGCCGTCAAGACCGGCGATAAGATCGTCGTCACCGCTCAGCCCACGTCCGAGGATTTCCACGGCACCGCTGAGCACATCTCCCTCGACTACCTGGCTCTGCCTTCCGAGGTCGAGAAGGGCTCCCTCATCCTGATCGATGACGGCCTGGTTGCCCTCGAGGTCGAGTCCGTCAGCGGCCAGGACATGACCTGCGTCGTTAAGAACGACGGCCTGATCGGCGAGCGCAAGGGCGTCAACATGCCCAACGTCAACATCTCGCTGCCCGCCATCACCGAGCGGGATCGTCAGGACATCCTCTTTGGCCTGACCGAGAACATCGACTACATCGCCGCTTCCTTCATCCGTGACGGCGAGTCCGTCCGCGGCATCCGCAAGCTTTGCCGCGAGAACGGTGGCGAGCACGTGACGATCTTCCCGAAGATCGAGTGTGCCCTGGGCGTCGAGAACTTCGACGAGATCCTCGAGGCTTCCGACGGCATCATGGTCGCCCGTGGCGACCTGGGCATCGAGATCAAGCCCGAGCTTGTTCCGCACATCCAGAAGGAGATCATCGCCAAGTGCAACGCGGCCTACAAGCCCGTTATCACCGCTACGCAGATGCTCGACTCCATGCAGCAGAACCCGCGCCCGACGCGCGCCGAGGTTGCCGACGTTGCTAACGCCATCTACGACGGCACCGACGCCGTTATGCTCTCTGGCGAGTCCGCTGCCGGTAAGTACCCGGTCGAGGCCGTTAAGATGCAGGCCAGCATTGCTCTCGAGACCGAGAAGTACCTCCCGGCTCACGCTCCGCTCGAGGTTCCGGCCGATGCTCACGGCACCCGCGTTGTCAACAACGTTGTGGGTATGTCCGCTGTGAACATGGCCACCACCGTTGGCGCCAAGTGCATCACCGTGCCGACGACCACCGGTCGTACCGCTCGCCTGATCTCGCACTTCCGTCCCAACATGCCGATCTGCGCATTCTCCCGCCACGAGTGGGCCGTCCAGCAGATGATCATGTACTGGGGCGTTATCCCGCACCAGGCCGAGATTACCCAGGGCACCGTCAACGGCACGATCGTCAAGGCGATCGAGACCGCTAAGGAGCTCGGCTACGTCGAGGCCGGCGATCTGACCGTCGCTACCGCCGGCGATCCCCGCATGAGTGTTCAGCTCGAGGACAAGGTCTCCTCGACCAACGTCGCTTACGTCGCTCAGGTGCGTTAAGTCGTACTTGCAAGCATGTTTGCATTGCAAAGGGCCCGGAAGGCATTGCCTTCCGGGCCCTTTTTTAAGACCTTCTTCATATGCAGCTTCATCGATTTGCGTTCAGTCGCAAGCCTCTCCGATGCCGAGCGCACCACCGAAGATGCCCTGCGGCGGGAGCTATTGGTCGATTGGGATGAGCTGTTCGCCGTTAAGCCGGCCAGCTAGCAGCTAGCGATCAGGGGGACTGCGGGAACGTCAGAAGCAGCAACGCGAGCCGCAAATCCCGCCTCGGTTAGCTCGATGACCTCGGTAAACGTTGCATCGAAAAACTCCTCGGTCAGCAGTCGATACGGCGGATGATCGGGCTCGCCGGGGTTTTCGCGTACAATCTCGTGCATGACGCCGATAGTCTTGAGCACATATTCTTTATGGATGGGATACTGCCCAAAACGCGTCGCAGCGGTATAGAGGCGATCGGTCGCACGCGGAATGGAAACGATGCCCAGCGTCTTGCCAAACCAGTCAAAATCACCCTGCTTTTTAATGCGGAATTCCTCGCACGGCTTGCCGCCGTGTGCTTCCAGATACTGGTTCACACGCGTGTTCCATACCGTGTCGGCCACCAGATGCGACCAGACGCCCAGCGTTAAATCGAGCAGCGACTGCGCCACATCTTCGGACGCAAGCGAGAACTCACAGGCGCCGGGACCGACAACCGGCTCGGCATCCCTGTAGCGCTGAGGATAGTGCACGCGGTTCAGTCGCTCGCGCTCCTCGACAATCGAGGTAGCCTCAGCAGGTTCGCCCGCGGATGCGCCTTTAAGCAGCGGCGCCACATAGGTATCCCAGAACTCGTGCTCGCGCGGCTTAGGGATAGGCTCGGGCTTTGCAAAGTGCGTAATGCGGTACGGGATGGGATCGGCGATGCCAGGAACCATATAGCCCACGAAGATATCCGGAACCACGCAGCCAAACAAAAAGGCATTGCGGTCGCGCACGCTATCGGCAAGCACGCTAGCACGTGCCAGCAAGCGCTCCGTTTGAGCGATATGAATGTTCCAACTTGGCATAGCCACCCCCATAAAACCTGGTTAACTATACCATCACGGCAGAGTCGCACAGGCGGCCATACATACCCTACGCAGCAACTATTCCGCAGCACCGCTTTCGGTTCCATACGACGGCACGGGCGCCTCGACCACATGGTGATATCGATCGATATAGATGGCACGGGCCCCCAGGCGGCGCACCAAATCTTGATGGTGCGTACTCATCAAAACCGTCTTACCGGCAGCAACGTAGGCCAGCAAAAAGTTGACTACGATGTGGCACGAGTCCTCATCGAGCCCGTTGGTGGGCTCATCGAGCACTAGGATATCGGGGTTCATCGACACCACCGCAGCCAGCGCAACGCGCTTCTTTTGCCCGCCCGAAAGCTGATAGGGCGAGGCATCGACCAGATCGGCAACCTGGAACAGCTCCATGGCATCGCGCACGCGGCGCTCGAGCTCGTCTGCCGGCAGCCCCATCTGCGCGGGACCAAACGCGACCTCCTCGCCCACCGTAGCGCAAAAGAGCTGCGCATCGGCATTCTGGAACACAAAGCCCACGCGCTGATGAAAACGCTGAGCGGCTGCGGAATCCTTGAGATATGCCGCATCGATCACGTGCCCGTCAAACAGGTACGCACCCGCGTCCGCTAGTTCAAGACCGTTGATAAGGCGCATAATCGTCGTCTTACCGCAGCCGTTGGGACCGAGTAGGGCAACGAGTTCACCACGATCGACCTGCAGCGACACACCATCGACAACCGTATGCCCCGCATAGGAGAACACCACGTCGCGGAACTCGATGAGCGGCACGCTCTTGGCGCCAGTAGCACCGCTCGCGCCCATCACGCCATTCGTATCGTTTGCCAAAACGTCGCCCTTCCCTATCCACATCGACGGCTCGGCCGCCCGCGCTACAGCACCGCGCACAACACGGCGAGCAGCACCACGACGGCCGCATAGACCGCATCACGCCAGCCAAACCCGGCGCGCGCGGGTGCCGGATACGCACCGGCAAAGCCGCGGCAAAGCATAGCCTCGTCCATCGCGCGGCTGCATTCCATCGCCTTGATAAACGTCATGCCCATGATACCCGCCAGCGAGTCGGTGCGCGAAAAACCCGCAGGCGCGGAACCGACGCTGCGCAGCATGACCGATTCGCACAGATCGTGCGCCGTGCGTCCCAGCACCTCGATGTGTTTGAGCGCCATATCAAACGTAAAGATAACTTCGTCGGGTAGATGCAGCATCTTGAGCGCCGCCGACATGCGGCTCCAGGTAAGCGTCCATGAAACGCCCAGCACAAGCGACACATTAATGAACGTCTTGAGCGCGATCTTGAGCATGGCGCCCGTGGCAGACGCGCCTAGCAGCAGGGCAGGCAGTGCCAGAACCACCGCAAGCCCCGTGGCGCCGAGCGCCGGAACAAAGGTCGCACGCAGCCCGCGTACGGGGCGCACGGCAACGAGCACCAGCGCGATGGCCGCCATCAACATGAGGTACAGCGGGCTCTGCGTCAGACACACGCACAGGACGCAAACGAACATCCCCACCAGGCGCACCGGAGCCGAAACGCAAGAAAGGGCGCGGTCGACCATCGACCCGCCCTCGTGCGCGCCTCCACCCAGGCGAACCCGCTCAAGCAGGCTCGCCAGGTGCAGGACATTCTTTTGCATCACACGATGCCGAGCCCCCGCGGGCTCGTAACGCTCCTCGACCGCAAGCCAACTAGGCAGCTCGGCTATTGCCATGAGCACCGCTTTCCTTGACCGTCAGCGAGACCAGGCGGAATGTGATGGTGAGCACCGCCACGCCAATCACGCCCGAAAGAATATACATCGCAGCCTGGCCGGCAAAGCCAAGGCCCTGCTCCTCGGAATAGGCCTGCAGATAATCGCCCGTGGGCAGGGCGTCGGCAAAGGTCGGGGTATCGAGGCTGACCGAAGCCTGCAGGCTGTCGTCGCCAGCCTCCTGAACGGCGGTCGCGGCGCCCTCGGCGTCCCACTCACCCCAGGCGTCACCGGTGGCGAGCAAGCCGAGCGGCGTAGCCACGACAAGCACGGCGACCAGAATGAGCGTGGGAATCAGGGAAGTCTTCTTGGCGGTACCATTGGCGGCAAGCTGGCCATCGGCGGCTTCGGGGCCGACGATAATGCTCGGCGCCGTCTTCTTAATGAAACCGTAGATGGCGGCCGTCGCCACGCCCTCGATCACGCCGGCAACCAGCATATGCGGGATCAACATGGCCGGAATAGCCACGGACAGCGGGAAGGGGCAGTACAGCGGCGCGCCCGAAGCGTTGGTAAAGAGCATCGGCTGAATACCAAACTCGATCGCCGCGCACAGGGCCGCCAGACACAGACCGACCCAACCGCTCACGATGGCAGAAACCGAGGTGCCCCAGCTCTTGTCGTGCAGACGGCTGTTGAGCGCACGGAACACGATAGCAGCGGTAAACGGCAGCACAAAGGCCATGTTAAAGCAGTTGGCGCCAAAGGACAGAACGCCGCCGTCGCCAAACAGCAGCGCCTGCAGCGCCAGCGCGACCGAGACAGCGATAGCCGCGGCCTCGGGGCCCAGCAGCAGCGCGATGAGTGCGCCGCCGACGGCGTGGCCTGTGGTGCCGCCGGGCAGCGGCACGTTAAACATCATGAGCAAAAAGGAGAACGCAGCGCAAATACCCAGAAAGGCCATATGCTCGCGATCGAGCGTGGCGCGCACTTTCTTGATGCAGTGAACCCATACGGGCACCATCGCCACCGCCATAACGGCATCGGTCTGCGGGGACAGGTAGTTATCTGGAATGTGCATATACGCCTCCCGGTTGCCGGCACATGGGATTGCAGCGCCGCTTGAACCATTTCATCAGTGTTACGAGCTAGATGATTCGTAACACGCCGCAGGCTATGATAGCAAAACGGCGCGCCGCCACAAAAGCAGCACGCCGTTTTGTAATGCGCGTGTCATATATGCAGGGTCAGCGATGCCTTATTCCGAACACCGCGGTCGCGCAGAGCTCCGCAGCAACCGCCATCAGGCCCTACGCCCCCCCATCGCAAGCCCTAGCCGCGGACCTCGCCGTTTACGCCCTTGCACACCTTGGTGACGATCTTCTGGTGCGCCTTCTCGACCTCTTCGCTGGTGAGTGTGTGGTCGTCAGCGCGATACGTGAGCGCAAAGGCCATGGACTTTTTGCCCTTGCCGATGCGAACCGGATCGCGGTAGACATCGAACAGGCGCACGCCCTCGAGCAGCTTGCCGCCGGCGCTCGTAATGCGGCGCTCAAGATCCTCGCAGGTCACGGAGTTGTCAACCACGATAGCCAGGTCGTGCTCAACAGCCGGGTACTGCGAGAACTCGCGGTAGTTCTCCTGGTTGCGGGCGCCCTTGATCAGCTTGTCCAGGTCGAGCTCAAAGGCAACGACGACCTCATCGATGCCCATCGCCTCGCGCGCCTCGGGGTGGATCTCGCCGACCCAGCCCAGCACGGTACCGCCCGAGAGGACCTCGGCGGCACGGCCCGGCTGCAAGAAGGCATAGCCCTCGCCCTCGACGGAACGGAAGCGAACCTTCTCGATACGCAGCTGGGCAAGCAGCTCCTCGACAATGCCCTTGCCAAAGAAGAAGCGCAGCTTGCGGTACTTCATGTTCCAGGACTGCTCGCTCCACTGGCCCGAGAGCACACCCGCCACGGACTTGGTCTCCTTGGGCAGGCTGGCGTTCTCGCGACCGTGGAACAGGCTGCCGACCTCGTACAGGTGCACGTTGGGCGTGCCGTGGGCCTCGTTGTAGGCCACGGATTGCAGCAGGCCCGGCAGCAGCGAGCGACGCATCTCGGTCTGCTCGGCCACCAGCGGGTTCATGAGCACCACGGGGCAGCCGCGGCCCTCGGTGGACATGCCGATCTTCTCCAGGTCGCCCGGGGCGGCAAAGCCAAAGGTCGTGGTCTCGTTGAGGCCGCAGGCGCGCAGGATCTCGCCGACCTTGCGGGTGAGCTTCTGCTCGCGGGTCAGGCCGCCGATGTGGTTCTTGGCAGCCGGGATGGTCGCCGTCACGCGGCCCATGCCCCACAGGCGCAGGACTTCCTCGATCAGATCGATCTCGCGCGGCAGGTCGGGACGGAAGCTCGGCGGGGTAACCATAAAGTCCTCGCCGTCGCGCTCGACGGTGCAACCCAAGCGGGTGAGCGAGCGCTCGATAAAGTCGGGCTCGATGTCGGCGCCGCAGATGGCGTGCACGCGGGCCAGGCGCAGCTTGATGCTGTCGATGGTCTTAGGAGCGGGGAACACGTCGATGTAGCCGGGAGCGACCTGGCCGCCGGCAATCTCCTCGATGAGCGCGCAGGCCACGTTGGCCACACCCACGCAGCCGGTCTCGTCGACCTGGCGCTCAAAGCGAATGGAGGCGTCCGAGATCAGCGACAGGTCGCGGCTGGTATGCGAGGTGCGACCGGCGTTGAAGCAGGCGCTCTCGACCATCACGTCGACGGTGTCGTCCTCGATCTCGGAATCCATGCCGCCCATAACGCCGGCCAACGCCACGGGGCGCTCGCCGTCGGTGATGAGACCCATGCCGGCGTCGAGCGTGCGTTCCTCGCCGTCGAGCGTCGTGAACTTCTCATCTTGCTGGGCGGCGCGAACCACCACGCGACGCCTGCCCTCGCGCTCGGCAAAGGTGTCCAGGTCAAAGGCGTGCAGCGGCTGACCGGTGAGCATCATCACGTAGTTGGTGATGTCGACGATGTTGTTGTGCGGGCGCACGCCCAGGGCGTTGAGGCGCTTGACCATCCAGTCGGGCGACGGGCCGACCTTCACGTTGCGCACGATGCGGGCGACATAGCGGTCGCACAGGCCCTCGTCGGCAATCTCGACCGAAAGCTCGTCGTCGGTCGCGCGGCCGGTCTCGGCCTTGATGGCGGGCAGCTCAACGTGGAAATCGCGGTCGAAGATGGCGCCGGTCTCGCGGGCCATGCCGATCATGGACAGGCAGTCGGGACGGTTGGGCGTGATCTCGCAGTCGAGCACGGTGTCGCTCGAGCCCACATACTCGGCAAACGGCATGCCGCAGGGCGTATCCTCGGGCAGGATCATGATGCCGGAGTGGTCGCCGCCCAGGCCGAGCTCGCGCGCGGAGCAGTTCATGCCCATGGACACGACGCCGCGAAGCTTGCTCTTCTTGATCTTGACGTCGCCGGGAAGCACGGCGCCGATCATGGCCGTGACGATGTGGTCGCCGGCCTCGAAGTTCTGCGCGCCACAGACGATCTGCAGCGGAGCGGGGTTGCCGTCGGCGTCGAGGTTCTTGTCGCCCACATCGACCGAGCACACATACATGTGGTCGCTATCGGGGTGCGGGGTCTTGGTGAGCACCTTGGCGGTCACCACGTGGTCGAAGGACTCGCCCACGGTGTCGATCGCCTCGACCTCGGTACCGGTACGGATATATTCGTCCGAAAGGGTCTTGGGATCCTCCGGAATATCGATCATGGTCTTGAGCCAGTCGTAAGAAACGCGCATCTAACTGGTCTCCTTTCATCTGTAACGCCTGCAATAAACAGTCGGAAAACTCCAGCTACGGAGACGGGTTTCCGAGGTGCCGCAGATTGCCTTGAAAGAGGAGGGCCGCGTACTTAGGTACGCAACCGACGATTGAAAGGCAAGGTGCGGTGGCTCGGGAAGCCGCCGGGACAGGTCAACTTAAAATTGGTTCAGGAAGCGCATATCGCCCGTCATCAGGGTTCGCAGGTCGGGCAGGTCGTAGCGCAGTGCCGCGACGCGCTCGGCGCCAATACCAAAGGCGAAGCCGGTGTACTTCTCGGAGTCGATGCCGCAGTTGATAAGGACGTTGGGGTCGACCATGCCGCAGCCCAGGATCTCGATCCAGCCGCTGTGCTTGCAGAAGTTGCAGCCCTTGCCTCCGCACACGTGGCAGCTCACGTCCACCTCGCAGCTGGGCTCGGTGAAGGGGAAGAAGTGCGGGCGGTAACGCGTCTTGCGATCCTCGCCAAACATGCACTTAACAAAGTAGTCGAGCGTGCCCTTGAGGTCGCCAAAGGTGATGCCCTCGTCGACGACCAGGCCCTCGATCTGGTTGAACTGCGGCAGGTGGCAGGCGTCGGCCGTGTCGGGACGGTAGACGGTGCCCGGGCAAATCATGTAGATGGGCGGCTTCTGCGACTCCATAGTGTGGATCTGCACGCCCGAAGTCTGGGTGCGCAGCAGCACGTCGGACTCGCCGTGGGCGTGGGCCTCGGGGTGCGCGACGCTGCCGGGGTTATTGTCGACCACGTAGAAGGTATCGCGGGCCGAGCGGCTCGGGTGATCCATGGGGGCGTTGAGCGCGGTGAAGTTGTAGTAGGAGGTGTCGACCATGGGACCGGACTCGACGGTGTAGCCGATGCCGCAGAAGATGTCCTCGGCCTCCTCGATGATCTGCTTGATCAGGTGCTGGTGGCCGATCTGCGGACGGATGCCCGGCAGCGTGATGTCGACGGCGTCGTGCTCGAGTGCGCGCTTGAGGGCGGCGGCCTTCATCTCGGTGTTGCGCTCGTCGAGCATGCCCTCGATCAGCTGGCGCATCTCGTTGGCGCGCTTGCCCATCACGGGACGATCCTCGGGGGCGAGCTTGCCCATCATGCGCATCAGGCCGGTGATGCGGCCCTTGCGGCCGAGCAGCTCAACGCGCGCAGCCTCGAGCTTGGCGGCGTCATCGGCGCCTGCGACGAGCTCCTTGGCCTCTTCCTCGAGTTTGACCAGATCATCAATCAGACTCATGTCTTCCCTTTCGTCTCTCGCGCTCTCCGTTTGCCGAGGCGGCTGCCGCCGTCTGACGTTGCGAAAACGCGGCCCGGTTCGGTAATAAAAAAACCGTCCTCGGGCATGTGCATTGCCCAAGGACGGTTGAATTCCGCGGTACCACCTTGTTTGACCCGGCGGATGTCTGGCCCGCCGTGCCCACTCTGCGCCCCTTATCGCGAGGCTCACGGCTTCCCTACTGGGGCTTCGCCGCCGCTGGCCGCGCGCCCGTTGAGGTCGCTGCTCGGGAGTGAACGCTTGGCCCTTGCCACCGCAGGAAGGCTTGCAGCCCATGGCCTTCCCTCTCTTGCCGGCGACGCAGCGGGCAAAACCCTCTCCGTCAACGCATTGGGCTACAGGATAACACATTCTGCGAGCATATCGCCGCGTTCCGTTTTGTCCGCACTGGGTACAAGGCAGGTGGCTGTGCAAACTGGCCGAACGCCCACCCGTGGCGTCCGGGCTGCGAGATCAAGGATATGGTATGGGTAAGAAGCACGATAAGAAGGCCAAGCCCGCAGTGGGCAAGACGCCCAAAGGCATGAAGGTCGATAAGGCCGTCAAAAAATTCCGCAAGCTCGAAGGCAAACTGTGGACCCGCGAGTACCTGCTCAAGATTGCCGAGTTCGATGGCGCGACGATTGCTCCCGCCAACGGCGCCGCGGCCCGCGCCGATGCTATGGGCACCCTTGCCGGCGAACATCACAAGCTCCTGACCAGCAAAAAGTCCGTTGAGCTCGTGCGCTCTCTCGCGCGTGAGACAGTCGCGGGCGAAAAGATCGACGACCCGCAGCTGCTCGACGAGATTCGCGTGCTCGGCCGTGACCAGCGCGAGGCAAGCGCCATTCCCACCGAGGAGGCCGAGGCCTGGACCAGGCTCACCTGCGAGGCCGACGCCGTGTGGCACAAGGCCAAAACGGCCAATGACTGGGCGAGTTTTGAGCCCTATGTGGATAGAATCGTCGCCCAGCTTAAGCATCAGGCCGAGCTCATGGACCCCAAGCGCGACCCGTACGATGTTTGGCTCGACCAGTACGAGCGCGGCCTTTCCGCCAAAAGCTTCGATGCGTTTTGCGATGAGGTCAAGGCGACGGTCGTGCCGCTCGTGCACGCCATCGGCGAGCGCGGCCAGCAGCCCGATGCCGACTTTTTGCACGCCCGCGTGCCCGAGGCCGCTCAGCGCGCCATGAGCTTCGACCTTATGAAGCTCGTCGGCCTGGACCTGAACGACACCACGCTTGCCTTTACCGAGCACCCGTTTAGCGAGGGCTTTGCCGTGGGCGACGCGCGCATCGCGACGCACATCTACGAGGACGACTGCATCTCCAACGTCTACAGCATCATCCACGAGGCGGGGCACACCATGTACGAGCTGGGCGTGAACCCCGCTTACGCGCGCACGTGCCTGGAGGGCGGCACTTCCATGGGCATCCACGAGAGCCAGAGCCGCTTCTTTGAGAACACCGTTGGCCGCAGCCGTGATTTTATGGGCCCGCTGCTCGAGGTGCTGCGCCGTCACGCGCCCGAGGTCTACGGCAACGTGGACGAAGATACGCTCTACCACGCCGTGAACATCGCCCAGCCGTCGCTGATCCGTACCGAGGCCGACGAGCTCACCTACCCGCTGCATATTATGGTGCGCTACGAGATTGAGCGCATGCTGTTTGCCGGCGAGGCCACAGCCAAGGACATCCCCGCGCTTTGGAATCGCTTTATGGACGAGTACCTGGGCATTCCGGTTCCCGACGACACGCGTGGCTGTCTGCAGGATACGCACTGGAGCGGCGGCTCGTTTGGCTACTTCCCCACCTATGCGCTGGGCAGCGCCTACGACGCCATGTTCGTGCCGGCCATGTGCCGCGACGGCGTCGACCTCAACGGCGCCTGTGCGAGCGGCGACCTGACACCCGTCCGCGCCTGGCTCGGCGAGCACATTTGGCAGTGGGGCCGCGCCAAGGACGCGCCGGAGCTCATCAAGGGCGCGTGCGGTATGGCGTTCGATGCCCGCTACTACTGCAGCTACCTACAGGACAAGTTCACCACGCTCTACGAGCTGTAAAGCCTAGGCAACACGCCAACGCAAAGGGGCGCCGCAGGATCTATCCGCGGCGCCCCTTTTTCGTCTAAACCAGAGACCCGGCACTTGGGGACGTTCCTTTTATGCCGGCACAATAGGAATGTCCCCAAGTGCCGGGTAAGCGAGCAAGGTGACGTGAAATGAAAGGGCGCTGACCTTCTGGTCGCGCCCTTGAAATTGAACGTCAGATCGCCGCTTGGGGCCGTTTGCAGCGTCGAGCCGTTACGCGGTTTAGTAAAACCGCATAACTACAGGGCTTCCAGTGCGGCGGCGATGCGCTTCATGGCGGCGTCGGCAGCGGCTTGCTCGGGGGCCTCGGCCAAAACGCGGATCACCGACTCGGTTCCGCTCTTGCGCACCAGCACGCGGCCCTCGTCCGCCAGCGACGCCTCGGCCTCGGCGATGGCGTTCTGCACGCCCATGTTCTCGAGCGCGGCGTCCTTGTCCGCCACGCGCACGGCTACCTGCGCCTGCGGCAGCAGCTTGCACGGAGCCGTGAGCTGCGAGAGCGTCTCGCGCTCGGCGCGGATCACTTCCATCACGCGCAGCGAGGTCATAATGCCGTCGCCCGTGCGCTCGATATCGCCAAAGATCGTGTGGCCCGTCTGCTCGCCGCCCAGGCTGTAACCGCCCTCGCGCATCTTGGCATACACGTGACGGTCGCCCACACCGCTGGTCACGGCACTTAGGCCGGCAAGCTCCAACGACTTGATCAGGCCAAAGTTGCTGGCAATCGTCGGAACCACGGTACCGCCAGAAAGGCGACCGTGCTTGTTCAGGTACACGCCGCACACGTACAGGATCTGGTCGCCATCGACCACGCGGCCGCGCTCGTCCACGGCCAGGCAGCGGTCGGCATCGCCGTCGTAGGCAAAGCCCACGTCCAGGCCCTGCTCCACCACGTGGCGCTGCAGACGCTCCATATGCGTGGAGCCGCAGTCGACGTTGATGTTAAAACCATCAGGCGCGGCATTGATCACGCGCACGTCGGCGCCCAGCGCGTCGAACACCGGCTTGGCCACCGAGGACGCCGAGCCGTTGGCGCAGTCGATGCCGATCTTGACGCCCTGCAGCGAAAAGTTCGCGCTGGCGATGAGCGAGGCAATGTAGCGGTTGCGGCCCTGCATGTAGTCCACCGTGGCGCCGATGTGGTTGCCCGTGGCCAGCGGCACCTCGCTCTTGCCATCGACGTAGTCCTCGATGAGCTCCAGTACGTCCTCGTCCATCTTAAAACCGTCGCTATTGACGAGCTTAATGCCGTTATCGCAAAACGGGTTGTGGCTCGCGCTGATCATGATACCGCAATCGAAGCAGCCTTCCACGGTCTGATGCGCTACGCCCGGCGTGGGGATCACGTGCAGCATATAGGCGTCCGCACCGCTCGCGACCAGGCCACTCACCAGCGCCGCCTCGAACATATAACTCGAGCGACGCGTGTCCTTACCCACGATGACGCGCGCCTTGCGCTCGCGGTTGGCGCCGTAATACCAGCCCACAAAACGGCCAATCTTATAAGCGTGCTCTACCGTCAGCCCAACGTTAGCCTCACCGCGAAAGCCGTCGGTGCCAAAGTACTTCATGCGCTCTCCTTACAAAATAGGGGCGAACAGATTGCCTGTCCGCCCCAAAATGGTACTCGATTATCTGCGCTACCAGAAAAATCCTACGCCGACGCGCTGTCGCGAGCCGCCTGGCATGTAGGAGTCTGACGCAGCGTAAGCGGCTTGTCCCCCGCCTCGGCCGACGTGGTCAGCGTATATGTGATCGTCGTCGTCTCGCCAGCATGCAGGTCAACGGTGCCCGAATAGAAGGGGATTCCATGCCACGTAGCGGCGCCAAGACCAAACTGGGTGCCCTCGACGGTCAGATCAGTAATGTTGCCGCCCGTCGGTGCAAACAACGAGACATTCAGGCGTTCGTCGTCACGCGCGGCATCGGGTGCGCTCGCCGCAACGTAGTTGGGCAGCTTGCCAGCCTCCTCCTGCGTCATGATGTTCGTCAGGGTAACGGTGATGCGATACGAGCACGTGCCGTCACCGTTCTTGACGCCCTGGCCAATCTGCGTGTCGGCGTTCAGATACCAGTCGAGCTTGGAGAAGCTCAGGTTGTTAAAGTAAACGCCGGCAACGGGATCGGCACTCGGATCATCCGGATCGGGCAGCGAAGCGTCAATGCCCGTCTCTTTGATGGCATTCTGCTCATCATCGTTTCTCATCCAAGCAATCAGACGACCCTCTTCGGCACCGCGCTCGAATGCACCGACAAGCTTTGTAACGTCGACGTCGCCGATGCCACCGAGAATCTTGTCGAAGGCAGCGCTGGCGACGGATGCAAAGATGCCGTCCGACTCCTCGACCGGATAGTTCCAGTACACATCGTGCATGAGGACCTTTGCGGCGTTGGTGCCGTCGACAACCGTTCCGTCGGGCAGCGAGACATTACCGACGAGGCCCAGCAGATACTGCAGGAACACCGGGTCGATACCCACGACGCCGTCAACGTCCTGCCCATACTGGGACTTCCACAGCGCGGCGACACGCTGCGAGTTGCGGGGCCAATCGGGCGAATACGCGTTACCAGAGTTGTACAGGTTACTGTGGTCGCCAAACAGTGCCTCGTCCTCTTCGTCGACGCTCTCAACCGCCTCGTCTTTGCCAAGCGCAATACATGGAACAAACTCGCCAATCGACATCTGGCCGTCGGTGACCGAAATCAGGCCCTGCGAACCGCCAAAGCCGCCGCAAGCACGAATCTCGACGTTGTTCATGGCGTACACAAGGTAGTTGCGCGTCTGGCCGTTGGCACCGAGCATCTGGGGAAGGACGGGGGCGACCTTCTCCGCCGCGTCAACCGCGCCGTTGAGGGTGGCAAAGCCGTCCTTGGCCTTATCGACCAGCTCGGTCACCTGGGAAATATGAGTATCGCCAATGCCCTGGATCTTCTCGTTGGCGCTCTTGAACACCTTCGAGCTGCTGGAAAGCGAATCGGCGACCGCCTGCAGCGCGGACACGTTAATCATGCCGTCCTGAAACAGCTTGCCGGGCGTGGCCTGCGAAAGGTTATCGGCCATGGGAACCAGCGCATTGCTCGAGACATCGGACAGGGCGTCGATCATGGTGCGGGCCGCATTGATGTCGCTGCCATACACCGGGATAAACGAAGCCGCCGTCCACAGCGGGCTCGAGGTCTCTGCCTTCATGCTGTCGCAAAGCTCATCAATCTTCTTCGCGTCGTCAGGCAGCGTCGAAAAATCGCCCGACGTGACCTTGTCCTTAAGGCCACCGACAATCTCGACGGCCTCCTTCGCTTCACTCTTTACGGTCTTTGCCGAGTTAAGCAGCATAAAGCCGCTTGCGCCAAGCGCAACGAGAAGCACCGCGACTACAGCGGCAATAATGGCGCCGGTGTGACGCTTTTTGCGTTCGCCCTTGCGATGGCGATGACGGACCAGACCGTCAGAGGTCGAACTCGACGAAGCGTCGCCGCCATAGTTCAAGCCAAAATCGTAATAATCTTCCTTGGAACCCGAGCCCGCAAACTCGGCACCGCTATCATCCAGGCGGGCGAACGTGCCAGTCTCGGAGGCGCCGGTGTAAATCGTGCCAAGGTTACCCGTAAGCCCCGCGCCACCGGCAGAGGGAGTATTGTTGGCGGCCTTGCCGGCATTAACGTTGCCGGCGGCATTCGCGGCGTTGGTAGCACCTGCGTTGTTCGCGGGTACCGAAGGAGCCCCGCGCGGCTGCGACGTGGAGGTTGCACCGCCCGCAAAGACATTCCCTTTTGCACGGCCGGTCTTTTTTGCCTTTTGAGACTGCTCGTACAGAGCAGTAAACATCGCCGTCTCGCCCGGGGACACGCGCTTACCGGAACCGCCCTGCCCAGCGCCGCCCGGCGTGCCGGCCTTACCAGCCCCGTTCGGACGCGGCGGAACTGCAGGACGGCCGCTATCGCTGCCCTTAAAGTGATTACCAGCCATAAAGAAATCCTCGCAATTGAGTCGCAATGAAAAAGTCCATAACGTTACTAGTTTATGGCATTTTGAGCATCGACAGCTAAACTCCAGACACGGACATCAATTGGCGAAAATGCGGCACAACACCTTTTCTGTCTTGGCGGAGGCGCCAGCTACACCGTGAGGAACATCATCACGATGATCATGGCAAAGCCGATAAGGTCGGTCGGCAAAAACACCGTACCCAGCATAACGGCGCTGGTGATGGTCGCCGAAACCGGCTCCACAGTTCCGATGAGGCTCGCACGCACCGAGCCGATGTCCTTAACGCCCTGCATATAGAGCATGTAAGCAAAAAACGAGCCGATAACCACGAACACCGCGAGCGCCTCGACGCCGGCAGCGTCGAGCGCCGGCATATGCGCCCAGGGCTGCACGAAGACACACGAGACCACGCCCGCCGTGAGCATTGCCGAGCCCGTGACGATGGGGCTGCCGTATTCGGGCAGGATCTTAGCGGGAATCACCGCCATACACGTGGCGCTGACCGCACACATAAGACCCGCTGCCAGGCCAAGCGGCGAGATATTCAGACTGGTAGGGTCGCCGCCGGTGGCGATTAAAAAGGTTCCACCCAGAGCCAGGCCAATGCCGATGACTTCGCGAGTGCGCGGCATGCGGCGATCGGTCACGCAGGCGTAGCCCATGATGATAACGAGCTGCAGGCACTGGAGCACCGTCGCGGTTCCGGCGTTCGTCAGGCGCACGGCCGAAAGATAGCAAAACTGGTTGAACAGCAGACCAAAGGCGGTAAAGAGCAGCAGCTGCTTGCGATCGGCGGGTGTGGTCCAGAGCTTAATCAGGCGCTCGCGGTCGCGCGTAACAACCACGGCCATAAAGAGTAGACCGGCGAGAATCTGACGCACGCTCATAAGCCACAAGGTGTCGACGTGGTAGGTATCGAACAGAAAGCTCGCGCTGGTGCCCGAGAAGCCCCAAAACGAACCGCCCACCAGCGTAGCCAAGACGCCCGTGATCATCTTGCGCGTCGAAGCGCTGTTCAGGCGGTCGCGCCATGCGCGACGGGTGTTGCGGCTGAGCTCGTCGGTGCCCTCGGGCACATCAATGTTCGAAATATCGGTCATCGGCACCGAAGCCCCTGCGCCTTCGACCTGCTCGACACACTCTTCGCTCATTCCACTCCCCCGAAACAGTCTGGAAGCAATTCGGCTTACCTTACCACGGCGAAGGCACCAGCCGAAGGCTTGTCCGCTTATCGGTAGGACAATTCCGCAGGCGTCTTTCCATAGCTCGATACCGCAATGGCCTTGCATTATGCGACAGCCAAATCGCGGCAGCAGGCTCTTTTGAAATGGATATGACAAGACCCCCGAATTCCACAATGTAAGCGATTTTTAAAAAATGTTCTTGCCACCGAGTTCAGGCTCCGTTATATTATCCCTTGCGCGCTTGCGCACCCTTGATCGGGCGTTTAGCTCAGGGGGAGAGCGCTTCCCTGACACGGAAGAGGTCAGAAGTTCAAATCTTCTAACGCCCACCAAATGTTCGCAGCTCAGAGGCTATGTCCTCTGGGCTGTTTTGTTTTATGTCGCCAAATCCGCTGGCAGTTCCAACCGTCATCGCAACGTAGCATCAATTCACCTGACGAATGGCTGCCAAACAAATTCAATACCCCAACATCAACAATAGCCAGGCACAAAACTGCGCCGCAAGCTGCTCCAACCGCCCAACTGGCCAAAAGCCGACCATCTACTTGCCGATCTATCCATCGGCATAACCAATCAGTCCGCACCGCAACTTCTCAGCAAAACGCCGCGATGTCTGCGCCCTGCGGTATCCTTGAGCCACTTGCACCTGCAGCACCAAGGAGCCGCCATGCGCACCGAGCTCGATGTCCCCTTTTCGCACAAAGAAGAAGCCAAGGCGCTGGGCGCCAAATGGGACCGGACCAAGAAGATCTGGTATGTACCCAGCGGCGTCAACACCGAGCCCTTTGCCGAGTGGCTGCCCGGTGTTGACCGATCCGACCCCTCAGCGCCGTATATATATCTAGTACTGGGCAAGCGCGAGTGCTGGAAGTGTCACAAAGAGACCTCGGTCGCGGCCTTCGGCATTCCCTATCGAACCGATAACGACGAGAGCATCGCCATCGCGCACGCGCCCAACGAAGCCGGGCACATTGCCATCGACACGGCCAACGCCAACGCACTCGCCATCGTGCCCGCTCTTGGCTGCGTGCCGGGCGAGATCCGCGACTATCTTTCTAAGCGCTGCGGCTACAAGCCCGTAGGCGCGCGAGCCTCCAAAGCCCCGTCGCTCGGCAACACGTGCACCATTTGCGACGCGCTGCAAGGCAGCCGCTATCTGTTCGAGGAGCCCTCGTCCCCGTTTGCCCTCACTGCCATCAACAAGCTGCCGGCACTGGAGTTTGTACGCGTCGAAGTTGCCGGCGTCTTCGGCGTCCCGGCCACACGCACCGACTTTGACCAGGCGCTCTTTACCTGGGCACGCGACCATCACGCCAAGTTCCACAAGCAGCTCGGTGAGGGGATTTATTTATAGGGACAGAGATGCCTTCACAGCCAGCTCCTCCGCATCACCTATCCCTCGTCGCCGGCGTCGTACACGATATCGAGGCCACAAACAGGGCATTTCTCCTGATACACCGGCATATGAACGCCTGTCCGTTTTCTCACTTCGTCGCTAAGTCTGTCGCACGCATCGATGAACCGAATGTCGAGGCACGGTATTTGCGAGCCGCAGCAAGGACAGGCGACGACAAACGACCCGCAATCAACTTCTACGCTCGGAAACATTTTGTTGTCTATAAGGGCGCACGGCAGTTTTCCGTACTTCCCCATCGCAATATCGCCTCGCCAGCTCACGTTCGCTCCCCTCTCGCTATACAAATCAGGAAGAGCATGCACCGGCAGGCGTGTGCGAGATTGCATCGCCACGCGATCCGATCAAACAGCACGATCGTAAAAGACCGCCAAAGCCAAATTTCATCGTCGGTCGCACCCTGTCCGGCAAACTCAATATCGACGGGTATGTGCTTCAGATAACTCATGTCGGGCGCAAAACGAGGGTCCGGTCCGCCTTTATGAACAGGACCGTGCAGAACAAACCATCCGTTTTCGGGCTCGAACCGCTCAACAAACGCAAGGCCGAGCACCTTATAGCCCACCTCGGTTGCAAATATGACTCCGACTGGGACGTCACATTCCATGCAGTTGAGCATTTTACGGTTGTAATTCTGGTCTCGAAAACCAACGGTACCCGACGCTTGAACCGAGTACTTAATGACCCACGTACCATCGTCCAAATAGAGCGGAGGCACATTGTTGATGCTCTCGGTTTGCCGCTGGCGCGCTTGTACCCCGCTACCCCACTCCCCTGTATACTGATGTAGCACGTGTTTCATCCGGGCCTGTTGGGCCGGGTCGTTCATGGGAGGTTTTTGTGGCTGCTTCGAATCCGCCTAAGGGGAGCGTTTCTTCTTCGTCCATCAAGCCGGTTACGCGCAAGGCCGTGCGTTGCCAGCGCGAGGTCGCTTGGCTTGTCACGCAGGCGGCGGGCAGGCTTGTGGCGACCACTCAGGACGTCAATGCGCCTACGCCGAGCTTTGCGTTAGCGGCGGCGCTGGATTTTGTGCGCCAATTGGAGCTTGCCGCACAGGATGCCAGCGGCCACCTCGACTACCAGAATGTTATGGCGCCCGACCTGCAAACGTTCTGCCACATGGCCAAGTTGCCCGCCGCGCCCAATGCGCTTTCGGACGTAGGCTACATGTTTACGCTTTCGGGCGCGGACCTTATCCGTGACATCTATGCATACTGCAGTGAGCTCGCCGAGCGTCACGTCTTTGGCACGGCTGAAGTCAAACCGGGAAATGTCATCAAGCTGGTTCTTAGGCTGTTCTTGATGGACGGGTTCGGGGCCATGCCGGCGTAAGCCGAGTCTTTAGCATCACCGTCGACTGAGCAACAACCGCTTTACCTTAGTGGGCGCCAATTGAGGGTCAATTATTGGGTTGCCTCGTCCACTAACGCATTTATTCCACGCGCTCTGATAGTCGATATTTGCGGTTGCGGCTCGTCGCCGGCGCCGTGGGCTCAAGCTCGCCTTGAGCAATGAGCGCGTTGACGCGCGACCTAACCTGGGAAATTGTAAGCTCCGTGCGTTCTGCCAGCTCACGCGTCCCCAGCTCGCCGTAATGTTTGAGTGCCGTCACAATTAAGCCCCCGCCATGATCGACCGGCTCGATCTTTGAACGGTAAAGTACGACCTTGAACCGATCGAACCCCGGGCAGAACAGGGGCTCGGCCAGACCATGCGCGCGCATGGCATCGATCATCATCGGGATGCCCGAGCCATTGCCCTCAGCCGGCGAACCTGCGCCATCCGTCAGCGGGACAATCGACATGAGCTTCACAAGCGTCGCGTTACGGCATCGGGAGCTGCCGTCAAACAAGTTCTCGCGAGTCTTTCCCCCGTAAAGGCCGCCAGGATTCGTTACCTCGACACGATCGTCAAAGACGTCGACGGCAATCGATTGTCCACAGAACCGATCCCCGTATTCTCGATGGATTACGGCGTTGGCGATTGCCTCGCGCAGAACCTCCTCGGGAATCTCCAGCGAGTCGACACGCGAGACGCCTTGGACGGTCGAGATGCGGCGCAGGTTTTTGGTGACAGCTGCGACGGCATCCGAAATCATCTCGCCTAGGGTGCCCTCGCAGACTGTGCGGTCCATAAACCTTAGTGGCCCCGCAGCTCCCTTTTGAGTTCCCACGTGGACAGCCACATCAATGAAGAGCTTGGGATAGAACTGCTGAGGGTAAACGCCCGCGGCAAGGAGGCCGGCCTTGGTAACATTGCCCTGGAAGTCGAGGAAATTCAGACGCTCCATCTTTGTCTTCTTGTCCGCCGCACCGCGCATCGCTCGAGGCGTCAGCGAATAGGCACGCTCTATCGTGCGGTCGACCATCGACTCGTCGAGATCGCCCACACTCGTACCGGGCACCGCATCGCGATCGCTAGGACTCGTCCGTTCATATGACGACAGTGCCAAAACCTCGGTCGACGAAAGCGGGACATCTTTGTCATCGATGCGTTTGTAGCTGCCACCTTGAGCGCCCCGCTCTATTACATAGCAAGGCTTGCTCGACGGGTCGAGCTCCTCAATCGTGATAACGAGAATAACGGTACCCCGAAGCCCCACGCGCTCAATGGTGTATTTGGGCGGATTGGCCAGCTTTCCGCGACCGCCAGCATCGCCCATGCCCGCCACGAATTGGTTGAGCACTTTCTCGGTCTCAAAGTTTGCAACTGGGACAAAACCCGCGCGCTCGCTCACTCCGAGTACGATGATGCCGCCGGCGGTGTTTGCGAAAGCGCTGACTGTTTCCCATACGTCGCGGGAAAGCGTCATGGCGCTCTCTTTTACTTCGACGCTAAGGTCATCCGAACCCATTCGCTTTAAAGACTCGAGCAAACCGGCCAGCTCGTTTTCGTTCATCTGCACGTCCCTTCGCTCGGTCCTGCGGAGAATACTGCAGACGGATTTCCCTCGTCTCTCAGTTATCTCTCGTAATTATCTCTCATATTTCTGTTATCTCTCATATTGGAGAGGAGTGAAAGATGAAAGATAAGATGTCTGTCATCTGTTTCATTTAAACATGTTTTCGCTGGTAAAACAATCTATATTGAAACAATACCATGGTTGCCTGTCTCTTTGCAGCATTGTTATCTCTCATATTTATCTCTCATCTTTCTGTTATCTCTCGTATTAGTGATGAATGAGAGATGAGAGATACGTGAGTGATGCATGGGCCTGGACTATTGGACGGTCGGAAAATCCCTCAAACAAAAAACGGGGCCGGCCTTACGCCGAGCCCCGTTATCAAACGGTCAGTTAGTTATCCAACGCGCGAGCATGGCAGTCAACATTACGCCGCTGCGAACACTCCCAAACCCGTTCCGATGATGCAGATCGCGAAGATACCAATAATAATCCAAATGGTCTTGACGCCCTTTTTGTACAGGGCAACGCAAGCGAACGTTGCCAGCAAGGGCAGCAGACCAGGGAAGATCGAATCGAACAGATCCTGCAGGACAATCTCCGAACCACCCACGTCAAAGGTCAAAGCCGTGGACAGCGAGACCTGCGCCGCAATCATGGCGCCGATAACGGTCATTCCGAGGACACCGGCTGCATGCGTCATGCGAGACATAAGGTTGTTCTCTTCGGACTGCTGCAGGAACTTGGTTCCCAAGTCGTATCCCAGATGGGCGGCGACGATACGCGTTGCAAAGTTAATCACCGAGTAGATGAGCGCATACACGATGGGGCCGAGCGGGTTGCCCGTCGAAGCGATACCGATACCAATGCCGGCGGCGACCACGCGGAACGTACCCCAGTAGAACGAATCGCCGATGCCGGAAAGCGGTCCCATAAGGCCGACCTTCATGGCGTTAATCGAGGACGTGTCGAAGTTCTTATCGGCAGCCGCCTGCTCTTCCATCGAAACCGTTAGGCCGGCTACAAACGGAAGCACATGAGGCGTGATGTTAAAGAACTCGGTATGGCGATCGAGCGCCGCATAGTAATCGTCGTCGTTGGGATAGATCTTTCGCAGGGGCTTCTGAATGGTGTACATGAAGCCCATTGCCATCATCTTGTCGTACGACTGCGAGCACTGGCTCGTAAACTGGCGAAGGAACATGCTCCGATACATATCGGGAGTCATAATCGCGTCCTTCTTGGCCTCTTTGAGGTCGGTGTTCTGGATAGCCATTAGAAGTCCTCCTCTTCATCTGCAGCAACCGTCTGCGGACCGGACGAGCCCTCGCGGAAGGCCAGGAGCAGCGCGACGCAAATGGCAGCTGCGGCGACGCCGACCACGTCCATCTTGAGGTAGATGACCATAATGAAGCCCAGGAACAGCCAGGGAAGGAGCTTGTTATCGCCCATGGTCCTGATAAGAAGAGCGAAGCCGATGCAGACCATGACGCCGGACGCAACGTTGAGGCCGTCCATCACAAACTGCGGAATCGCGTTGAGCGCATTGTTGATAAGGTCGGCACCAAAGAACAGCGAGCCAAACACCAGCAGTGCAGACGGAATGCCAATCGACAGCGGCACGATGGTCAGATGGTACAGATTCGCCTTGGCAAGATCGCGATTTGCCAGAGCGGTCTCAATCTTCTTGCAGGCAAAGGCACCCGGAACGGCGTAGCAGAAGTTGCGCCACACCTGAAGGAAGACGGAGACGGGAAGGGCGAGCGCGACGGCAGTTGCCGTGCCCGTACCCGTAATGACGGCAAACGCGCAGCCAAGCACGCCGGAGGCATAGACCTCGGGAGGAACCGCCGCGCCGACCATGATGGCGCCCATGAACATGGACTCCAAAGCAGCGCCGACGATAACGCCCTGCTGGACATCGCCAAGGATCAAGCCGACAAACAGGCTCGTAAACAGCGGACGACCAAGCATCGTAATGCCAAATAATTGCTCGTCCATGGACGCGATAAATGCGACCAGTGCAACTAGAAGATACTGGACAACCATTTCGATCAACCCCAGAAACAGGTCTGCAGGCGAGGCATTCTGCGCAGCTCGCCTGCAGACAACCGCAGCAATTTGAGAGGATTAGTAGTTCATCTGGTGATAGTAACGACGCGTGGTGAGCGGGTGGTTACGGACGTGCTCGAGATGGCAGCTCAGACGCTCGGTGATGGTGTAGGTGACCATCGGGGAGACGATCTTGCGGAACTCGGGGTCGCTGAACGGCAGCTCGACCTCGGCGGTGTCAAACTTGTTCACGCGGACGTTGACGCCCTTCTCGTCGGCGAGCATGTGAGTGAAGTTGTCCACGCGGTCCATGAGCTTACGGGTGTCGTCCTCGCCGTAGAGCATGATGAGGCTCGTGCCTTCCTCGCACAGCTCGATGGTGCCGTGGAAGAACTCGGCGGCGTGGATGGACTTGGTCTTGATCCACTGCATCTCCTCGAGGATGCACATGGCGTAGTCGTAGGCCTCACCCCAGAGCATGCCGGAGCCGATCACCATGTGGTAGTCGGTGTCCTTGAAGTCCTCGGCCATGGCGGCGCAGCGCTCGTCCTGGGCGTCCTTGGCCTTGATGAGGAACGGAGCGATGTTGCCGAACTCCTCCATGAAGGTGTCGTACTTGGGGAAGGCGCCGGCGTTCTTGAGGAAGCGGGCGACCAGCGTGATCTGGTAGGTGTAGATGGCCTCGCACAGAACGTCGTCCTCGGCGAAGCTGAAGAACTTGTAATCGGCGTACTCGGTGGCCGGGGTGTTGTCGTTGGAGACATACATCAGCGTGCGGGCGCCCTGCTCCTGGCAGAACTTGGCAGCCTCAATGATCTCGGGGGTGGTGCCGGTACGGGTGGAGAAGACGCAGACCGAATCCTTGTTGAAGGTCTTGGGCGGGCACGCGAGGAACTCGGCGGCGATCTCGCAGTGGACGTCG
This sequence comes from uncultured Collinsella sp., assembly GCA_902494945.1. GTDB lineage: Bacteria > Actinomycetota > Coriobacteriia > Coriobacteriales > Coriobacteriaceae > Collinsella. The sequence continues at coordinate 24,263 of CABUVF010000005.1, forward strand.
ACGTCGGCCGTGGTGGTCTCGACCCAATACTTCATCGGGAGCGTGTGGGCCCAGGTGCCGCCGCAGCCGATGAAGAAGATGTTGGAATAACCCTGCTCGCAGACCTCGTCCACGGCAGCCTCAATCTGAGGACGGAGAGCGAGGGCATCGCTCACAACCTTCTCGTAACGAGGCTCATCGAAATTGAACATCCCTTACTCCTAACTCACTTGGATGAACCCTTCATTCATCCCATGACGTTATAATACTTTATATAACTAACTATGCAAGAACTATTTCAAATTTTTTTGATTTTTCTTCAATAAAAAGCCCGTCGATCAAATGATCGACGGGCTTAGACATAGAGTATCGGTTCAATAAATACCGAGCACCAGCATGTTTTCGGCTAAAAAACGTCCTTGGCAAACACCTTAGCGTCATTGGGAACCTGACGGATTTCGATGGCCACGCCATCGCCCAGGAGTTCTTGGATATGCTCGGCATCTTTCTCGGTCGCGAAGATTGCAGGGGTCGGATGAAGCGTGGTCTCGGGGGTCTTTCGGGTTCCACCCAGATTGATCTCTTTGATGTCTTTGCAACCCTTAGCGAGACGATAGACATCTTCAATCGTCTCAGCGATGATAAACAGCGAATACTTGTCGGTAACGCCGCTGTTGAGCGCCTCGATAGCAGCGTCAACATCCTTGATGACGAGTTTAACGCCGCTGGGGCGGGCGAGCCTCAAGGCCGCCTTCCTCATGTCGTCTTTTGCCACAGCATCGCTGGCGAGCAGAATGCAATCTACATCCAAAGCGTGAGTCCAGGACATGGCAACTTGGCCGTGAATCAGTCGGTAATCAACTCTCGTAAGCTTAATCATCGTTATCATCTCCGCACGTGATAAAGGGAATGACAGGTGCGACCCCTAGCTAGGGCTCGAACCAGAACTAACTAGAAATCTTCTTCCTCGGCGCCGGCAAGCATGTCCGCCGCCTCGCAAAGCTGAATAAACGAACGCGATCCCTCGACCGCGGCTTTGGCCTTGTCCGCATCCAGAGAGTCCAGCTGTGTAACCATTTCCACCAGCAGCGGCAAGTTCATTCCGGCGATCAACGTAAACGATCCGGCAGTCTGCCTCTGAATGAATTCGTTGTTTACAGAGCCGCCAAAGATGTCAGTCACGACAAACCAAGAGTCGGCAGGGTCCCTCGTCTCCATCCATGCATCAATCAACGCCGCGACGTCCCTTGAATCGTCATCGACATAGGCGCACAGGCACTCGATTCGGTCGTTGGTGCCCATCAGAATCTCCAGAGAGCTTTTCATGCCTTGGGCGAGATAACCATGACTCGCTAGCAATATCTTATTCATAGTTCTCCAATACCAATAGGACGTACTATATTGTCATAACAAAGTATATTAGCAATCTACCCTACGTGGTGTGTCTATTTTCCAAATCCGCGAACGGTAACAATTGGTCGGTAAATCGACCAATCTATCTCTAATTTACAAATAGAACTTCAGTCGCTCGGTGCAGTACACCTGACGGGAGATGAAAAGCGGCTCACCACTTGGGGCATAACGTCTATCGACAAACAGAAGCAGCGAAGAGTCCAGCTCCACGTTAAGGTATGCCGCCTCGAGCTCGCTCGCATAGCAGACCTCGAGCGTACGCGTGTTGGGACCCATCTTGATCCCCTGGCGATCGAGTACCGCCATCAGCGAATCATCGAGGGACTCATGCTCCAAAAAAGAAAGCGCAGCGGAATAGCTATTGGTTTCCAGCATCGTGGGCTTGCCATCCACAAGGCGCAGACGACGGCTACGCAATACCTTTTGGGTATCGTCTACGCCCAGGAACTTCGCGTCTCGCAGACTTGGGAAGTCCCAGCCCATTTCGAGAACCCTGGTAGACGCCTGTTTGCCCGCAAGCTGGCACGAATGGGTAAAGCTCTCACGGTCGTCCGCGGCATACATCTGCGTGTCCGACGAAACGAACGTGCCCTTGCCGCGGGCCCTCTCAACAAGCCCAGCATCTTCCATTTCTTTAATTGCGGAGCGAACCGTTATTCGGCTCACGCCAAATTGCTCGATCAGCTCCGCCTCGGTCGGAAGCTTATCTCCCGGGCGGTACGCGCCGTTGGCGATTGAATCAGAAAGCGCACGAACAATCTGTTTGTACAGGGGGATAACGCTATTTGCCTCAACCATATCAACCATACCTTTACAAGGAATCAGCAGCTTATAGATAAATGACTTATATTGTATTAGAACTTTTTAGCACTCCACGCCATTTCCTATAATGTTTCAGCAAACGAGGGGTTATTTTGCGTAAGCGGTGTAGAGTCCATCCATTTCCGCATACAGCTTCAATCTGATGGCGGTATATGCATCCGATAAGCCGATTGATTTTTATCTTCTGTCTGTCTCTCAGTCATCCCTCGTCGTAGAAATGAATGTGAGGTGAGAGACACGTAGTTGACGCACGAGCGTGGATATTTGGACGGTTTTTGGGCTTTTGGCGGCCGATTTCGTCCGAAAATCCACGCTCATTCGGCAGACGTCCGAATTTCCACGCTCGTGTGTCAGAAAATCCACGCTCATCCGGCAGATTGGTCGAAGGCCCCATATGGGTATACTCTCGGGGATTCGACTCGATTCGCCCCCGCTGGGGCGTCAAAGGAGACTGCGTATGCCCACCACCTCAACCGACCCGCGCGCCGCTGCCGCCGCGCTGCTGGTGCCCGGCACCACCTGCCATGGCTTTGCCGTCGAGCGCCGCGAAACCGTGCCCGAGCTCGACTCGGACGCTTACGTGCTGCGCCACACCGCCTCGGGCGCTCGCCTGCTGTACCTGGCGTGCGACGACGAAAACAAGGCCTTTGCCATTGGCTTTAAGACGCCGCCGGCCGATTCCACCGGCGTGTTCCATATTCTTGAGCACTCGGTGCTGTGCGGGTCGGCCAAGTTTCCCGTCAAGGAGCCATTCGTCGATCTGATCAAGAGCTCCATGCAAACGTTCCTCAACGCCATGACCTACCCCGACAAGACCATCTACCCCGTTGCCACCACCAACGAGCAGGACCTGTACAACCTGATGGACGTGTACCTGGACGCGGTGTTCAACCCGGCCATCTATACCAAGCCCACCATTTTTGAGCAGGAGGGCTGGCACTACGAGCTGGACCTGCCGGAGAGCGCCGAGGTCGAAGGCGACAGCAGCTCCGCGAGCCTGCGCGAGGGCACGCTGCGCTATAACGGCGTGGTGTTCAACGAGATGAAGGGCGCGCTGTCCGACCCCATGAGCGTGCTGGACGACGCCGTCAACGCCGCGCTCTATCCCGACACCGCCTATGCGCACGAGAGTGGCGGCGACCCGCGCGCGATTCCCGCGCTCACCTACGAGCAGTTCCTGGACACGCATGCGCGCCACTACAATCCTTCCAACTCCTACATCACGCTCTACGGCGACCTGGACGTGGACCGCGCACTGGCCTTTTTGGACGAGCGCTATCTGTCGCAGCCGAGTGCCGCAAGCCGCCGCATGGACGCAGCCGTTGCCGCCGGCGAGGACCCGTCCGCGCTGGCGCCCAATCCGCTGGGCGTGCAGGCGCCCGTGACCTGCGAGTACAAGCACGTCGAGATGGCCACTACACCCGAGAACGCCCTGGTGGGCCTGGGCCTTGTGTTGGGCAGCGCGCTCGACCGCAAGCGCACGATCGCGGCGGATATCCTGTTTGAGGCACTGCTGGGCTCCAACGAAGCACCGGTTAAGAAGGCCATTCTGGCCGCCGGCCTGGGCGGCAACGTGGTGAGCTACACCGCGGCCGAGAGCCTGCAGCCCTACGAGCTCATCATGCTGCAAAACGCGCAGCCCGGCGTGGCGCGCGAGCTGCGTCGCATGTTCCAGAACGCCTGCCGCGACCTGTGCGAGCACGGCGTTCCGCGCGAGCGCCTGGAAGCCATCATCAGCAGCAACGAATACGATCTGCGCCAGCGCGACTACGGCATCGCCGACGGCGTGGCCATTGCGTGCGACGCGCTGAGCACCTGGCTCTACGATGACGACGCCGCGACGTTGGCGCTCAAGTACGGCCCGGTGTACGAGGAGCTGCGTAGCGAGCTGGACGGCACCTACTTTGAGGACCTGCTGCGCGAGCTGGTGCTGGAGAACGACCACATGGCGCTCGTCGAGCTGGTGCCGGTGGACGCCGCCGAGGGTTCGGAGGGTGCCGAAGCCGCAGAGCTGGCAGCCAAGCGCGACGCCATGACCGATGCCGAGCTGGCCGATGTGGTCGAGCGCACGGCCGCGCTGCGTGCCGCGCAGGAGGCCGAGGACACGCCCGAGGACAAGGCCACGCTGCCGCGCCTGCGCGTATCCGACATTGGCGAGGCGCGCCCCGAGCCGCCGCTGGTCGTGGACACGACCGCGCCCATCCCCTGCCTGCGCCACGGCATCCCCACCAACCGTCTGGCCTACGCCATGCAGTATTTCGACCTGAGCTGCGTCGCGTTTGAGGACCTGCCCTATGTGACGCTGCTCTGCCGCCTGCTCAAGCAGCTGCCCACGAGCGAGCACTCGGCCGAGGAACTTGACAACCTGCTCGCCGGCAAGCTGGGCTTTTTGAGCTTTACGACCGAGGTCATGACCCAGCCCGACGTAGACGGCGTGCGCCCCTACCTGCTGGTGAGTGCCGGCGCCCTGTCCGAAAAGATCGACGCGCTGGCGAGCCTGCCGCGCGAGGTGTGGTCGAGCACGCTGTTGGCAGACGCCGACGCCGACCGCGTGCGCGACGTGCTCACGCAGATTCGCATTGGGCTTGAGCAGGGCTTTATCAACAACGGCCACTCGGCGGCGCTCGGTCGCGCGATGAGCTACAGCTCGCCTTCGGCCGTGGTGCGTGAGCAGCTCTCGGGCGTAGACTTCTACCTGTTCCTGCGCGATTTGCTCGAGCACTTTGACGAGCGCCTGGACGGCCTGCGCGCCAAGCTTGCAGAGCTGGCAGACCGCATCTTTGTGGCCGATGGCTGCATGGCGAGCTTTACCGGCAGCGACGAAGACTTTGACACGTACTGGGATGCCGCGGGCGACCTGGGGCTGGGTGCGGGCGACGGTGCCGGCCGCGACGCGCTCGCGGTGCCGGCGCCGTGCGACCGCCACGAGGCTTTCGTGATCCCCAGCGACATCTGCTTTGCCGCGCGTGCGTGCGATCCGCGTCGCCTGGGCATTGACGTGACAGGCGCTTGGGCCGTGGCTGCTAACGCGCTCTCCTACGATTACCTGTGGAACGAGATTCGCGTGAAGGGCGGTGCATACGGCTGCGGATTCCGCGCAGCCGGCGAGCGCCAGACGGCGTTCTACACCTACCGCGACCCGGCGATCGACCCTTCGATTGAGCGCGTGGAGCGCGCAGGCTCATGGCTTGGCCGCTTAGAGCCCGACGAGGCCGCCTTTGAGGGCTTTATCGTGAGCTGCGTGAGCGGCATGGACGCGCCGGTGAAGCCGTACGCGCTCACCAAGCGCCGCAACACGACCTACCTGGCCGGGCTCGATCCGCATGCGCGCGAGGAGCGTCGCGCCCAGATGCTCGCCGCCACGCCCGGTGAGCTGCGCTCGCTCGGCACCGACGTGACGCGCATCGCAGCCGAGTCGCCCACCTGCGTCTTTGGCGGCCGCGACGTCATCGCCAAGAGCAACGCCGGCTTCAACGTAGTCGACCTGATGGGCTAACCACAGCAAGCAAAACCACTACAAAGGGGACAGGCCCCTTTGTAGTGGTTCGAACACTTGTTCTATACGTACACATGTTCTATAGTATGGGTGATTGCATCGGATCTAAATTGCAACTAGAATATAGTTGCAGAATGTGAGGCGGGATGACTCGAGCCGATAAACTCATCGCCCAACTGTTTAGCTGCCCTTCGACGTATCGGTATGCCGATTTTTTAAAAGTCATGGCCTCATATGGCTTTGAAATGGACAGCAAAGGCAAGACATCCGGATCGCGCGTTCGCTTCTACAGGCCCTCAGATGGCAGGATGTTCGTGATGCACGTGCCTCATCCATCTGACGAATTGACAGCGGAGACAATTCGAAACATCGTTCGATTTCTGCAGGATGTCGGAGGCAGTCATGAGTAACGTTTTGGCATACAAGGGCTATTTCGCCCCAGTCGAGTTCGATGCCGAGCAGCATGTACTAACAGGTATGGTCGCCGGCATTAGGGACGCAATCGTATTTGAAGGCTCCACGGCTGAAGAAGTGGAGCAATGCTTCCACGACGCCGTCGACGATTACCTTGAGTTTTGTGCCGAAAAGGGCAAGGAACCAGAGCGGGCTTTTAAGGGCTCGTTCAATGTGAGAACAGGCTCCGAGCTTCACAAGCAGGCAGCACTGGCGGCGGCAAAAAAGGGCGAGTCACTCAATAAGTTTGTGACCGAAGCAATCGCCGCGGCGTTATAGCGTTAACGCATGGGCCAAAACCACCACAAAGGGGACAGGCACCTTTGTGGTGGTTTCGACATTTGCCCAGATAAAACCTGCCAAAATAAACCTGTCCCTTTTTGGTAGGTTTGGGAGAGGAAGCCGGGATGGACAAGGCTGAGTTGCGGCGGGCGGTGATTGCTCGGCGTGATGCTCTTGATTTGGACTTGCGGGCGGCGAAGTCTGCTGATATCTGTGCGCGGCTGGTTGAGCTGCTGGGCCGCTTGGATGCCGCGGCGCCGCACACCGTTGCCGTCTATGCCGCGATGGGTTCCGAAGTCGACTCAGCCGCGTTTGCCGCAGCTGCCGCCAAACGTGGCTGGCGCGTGGCCTATCCGTGCATGCTCTCGGCAACAGACGCCGCAGCTTGTGGCCAGCGCATGTGTATGCGGGCAGTTGCTGCCGGCGACGCGGACGCGGCTCCGTTTATCGCCCACCCCACGCGGGCCTTTGCGGCCACGGACATCGACAGCAGCCGCTTCCCTATCGTGCCTGCCGAAGCTCTCGACATGATCGTCGTGCCGCTCGTAGCATTCGACCGCACCGGCACGCGCCTAGGCTACGGCGGCGGCTGCTATGACCGCTACCTGCCCATGCTCTCGCCCGTATGTCAAATCGTCGGCATCGCCTTTGACGAACAGCGCGTCGACCACATCCCCACCGACGCCCACGACCTGCCGCTACCCCACATCATCAGCGCCTAACGGCTGGCACGCTGCACCCCACAAAAATGAGCGTGGAAAATTTCCCACTTTGGGCCTGTTCGGGGGCAAAAAACGGGAGATTATCCACGCTCATTATTCAAACGTCCGATAATCCACGCTCGTGTGTCCGAAAATCCACGCTCAACCAAATCACGTCTAAATTCCCACGCTCATCCGTCCGGATTTCCACGCTCGTGCAGCTTAACGCCCCGCAACCGCCTCAACATGCACGCGGCACGCCGGCAACTTTGAGCTTGCGATCGAGCTTTGCCGGATCCCTCAGATCATCCCAGCACAAGCGCACGATCCTGCAGTTATCAAGCAGCGAAAGCCTCGACTCGCGCTGGCGCTCATCAAACTGCGCCTTTGCGAGCTTGCCCTCCTCCGCTGCCTTCTCGCTTTTAACGAATCCGTCAAATTCCCCGATGATCAGCCGATCTTCCACGCGCCACAAGTAGTCGACGCGATACGGCCGTCCCGGCTCAACCGGGTCGAACAGCTCAATTTGCAGCTCCGGCGTCTGCCAGCCGCGCTCGATCATCAGGGCGCGCGCCTTGGACTCGCCACCGCTTTCCGACAGGCCATCGGCATACCGTGCAACCCTGCGCGCCGTCACAACACCGCGACGATTTAAGCCAAGCTTGTTGACTGCCTCAACGAGATGCTCCTTCGACAACAGCTGCTCATGAAGCGCCGAGTCCGCAATGATCAGTCCCTCGACAAACGATGCATCGACCAGGCAATCCGTAATCGTTTGATCGATATCGGTCACGGCAATGTCCATCTGGGTGGCCCGTGTTTGACGAACATAACGATGGCGAACGACCTGAGAGCCCGGCGTCGTTGATTGTGCCGGTGCCACGGCGATATGGATGTGCGTCAAATTGGTATGCGAAACCGAAAGGCCATAGATAACAGCCGCCGTATAGGAGCAAAACGTCCAGTCGGGATGCTTTTGCGCAAGGGCCCGCACCCGATGCAGATAACGCTGTCGAAAATTGAGTTCGGACCAATATTCCGGACGCGCATACAGCCCTGGCATGACCGCCTCGAGACTTCCCGCCGCCACCCGTCGCTCAATCTGCTTTGCCTCCGCCGCAGTTCGCGCGTACACGCAGCTCATCTGCTGCTCGCATGCTTCAATGTGACTTGTGAGTCTTTGATTCGCCGTCATGTTTGCCATGTCGCCCCCAAACTCTTGGAACGGCGCAAACGTACCAGACGGTTTCATGCGAAGTCTGACCAAATGCTGTCCAGCAGCTGACCAAATGCTTGACGGTTTTGGACGTTTTAGGCCAATGCTCTATATCCGCAGGTAGAGCGGTTGTCCAGAGATCCCTGTCTCCACATCTTTATGCCTCAAAAGCCGTCGATTTCCTTAAAAGAAAATATGCTGTGGCTCGAAACTACCTAGTTTGCGATGCTGTCCGTAAACACTCGACGCGTGGTGCTGCCGCCTACGACAGCCGCAGAAAAATCGAGCGTGGAAAATCTCCCACTTTGGGCCTGTTCCTCGACCAAAAGTGGGAGATTATCCACGCTCATTCAACATGCGTCCGATTATCCACGCTCGTCGCGTAGCGGCCACGGTAACCGCCGCAGCCACAGCCACGACAGCGGCCTAGTGCTCCTCGCCGGCGCGAGCCAGGTCGTAGGGCGTGGTCTGGTAGACGTAGTAGTTGAGCCAGTTGGTGTAGAGCAGCTGAGCCTGGCTGCGCCAGACGTTGCGCGGCTCGGCGGTGGGGTCGTCACCCGGAAAGTAGTGCGCCGGCACCTGAGGGTTGAGGCCGCGCTTCACGTCGCGCTCGTACTCCAGGCGCAACGTGTCGGTATCGTACTCGGGGTGACCAAATACAAAGAAGCGACGGCTGTCGGTCGACTTGACGATATACAGGCCCACCTCGTCGGACACGGCCACGACCTCAAGCTGTGGCTCGGCCTCCACGTCCTCGCGGCGCACATCGGTGTTGCGCGAATGCACGGCATAGAAGCGGTCGTCGAAGCCGCGGACCAGCGGGCTTTGCGGCTTCACCAGATAATGCTCGAACACGCCGCTCGCCTTTGCCGGCAGATCATACTTCTGGATACCGTAATGATGGTACAGGCCGGCCTGTGCGCCCCAACAAATGTGCAGCGTAGAGTGCACGTGCGTGGTGGACCAATCCATGATCTGGCAGAGCTCGGGCCAGTAGTCGACCTCTTCGAACGGCATCTGCTCCACCGGCGCGCCCGTGATGATCAGGCCGTCGTAGTGGATGTCGCGGATGTCGTCGAA
>CABUVF010000006.1 GCA_902494945.1 uncultured Collinsella sp.
ATTTATGGCAGGTCCCGGTATTCCCCTCATGAGCTTTATGTACGGCCTCAGCTTTGAACGCTACCGTACGCTGGCGCTGCTGATGGTCGTCGCCGGCGGCGTAACCGCGGCCATCGATTTTATCTACGCCATTATCACGGTGCTGCGCCACGCTGGAGACGTCACCAAGATCTACCTGATCTGCTTCGCCGTAAGCGTGGTGCTGCCGGTGATCCTGATTAAGCTACTGGGTCTGATGGGCGCTGTGGTGAGCTACCTAGCCATCATGGCCCTACTCCTGGTGCTGTTGATTGTCGAATACGCCCACATTCGCCAGCGCATAGAACGCGACCGCAACCCGTACGGCGCCTAATTCGAATCAATTTGAAGAAAAGAAACGTCGATGTTTTGGCACCGACAGCGAGCAGTCTCAAAGTGCCCCAGGTTGGCGCGAAAGAGGAGCGACGCGTACTTCCGTACGCGAACGACGGTTTGAGCGACAAGATGGGGTGCTTCGGGGCTGCGCAGCGTCAACGTGGCCGCCGTTCGGTAGAACGGCGGAACAAAGTTATTCCCCGGGGCGAATATTCGCGTAGAACTCCGCCCCATCATCGAGCCGCAGGATGCCCACGCGACCGAACTCGGAGCCGGTGGCGGCAGCGCAGTCGATGTCGATGCGATCGGGCACGCCGGCGGTATCCTCGCCGCCCAGGCGCACAATCTGTCCGCGCCCCGACTCCTCGTCAAGTCCCGCCAGGCCGCCTACCTCGCAATAACGCCCGAGCGACACCGTGGGCGTGTGACCGCTCACCACGACCGGACCCTTGCCCTCGGCAGATAGCAGCCCCGTCGGGGCATCCCAATAGCCATGGCGAATCCACAGCAAGTCATCGGACGACTGCACGGCGAGCATTTGCTGCAGCAACTCGTTATCGACATCAACCGCTCCCCTGCCGTCGGCGCAATCGACACCATGCTCAAGCAAAAACGCACGCGCCGCCTCGGTCTGAATACCGGCGTGCACCAGCAGATACGGTCGCTCGGCAGTCTCTGCCACCGCATAGAGCGGCAGGGCAGCAGCCCAGCGTACCAGCTCCTCGTATGCCTCAAACTCCATTTCGTTGAGCTGCTGGCGCGTGGTCCATCCGCCGTTGATATCCCAGGTCTCGGCTTCGAGCGGATCCTGGCCAATGATGGCATCGAGCATGATCTGCTCGTGATTGCCCTTGAGCACACGGGCGTTGGGCAGCGAGCGCACGAGCTTAATAACGCCGACCGGATCGGGCCCGCGATCGATCATGTCGCCCAGCACGTACAGCGTGTCGTCGGACGTCAACGAGATCTTAGACAGGGCCTCGTCAAGCGCACGCACGTGCCCGTGAGCATCAGATGTCACATAGATCGCCATGGTACGCCTCTCCTTGCATTGCGGCCAAAGCCCGGCGCCGCAACTAAAACTTCAAGTTGAACTTAAACGTTACCCATTGTACTCCGTTGCAATAAAGCTGGAAAGGGTTTCCGAGCAGAGGCAAAGACGGCAGCCGTCTATGACGATATCGCGCACGCCCGCAATCCAACCCCATAAACCCACCATCTTTGGGTACAAATAACCGCAGACAACTGACCGTGCCACGCCAACCACCCAGGAGCGGACACTATCCATGAACCAGATACTTCTCTTTATCGGCCTCGTCATCATTTTGTGCCTGACCATCAAACCCGTCGGCAAAAAGCTCCCCTTCCCCACCCTGCTCATCTTTATCGCGCTCGGCATGCTGCTGGGCGTCAACGGTCCGGCGCACATCGACTTTAGCGACTATGCGCTCACCGAAACCGTCTGCAGCACGGCGCTGCTGTTCATCATGTTCTACGGCGGCTTTAACACCAATATCGACCGTGCCAAACCCGTTGCCGTGCCCGCGGTACTGCTGAGCACGCTCGGCGTCGTCATCACTGCCGGCATTACGGGTGCGTTTGCGCACTTCGTGCTGGGTTTTGACTGGATTGGTGGCCTGCTGTTGGGATCGGTCGTGGCATCCACCGACGCGGCCAGCGTCTTTAGCGTGCTGCGCGAGCACAGCCTGTCGCTGAGGGGCGGCACCGACTCGCTGCTCGAGGTCGAATCGGGCTCCAACGACCCCGTCGCTTACATGCTCACCGCCGTGCTCGCCACACTCGCGGCCGGCGGCGACATTAACATCCCCGTGCTGCTGGCCAAGCAGATCATCCTAGGCGTGGGGTTGGGTCTTGCCATCGGCTGGGCATCCAGCCGCCTGATAGAGCGCGCACGCGCAACGGCCGAGGGCGCGCAGACCATCTTCTTGTTCGCGGTGGCCATCGTGGCCTACGCGCTGCCGAGTTACCTGGGCGGCAATGGCTTTTTGGCCGTGTACCTGGCCGGTATTGTGCTGGGAGCCAGCGACATCACCGGCAAGGTCGAGATGGCGCACTTCTTTGACACCCTTACCGAGATGGCCGAGATGACGATCTTCTTCTTGCTCGGCCTGCTCGTCACGCCCGCGCGCCTGCCGCAAATGCTGCTACCCGGCCTGGCGCTCATGGCGTTTATGCTCTTTGCGAGCCGCCCCATCGCCGTCGGTCTGCTGCTGGCGCCCTTTAAGACGAGCCCTCGCCAGGTTGCGCTCGTAAGCTGGGCGGGCTTGCGCGGCGCGGCTTCGGTCGTCTTTAGCCTCTTTGCTGTGGTGGCCGGCGTTCCCGGCGGACACGACCTATTTGACCTGGTGTTTGTGATTGCCGTATCGAGCATTGTGGTGCAGGGTTCGCTACTGCCGGCGGTGGCGAAGAAACTCGATATGATCGATGCGGCCGGCGACGTGCGCCGCACCTTTAACGATTACCGCGACGAAGACGGCATGTCGTTCGTCAAGCTCAAGGTGGGCGCTGGACATCCGTTTGCAGGACGCTCGCTTGCCGATATTGGCAGTGCGACGAACATGCTCGTGGTCTTGGTGCTGCGCGATGGCGCGCACCCGGTGCTGCCCAACGGGGATACCGTGATTGAGGAAGGCGACCTTCTGGTTATGGCCGCGCCGACGTTTGAAGAACGTGCCGAGGTTACGCTGCGCGAGGTCACCGTGACGCCCCACGGTCGATTAGCTGGACAGCGCCTGCGCGACGTGCCGCAAGGTAAGCACCCGTTTATCGTGGTGATGCTCAAGCGCGACGGCCAAACGATCATCCCCGACGGCAATACCCTCATATACGCCGGCGACGAAGCCGTCATCGCCACGCTGGCGTCGTAGCGGCCAGGGGGTAGCCGTCCCAAATAAGCTACATTTGAGCATCAATCGCCCCGGCTGGGGTCTCGTTGCGGACAATTAGTGTCTCTCAAAACTAAGTGAGTAGACTTTTGCCAAATCGCCGACCACATCACCAAAGCACAAGTCTGTGACCTGCTGGTTTGTTGAAGCAAATTTGTCGGGTGCTCAGGATTTCCAATAAAGCCTACTCACTTAGCCAGCGTGCAGTCAAAAAGAACGGTCGCGAGGTCGTTAGACTCCATTGCGACGGCTTATCGCGCATTTTCGCGCAGTCGCGGATGCAGACGCGCCGTCCCATATTAGCTACCCTAGTCATCGTCGACGGCAAAGTCGCGGAGGTCGAGGCCTTCGCGTTCGGCTCGGGCTAGGAGCTCTTGGGGCGATTCGTCCTCAATATCCATAACGTCGAGCATAGCGGCCGGAAAGCCCACGCCCGCCGCACTCCCCGCACGGTCGAGCAAGCTCTCGCGCAGCTGATCAACATCGACTTCGATTTTCATGGTGAAACCTCCCGCCAAACCAGGCCCTTACTCGTCAGCGCCGAGCGCATCCACGGCAGCGACAAAAGCCTCAACCTGTTTGTCGTCCATCTGCGTAGCCAAACGGCCCACGGGTTCATCGTAGGCGAACTGTACCTTATCGATAAAGCAATCCCAAGCACGCACGTCCACGCGCACGGCGGCCTCGCAATACTGGCTGAGCTTTTTGAGTCCATACCAAAACGCATTCACATGGCGCGCAGGATCCTCGTCCAGCACACCATCGTAGCGCCGTCCGTTAAACTCACGCATGCGCGCCACGGCAACCTCGAGCGAGTCGCCGCCGTCGACCGAAGCCTCGTCCACAAGCTCGGGAATCGCAACTTCGCGCCGAACATTGTGCCTGGCAGCACCGTCATACTCGCCCACCAACACGTCTTCGTCAAACCGATCATCGTAGTCGAAATAGCTACTGCCGCGGCAAATCCCATGCGGCGAACCGGCACCAAAGGCACAGAACAACCCGCCGTCGGTAACAACGCGCCTATAGGCCTCAAACGACTTCTTAACCTGAGCGAGCAACTCGGCAAGCTCCCCGGCATCGCACCCCGTCTCGCACGTAATGCAAACAAGCCCCGGCAACGATACCGGCTCCACCGTGCTCCCTGCAACGCGGGCAGCGCGTTCGGCCCGATACGCTTGGGCTGCCAAGCGCGCTCGCTGCGCAGCACCGCGCACATTAGTAAGCTCGCGCTCCAGCGCCACATCGCCAGCCACATCGCTCGCAAACGCGTCAGCACCCTGCGGCCCGGTCGCACTCAGCTCGGACTCAAACGTCGCCGTAATCATGCCGGCAAGGTCCGTTGTATCGGCGGTGCAACGCAGCTGCTCCAGCTGCGTGCATAGCAGATCGGCATCCAAGGGTGCGGCATCCACAACGCGCGCGTCACTCAGACGCGCCGCGCCCTGCAACACCAAAGCCCCCGCAGCATCGTATGCCGCACGAACCCTGTCCGCCGTATTGGCACGCAGCTTTACCTCGATAAACGCAAGCGTCTGCTCCAAGCGGGCCAACAGTTCGGCCTTGTCCTCCATACGCAAAAAGGCAGCATAGCGGCGCTCCATCTGCAGCGGGCCCACAACACCCGCCTGCTTGCGAGCGCGCGCAAGGGCCGCGCCCTCGACACGGCGAACATACCCGTCAACAGCCTGCACGGCAGAGTCGCGCGCAGCGTGCTCGGCAGCCTCGACGCCCCTAAGCACACCCAGCAGCTCGCGGGAGCGCGCCTTGCGCACCAACTCCCCACGATCGTACTGCTCAAGCGCCGTCTGACGCTTGGCCACCGATTCAAAGCCAAACAGCTCGTCGAGCAGCTCGCCAACAGAACGCTCGCCCGCCATGGCAAGGCCTCCTTACCCGAACACGCCAATACGCTCGCGGGCCCACGCGCACGCAAGCCCGCTCGCCCGCACTTCTACAGATCCAGCGCCTTCTTTGCGGCGTCGACCGGGTCGCCATCCATGTAGAACACCGGGCTCAACCCCGAAATAATCTCGGACGAAACACTCTGTAGGCCCGCGATGGCGCTCAGCGGCAAAATCACGCGCTTAGCACCAGCGTTTTTGGCCACGCGCATAATGTCCTCGAGCCCACGGATCTCGTCCATAGAACCCGACATGCGCAAGATTCCAGGAATCGCCAGCGCGGGCATCACCGGGCGGTTGCAGGCCGCGGAGCACAGGCCCACAAACTCGGCGAGCGAAACTTCTTCGGACAGGCCCTTGCTCTGCAAGTCGTTGTAGAACAGCAGGTAGTCCTTGGAGCCAATGTGCATGCCCGGCGCCACGCGGTTCGCCAGGTTCACAAAGTTGTCGAACGCGGCCTCCAGCGTATCGCGCACCGGCTTGTTAAAGGCCACGCCCTCGTGCTTAAACTTGCACTCGCCGGCAACGGCCTTGTTCTCCAGCTTGTACACGGCGACCTCGCCGCCCTGCGATCTGCCCACGCCAAACACGTGACCGGACAGCAGCGGCCCGTCGGGAATCAGCGTGTCCTCGCTCTGCTCGGGCACGCGCACCACATGCACGTCCTGCGGGTTGTCGGCATCCATATAGCCCAGGTTGACGTCGATAAACTCGACGCCCGCCATAATCTTGAGCTGCTCCTTTACGCGGCGACGGCCCTCGATGGCATAGTCCAGCAGCCAGCGCACGTCGTCCTTGTCCATGGCCTCGTCGGGGAACAGCAGCTTGGCCAGGCCGCTAAAGGTCTTGCGCACGGCGATCTCGTCGCGCTTGTTAAAGTCGCTGTTAAAGCGGAAATACCGGTCGATATGGTGCGTAAAGTCCTTGCGGCGCATCTCCTTGCAAAACTCCGACAGGCAGTCGGTGATCAGGCCGTAATGCCCGGTCAGCAGACTCGAGCGCATCTTGGGAATCTCCCAGCCCGGCAGGTAATAATGGATACGGTCGAAAAAAGCCGAATCGTTGTTAAACTCCGGCGGGAACGGATCAAACAGGTGCGTGGTCTTAAGGACGTTTTGCACAGTGTCGTTGATGTTGCCCTCAAAGACCATGGAGGCATCGGCGTTGATCTGGTCGCGGCCGCGCGCGTAGCTGCCGCTCGCCATATAGTCCTTCATGATCTGCACGGCATTGGTGTCCTTAAAGCGCATGCCGGCGACCTCGTCGAACGTCACGCAGTCCCAGTGACCCACCAAGCCCACACGGTCGGCGCGCATGGAGTTCATGCGGCCGAACAGGTTGGCCGTAGTGGTCTGGCCGCCCGAAAGCAAGATGGCGTAAGGCGAGACCTCTTTGTAGATATGGCTCTTGCCGGTGCCGCGGGGACCCAGCTCGCACAGATTGTAGTTGCGCTCGATCAGCGGCACCATGCGCTCGATAAAGTGCAGGCGCTCCTTCTCGGAAAGCTCGCTGGGCTCATAGCCAGCCGAGCGCAGCAGCATGTTGAGCCACTCGTCGCGCGTAAAGTACTGGCGCTCGTCGACCATGGCATCCAGGTCTAGATTGGGCATCTGGATGGGCGTGAGCGACGCCACACTAAACGGAGAGTCCTCGGGTCCGCGCTTTTTGCGCTTGGCCTTGGAGCGGCGCGGCGCATCGTCGCCAAAGACCTCCATGCCAAACTCGTCTTCCTCATCCAAGGGGTGACGATACTCGATGCTCATAATGCACCAAATGCCGCCTTGCAGAATCTTGGAATAGTCGCGCACGTACTCGGCCGGCATCACAAACGGCTCGATGGTCAGATTGGCAAACGACGCCACGTAAATGTCTTTGTACTCGTCGAGCTTGGCCGTCACCTTATCGATGATGGTAAAGCGGCCCAGTTCGCGGATCTTGGACTTAATGCGCTCGGACTCGTCGGGACGCACGTAGTTATCGGTGAGGATCCTGCGGATGCGCTCCAAACCCTCTGCCACGGCATCCTCGTCGTCAGTTGAGCAGTACATGCCTAGCAGGTACTCCAGCACAAAGGTGGGCACGTTGGCGCCGCGCTTCATAAGGGCCGTCAGGTCCTTGCGCACGATCTTGCCAGCAAAGTGCTCGAGCAGTTTGCCGTCCAGCCCATCCATGTCGTAGCCGTCGCCCTCGGGGTCCTCGGCCACGGCCTGGTCATAGCCATCGGTCGAGGATTCACCCTCGGCGGGCGCGGCAGCTTCAACGGGCGCGGCAGTCTCAGCCTCCGCAGCAGGCACGGCCACCCCTGTAGGCACCGCAGCCTGCTCGGGCACATCCGCATCAATCGAGGGGACTTCCCACAGATCGTCGTCATGGCTATCAAACATAGGGCACACTCCTAAAAACCAAAATCAGCAACGGGGGCAAATGAAACAGCGATGGTGTACGTCTCGCGCCAAACGATCTTGCCCGTCTCGCGCTCGCGGCAGACCAGATAGTACGGACCCTTGGCCGAGAATCCATCCGCTGCATGCAACGCAAACTTGGCATGCACCACGCGCTCCTGCGAGTTAACAGAAGTCTTGTTGGCATGCGCCTTGACCGTATCGCTCACCTCGTTGCCACTTGCATCGGTAAACACCAACTCGTACTCGCACGGCAAGACCTTACCTTGGGCAGGTTCTTCCTGGATCAAATTGACCGAAAAGAGCGAGTTGGTCACTCGGCGTCCCTCACTAAGTACGCGCAGCGTCGCCGCACGCGCATCGACAAAGTCCTTGGAACCCGAGCGCGCACGCCAAAATCCGATAACGGGCACGCAAAGCTCCTGCAGGCTCATGCCGCCGTGTACGTAGTTGTTAGTACCGCCGGGTCGTTTGAAGTGCACGTTCTCACGCGGGGCAAACCCCTCAAAGCCGGCACCCAAACGCCCCATGTCAACATCAGCAAACACCCCGCGCGCCTCGTCCGAAAGCTTGGCCACGGCCTCGTTGGGCACCACCAGATGACGTTTGCCGTGCATGACGGGAGCGTCAAGGAAGGGAAGGTCTGGCTTGCCGAGCATCTGGCACTCGTTAAGTTCCCGACGCGTGTAGATAAAGCCATGATCCGCCGTTATAACAACACGCGCGCCCGGAGCGTCGGTGCACACGCGTCGCGCCAATGCGGCAAGTTCCTCCACGGCGTCCGCGCAGGCATCGAAAACGTCATCCTGCGTAGCGGCCTTCTCGCCCGTGGCATCGATCTTGTTGTGGTAGAGATAAACGAGCTCGGAGTCTTTGAGCAGCGCTTTACGCTCGGTTCCCGCCATGTTGAGGAATGCGCTCGAGCGCAAAGCGCGGGCCGTGGGCTCAACGTGGGCAAGTACGGCCTCGCGCTGCGGAGTCGTCGCAGTGGGCATGCCGTCAGCCAGCACAAACGAGCCATCCGCTGCAAGCTTAAGCGCTTGGTGTGGCAGCAGCGCGGGCATACCAACCTCGGTAATGGAGGGAAAGACCGCCTGCATGCTAGAGACCTTGACATTACCGCCACGCTCGCGCTCGAGCAGCGCCGCGACGTCGCGGGCCACCTCATAGCGCAGCGCGTCGCTCACGATAACGACCTTCGTTTTGGCAGAGCCCACAAAGGCGGGCAGCACGTGCCAGTAGAACTCATCCTGTCGTTCGGGCCCCTCGATGTAGCCGCAATCGGCCCACTCCCCTTGCGCAGCCGATGCCCAGCATGCATTGGCATCGGCCAAGAACCAGTTACTGTAGAGATTCTCCGCCCAGTCCACTACGGCTCGGGCAGGTTCCTCGAGCACATCGCACTCGACGGAGCGTGCCCGCAAATACGCGGTGCACATATGGCGATAGGCAGCGTCCATGACATACCAATCGGACGTGTAGGCATCCCACACCTGCTGGGGCTGCGCCAGATGGAACCCGCCCGCGTGCACCTGCCTAAACGCGCACATATCGGCCACGGCGACAAGCAGGTCAAAGTAGCTCTCGACACGGCGGTACCAGCTCAGGTCGCAGCGACGCGCCGCAAAGGTGCGCGCGTCCTCAACACGGTCCGCGCCCTGAGCAAACGAGCAGAACAGCTGCGAAAGCACGGCCTCGTTGACGCACGGGAACACATCAAGCGAGGCCAGCACATCGATCGGCAAGGCCTCAAACCGTGCAAAGAGCCCGCGAGCATCCTCTACCAAACGGCAGATCTCAAATAGGTCCTCGCTCGAAGCCTGAGCATCGGCAACCTGGTCCCACGTACGCACCGCCTCAAGGCAATAGGGGCCGTAGGCGGGAGCCACATAGCTCTCGAGCCCCTTGAGCGCTCCCTCTGGAAGCGCTGTGGATGCCGCCGTAAGGAGCACATGGGATGCAAGCATAAGCAGTGAGTCGCGCTCGTACAGCGGCCCATCAAACCCATAGCAGCGCAGCATAAAGGCAGAGAGGACGTCGCGCACGCTGTACTTATCCACCAGCGCGGCCAGCGCCTCAGGACCCTCGTGCAGCAGTGTGGTCATGCAGCCACGCAGAACAAACGCGGGCCGCGCGTCGCCCGGCTCCTTGCCGCCAAAGATTACCGTAAGGATTCCAAGCTCGATATCGGATGCGCCCGAGGCATGCGGAACGCACGCGGCAAACTTAGCACAGCGGGTCTTGGCATCAAAGAACGCCTTGTGCTCGCGAAGGCCCTCGCGCACGGCGTCGATATTCTCGATACCCAGCCGATCGGCCAGAAGCGAAAGATAGTCAGCCTGGAACCGATCGGCATACAGCTCGACATCGGCAAGCCAATCGCCCTCAAGCCTGCCGCGCGGGCAACGGCGATACAGCAAGATATCGCTCGCAAGGTCATCGCGGTTGATAAGCTTCTTGACGGCAAACATGTGACCCTCGCAGGCCTCAACAAACCGCACCGGGCGCTCAAAGTCACCGCAGGCGGGCATAACGCCGCCATCGGCCCCCGCGCCGTCGAAACCCTCGGCAGTCAATCGCTCAAACTCAAGGGCAAACTCGCCGTCTGCATCGTGCCAAACCACCACACGGCGCGGCGCGCACGAGGACAACGGCTGCAAAAATCGCAGCTTGAGCTGTTCTTCTACATCGATCTTGGTCATGAATATCCTTACCGTATCTGCAGTTATTTAATCTTCGCCAGCACATCCTGAAACTTGGCGTAGTTGACCTTGACCCCGTCATCCAGGTCGATCTTAATCATCTGGTCTGCCAAGTGGTGCAGCTTCTCCTCGAAGGCAATAGTCTCTTTGAGCTGGTCGTTGAGCTTTTTGACGCGCTTGTCCAGACGCACGCGCTCGCCGCGCTCGGCATCGGCAAGGGCATCGTTGGCATAGCCGATCTGGGCACGGTAGCGTTCTTGCTGCCCATGCACATAGTCGGTGCGGATGCGAGCCAGCAGGTCGGGCTGATAGCGATGCATGTAAACAAGGCACTTAAAGCCGTTCTTATTGCCACTGTCGAACAGCCAGTAGATGGGACGCTTCTTGTAGGTCTGGCAGTGGTCCTTAAAGAAGTCCTTCAAAAAGTAGGCGCGGATTACCTCGCGCGAGGTACCCTTGCCGCCGAGTGCCTCGGCAATAAAGGCCAGGTTCTGCTCAAGCGTCTCCTCACCATACACGGTGCGCACAAAGTCGATAAAGTAGCGCACGATGTCGTCGTCAAAGTACTCGTCATCGGTAATGGGCAGCACGTTGTCACTATCGGGCATAAAGGTCACGTGATCGGGATCGGGCATCTTGGCCAGATAGTCGTTGACCGTGGCACCCTGGTCGGCGAGGACCAGACCGTCCACGTCCAGCGAATAGCGGCCGAACATGCAGCCCACGGCATAGCTTATGAGCGAAGTAATCTCGTCGCGCTTGGTGCGCACATACTTGTTGCCCTTGTAGCTTTCGGGAATCTCGTCGGCGGTATCGAAGATGCGCGCCACCGAAACGTACTTATCCTCGACCTCGATGGGCACTTCGCCCTCCATGTTGTAAATTTTGGCGAAGATGCGGTTGAGCTCCTCCTCGTTAGCACGGAGCTGCTCAAAGCGAGCATTGACCTCGGCCTTACGAGCCTCGTATTTATCTTGAAGTAATGTGGCCATGGTGGGCCGTCCTTTCGATATTGTTGAGATGCCGGCAACGAAGAAATAAAGCGTGAATCAAATCAGGGCCATCACACAACCAAGCCCGCACTCCACGCCCAGCGCGATGAGCAAAACCGAATATCCCGTATGAAGATAACTTTGTGAATCACGGCCCCGAATGCGACACATAGTATTAGTCGTCTTTCTATTGATTACGCGGCTTACAAGGACATTGCTCCATGCACGATTCAGGGAATATGAACTCGTAGCCGGGTTCGAAGAAAGCCGCCCTAAATTTCGTGCAGGCATCGTAAACGTCGTCCACAACTTTCTTCCCGTTTAAAGCAAGTTCTTTAAAGTCATTATCAAAATGCACTTCATAGTGCTCAAGGGACAGCAAGTTATGCATTAGTTTGTTACGTAATTTGACCCACAACCTCACTTCAGCGAATAACTCAGCTGAAAAAGAGCTGCGAACACAAGACACATCTGCGTTATATAGTCTTTCAACACACTTGATCTTGGTCCCGATTGCTAATTGGTTGCTTCCCTTACGGCATTTGCCGCCATTAACGCAATATTTGCAGTTCCGCTTATATTTGTCTAACACTCGAAAGAAACGATTCTCGAGACACGAATAGATTAGCCAAGCGGCTTCGAAGTAGAGCCCTCCCTTAATCGATTCATCAATCTTATTTAGGAAAAAATCATGCATCGTTGCCATATCGCAGCGAACGTCAATAGACTCATTTTGCTTCATTTGGTCCATCCTCTACTAAGAGTTTGGAAAGAACGACGGGCATCAATCTCCTGGCGTAATCATCAGCTATCTTCTCAAAAGGAATATTCCTATACGATCTCGCAAATATCTCCTGGCTATTACGTGGGTCTTGTCCCGAAGCAATTGCATTGATCAACTTGTCCTTAGAGAACTCAAGAAGTGACTCGCGCTGTGCA
Source organism: uncultured Collinsella sp. (assembly GCA_902494945.1). GTDB lineage: Bacteria > Actinomycetota > Coriobacteriia > Coriobacteriales > Coriobacteriaceae > Collinsella. Next base: position 12,200 of record CABUVF010000006.1, read on the forward strand.
ACATGGCCTTGAAACTCCGTTGCGGAAGAGCTGACAAAATAGTCATGATGGCCTATCTCGTGTAGCGTTGAATACACACAATATAAGAAACAGTCAGGCAATAAAATGCCGTTGAACTTCCGCGCGGAGGTTTTCGCACTCATAAGAACCAACTCATATGCTGCCCGAGACGCTATCTGCGCTTTCTCCTTTTCTTCAATTTCAAGCAAAGAAACAGGAGCGATGATTACGACATCTTCATCCGAGTCGTATTCAAAGAAAGTGGCGTTGTTTAACGAGATACGAATTCTAACATCAGAATCTAAAACGCGTTTAATTTTATTGGCAAGCTGAAATGCCGTCTGGTTAAGATCGATACACATACAGGTCTCCTAAACAAGGGGATTGTGACCAAAATCCCATGAGGTTTCGAAGGAGTTGTAATCTGCTTCCGACGCATCAAAGCAACGATGCGCCAGATCTTCGACGATGGAATAGTCTGAAGCAGAGGGTCGAATAACAGGCATGTTATTCACAGTGCCTGCCCCAAAATTCAACGTAGGGTTCAAAAAGCTAAAGGCTGAAGCAGCTACAGAAGAGTTCAGCAGGGCAGAAAGGTAGGAAACTCCAAGCTCCTTAGTTGAGAAAAGGCCATTAGCGCCGGAATCAAAAATAAAACCCTGGCGATATAGACGGCAGTTAAATAGCCCCGAAGTTACGCCCGTCCAAGTAAGTCCAGGCTTAAAGTAAAAGCGCTCGTTGCTTATCTTCCATCCAAGATCATCGCCCAATTCTGGGTATACAGCCTTAGTGTTAGCCTTAATCTCTTCACCATTATTAAACCAGTTAACAACGTAGTCATTGTTTCCGTACCATCTGCGAAAATTGCCTCCTTTATTGTAAGGAACCCATCGAGCACCACTATTGATTTGCTCCTCAGCAGAGCAACATCCGATAACCATGTCGCTCAGACCGACTTCATGCCACAATCTCAAAAATCTTGCATTGTCGCCCGTACGCATGCCTATTCCAGCAAAAGCTTCATCGCGAATGGAATGTCCCCCAAACGCTTCGAGCATAGCGTCGCTGGCCCAGTAGGCTATGGGGGTGCTGGGGATCTGCTTGAAGGCGTCGGCGTTGCGGCGGTAGAACCAGCCGCAGGTGGGGTTTTGGATGGCCTCCTTCAAAGCCGCATCCTTCTCACCGATTTTTTGATTCAACTTAAAATAAGCACCCTTATAACCAGGAATATGATTCGACTGAATGACCCATCCGGTATTGGCGTCAAACACGTCAGGGTGGGCATTCGAGCCGCGAGTATCAATGAGAGCAATTAGGGTGTGTTTATCTACAAGGGTGTTGCGCATACGCTCGAAAGACGAGAGATACATACACGTATCAGAGGTAACCAGAGATACCGTACCCTTAGCGCTCGCAAAATCAATAATTCGCTCGATAAAGCACGTGCAGAGATCGCTCTTCGTGTCGGGGTAGTTCTTCTTGACCCACTTACTCATAAAGGGGTTGAAGCTGCTGCTACCCATGTACGGGGGATTTGCCACGGTGCAAGTGAAGCGACGTGATAGCTTCTCGCAGATTGCGACCGCGCTCTCAAGCTTGTCCTTGGTCGCGGCGGCAAAAAGGTCGCCCGCGCAGTCGGCCGCAGCCGCTTTGAGCTTCTCGATCTCGGCATCTGTCGGATTGAGCAGCGAACCGATCTCGCCCAAATGACTCAGCTCCTCGGCGAGCTTCTTGTTACCCGGCAGCTCGTCCTCCCCAAGCGGGATGCTCGAGAGCACGGTAACGTCGGCGCGAACGCCACGCCTAAAGAAGCGACGGTCGTGCTCGCGGGCGCACATGGCAAGCGCCAGCTCCGCGATCTGTGCCGCGCGGGAATCGATTTCCATACCTGCAAGGTTTTTAGTAAGAATGAGCTCGGGAATCTCGCGCTCACGATAGCCGCGCTCCTCGTACATATGAAAGAGCAGCTCAAACGCATAGACCAAGATATGGCCCGAGCCGCATGCGGGGTCGCAGAGGGTTATCTCCTCGGGACTCGAAATGCGGATGAAGTCCTCGTGCTCAGCATCGGGCTCGATGTAGTATTTCATGCGCTCGCGTAGCGAACTCCCCGGATTGTTGAGCATCCACAGACGGCCGAGCGAGTTCTCGACCATATAGCGCACGATCCACTCGGGGGTGAAGAGCTGAGTGGCGGGAGCGATGTCCGCCGCTGCGGCCTTGCGCTTGGACTTGAAGAACTCGTCTTTAACGTCAGCGTTGTAGTACTGATACATCCAGCCCAGAACGGTCACGCCCTCGCGCCAGTCCTCGTCAGTGAGGACAACATTGAGTTTGCCCACCACGCCGTCGGCCATCATGAGGCCCTGGGGCAACAGCAACTCCATGGCTCCGCCTACGCGATCAAAGACGCCTGGCAGGCAATCGGCAAGCTCCTCGCACTGAGCAACAAACAGGTAGCGCCACAACGGTTCATCCAAGCCCGCCATTTTGAGCTCGGCTATGCGATCGGTATCGGCCGTCGTTATCTCCACATCCAGTGCGTTCTCCACGGCCTCGCTGCCATGGCTGCCGTCCGCACGACTTAGCATGCGCATACGGCTGGGAAGCCATCCGCGTGCATCCATGAAGCGAATGGCCACGATGCGGTTGAACCAGGTGTAGGCCGCACGGTCGCGCAGCGCCTCGTGACCCACCTCTGCCTGCATGCGCAGTAGTTCGTCGCGTTGCTCAATCTCAGCCGGACTTAGGGGCAGGCCGTTGACGGTCTCGGAGCCAACGGGCGCGGGTGCAGGTTCGGTGATGCCGTAGCGCACCATCTGCGCCTCCACGCCTTTGATGAGCTCCGTACGGGCCCAGGTGCAGAAACTCTTAAGAGCAGAATCGTTCATGGTTGATGAGCCTTTCTAAACGCCATAAACCACCGGTGCGCGCTTTGGCACCGATGGCTCCGCGGGTTAGTTGATACGGATCTCGTCGTTTGCAGCGAGCGCCTGCATAAGGCGAGAGCGCAGGTCGTCCACGTAGTGCTCCACGTCCTCTGCGGACAAGAGACGACTCGGCTTGGCCAGATCGGCGCGGCGCACGGTCTTAATCTTGCGCTGGGGCACGGGTGTAGGCGTGGGCGCGGACGCAGACAACGCGGCTCCCTTGCTGGAGACCTTCTTGACCACCTCACCCGTACTCGTGACCTCGGTGGTGCGGTGCTCGTTGTCCATACGCGCGCGAGCCTCATCCACAGCGTCGTACATCTCATTGGCTGCCACACTGAGCCAGTCGCCCCAGTTAGTTGCAACAACGCTCAGTTCGTTGAGACTTTGAGCGCTGTGGGCACGGTTTTTGAACGACTCGTATTTGGTGCCGGCGCCTGCTATGGCATCCTTGGCCTGATTGACAAAGCCCTTTTGGCTCTCGGCCTGCGCCCGCAGGTCTTGCAGATCGCTCTCGATGCGACACAAAAACTCATTGCGGCGGATGCCCAACAGCTTTTTCATGTCGTCCTCGACGGGATCCATAAGCGGCTGCAGGTCTTTAATATGGCCGTAGGGCTTGGGATCTTTGAGGATCTCGCGCACCTTTGCCACGTTCTTCACCGCGTCGGGAATGTCATCGGAGGCATACTCGATACCCTCGGTGCGGCTCAAGAAATCCTTGGCGTGGTCAAACGCTGTTCGTTGGTTGGACCCGAAGAACTCAACCACCCTGTCAAAGTCTTCCTTGGCATCGAGCAGGCGGTCCTCATGCTTGGTAAACGTAGTCAAGAACGCCTCGGCCTCGTTCTGGTCCTTAAGGACGTCGGCCACCTCCGAGCGCATCTTCTCGCACTCGCCCTCACCGGGATACGGGTAGGCCGGCTTGATGCCCGTGTAGTAGTCGCGTGCCATGGCGACGCACACCTCACGCAAGTCCTCAAGGCGCTCCTTGAGCTCGGCCACGAGCTTATCCTCGTTGGAGGGCACGGTCTTGAGATCAAACAGGTCGCGCATGAGCTCACCCGCACCGCTCAGCAAACGGTCGTTCATGCGCACGCGCAAGCGCACCTGGGCCTTATCGGCATCCTTGCGCAGGAGTGCTACCATGCGGCTGTCGTTAGCTTGAACCGTCTGACCGCCAAACAGCACCTGCGCGCGCTGCTCCACCACAAGCTGCGCCACCACATTTGCGATATCGACCTCGCGCCAGCCAAAGGGCCTTTGCTGGTACTGGCGCTGGATATCGCCCATAGCGGTATCCAGGTGGCGCTGGTGCTGAACTTTGAGGTAGTCCTCGACCTCCTTGAGCGCACGCGTGTTGCCCGCGTCCATGCCAGCGAGCCCCGCCTGGACGTTGCCCGCCAGAGTGGAGCGGATATCGGAATCGCTCGTGACCGGCGCGCCGATATAGTCGGCCTTTTCAAAGACTACATCGCACAGCTGCGCCAGCACCTGCTCAAAGACCTGGGCGGGCTTGGTCGCGCGGACCTCAACCATGCGGCCGTTGACTGCACAACGTGCATGGAGCACGGCCTCGCTCAAAAGGGTATCGGCCTCCTTCTCGTTATAGGCCGCCTCGCGCATCTTGGACTCGACGATCTGGCGCGTACTCAGCTGAAGCTCCTGGAGATTTCGCGTCTTGGCGTACTTGCGGATCTTGGCGGCCCTGACGAGCGTCTCCCAATAATCCGCCTCGTCACTCAAGGCCACGATGGCTTTGCCCGAAGAAGCCAAAGCCAGCTCGGTATCGTCCGCACGGCCCAGGTCGCTCGCCATAGTCGCCACGTAAAGCTCCATGCCGCCCATGCTGGTACCGTGGATTGAGCCGTCCACATAGCGGTCAAACGGGAAGTCGTTGGCCCCGCGATTGAGCTTGCGCGCGGTGTAGATGCTGTCGAACAGGCGCTTTTTGATAGACTCGATCACCTGCGCGTTGTCGATCGGGGTGCGTGCGATCTCCTGCGCTATCTCCTGCTCCTCGTCGGTGAGGAAGCTATAGGTATCGCCCTGGCGTGCCACGTAGTTCTCGCGCTCCAAGCGGGCGAGAGATTCCTTGACGCGGTCCTTAAGGGCGCGCTTGTCCACGTCCAGGCTATCAATCATAAGGATGGAGATGTTCTCGACCGTGGCCTTGACGTAGCCGATGTAGCGGATCAAGTACAGGAGCTTAAGCACCCGGACATCGTAGCTCTCAAGACCCTCTGCGTTTTCAGCCGCGCGCTCCGCACAGACGACGACCTGAATGATGCCATGCTCCAAATCCTTGGAGATTGTGTCGAAGAAGCGCCAGAACGGCACGAGTGCACCAGTCTGGTCATGCTGGATGGCCTGAGCGCTCTCCTGAAACGCGCTCAGCATGGAGCGCTCGCCCGTGGACATGTGCTTGGCCTTAACACCATGCTTGCGTACCTCGGTCATCACGTCGGGCAGAAGCTTAAACTGGTAGCCCACAAACGGGTAGCTGGCCACAAAATCCTTGGAGTTGGCGAAGCCGGCAAGGTCGGAGCGCGAGCCCCCCTCAAAGGTAAAGTTGTTTTTGAGGACGGCGGCGTCTTGCTCGTAGACCCGTGCAAGCATATCGGCCGCCGGCGCGGTCTTCTCGAGCACACGGCGCTGGATGACCTCGTCCACGCTGGAGCTGGAGAGCGAAAGGCGGGTATTGAAACGGCCCTGGATCTTTGAAAAGTCGTTGCCCACGGGCAGGCTCAGGTTGTCGATGGCCTCCTGGCTCGTAACCATTACCCACACGCGGCCACCGCAGGCGGCACCCAGCTCCTCGACGATGGTCTGAAGGCTCAGCATAAGGCTTGGGTCCTGGTCGTTTGTAATAAACTGACCCACCTCGTCGACCATAAAGAGCAAACGGAAGTTGCCACCGTGGGCCGCTGCCTGAGCGTCCACGTAATCCTTGACCTTTTTGGCAAAGACATCGGGGGCCAAAACCTCGTCCTCAGAACCCTCGAGCCAGTTCCATGCGGCCTTTTCGCTCATGCCGAGCACGCTCTGCAGCACCTCGACGACGTCGTCCTCAAAGTAGCTGTAGGTGTCGCGGGCCTGGAGCCAGGACTCGCCGTTGACGCGCTCAAAGGCCTCGCGGAACTCCTGGGTCTTGCCCAGGGAATCGATGTAGTCCTCGAGCTTTGCAAGCTTGAGGTCCTCGCCGTAGAAGCCGCGCGCCTCGTAGAACATGCGCTCAAAGCCGCGAAGCAGCGCCGTGGGAGCCGTATCGCCCTGCTTCCACTGACCCGCCTTGCTATCGATGTTAAAGAGGATGGCCTGCGTGGGCACCGAGCAGGCGCGCTCCATGGCAGCCGCGACCATGGGGTCGACGATCTTGCCGTCAAAGTAGCGGATGGCGCTCTTGCCGCCGATCTGGCGATTCTCGAGCAGGTAGCTCAGCATCTTGAGGAAGTGCGATTTACCGGAACCGAAGAAACCACTGATCCACACGCCGATCTTGTCGGTGCGCGCATCGATGGCATCGCCGTAGGCCTTGAAGAACGTGGCAAAGTGCCTCTGCAACTCGCGCGTCACCACGTACTCGTCAAGCTCCTGGCGGATGGACCCATCTTTTGAATCCTGGACCTTGACCACGCCGTTGATGGAGCGGTTGATGTCTTTTGCAAAGAGGTCGCGAATGATCGTGTTGTCCATGGGTGCTCCTTTGGGTTTGGGAACGTTGTGGCAAAGGGTTGTTACCGGCGGCAGGGACTTGCCTGCGGGGAGCCGTGCTTACGAGATATCGATGGCGCGGTAGTAGTTGTCGGCCGGCAGACGGTTAAAGAGCTGGAAAGAAGAGCCGTTGAAACTACCCGGATAGGCGGCGACCACAGGCACCTCATCAAAATCCGCAAGCATGCAATGGAGAAGCGTGTGCATGCGAAAGAATGGGAAGACCTCGCCCGCGCCGGTGAGGAGAACGACGTCTCCAGGCGCGTGCGGCTCGGTCTGCTCAAGGATGTACGCGGCGACTTTCTCGGGCGAGGCGAACTTGGCCACGTCCTCGAGCACGCGCTGGGTACCGCGGCGCTCCTCTTGGCGTGGGATGGCCTTAAGGACACGGCGCTTTTCGAGAATTGCCAGCACGGCGTCGTAGAGGTTCACGACCTTGAGCGTGCACGGAAGCTTGTCGGCCTCGGCATCGCGTGAAAGGGTGTCAAATAATGCACGCGCCTCAAACTCCAGCGCGGGGTCATAGCAAAAGGTGTGGAAGCCGATCTCATTGCCTATGCCCTTGTTAGCCAAAAAGTCCTCGCTGCACAGGCATTCGCGCAGAAGCTGCGCGCGGCGCTCAAATTCCTGACAGGCGTGCTGAGAGCGGACATGCGCCGCCACGACGCTCTTACGGGAATGGATGCCGATATTGGTGGTGAGATCGGTCGCCGGGGTGATAGCAGGTTCGGCGGCGCTGTTGACAGGAGCCACGCTACATCACCACCCTGCCGGTAAGGGCCGCGATAAGCGACTGCTCGCCCAGCAGAACCAAGGCTCGCTCGACATCGGAATCGAGGAAGAGTGGTGACAGACGCTCGGACTCCGGGCCCTGGCCCTCGCCGATAAGGCCGGCATGGCGGAGCGTCTGGCGGAGCGAGCCCTTAATGCGCTTGACCGTGGCCTCAGTCCAGCGGGCCGCGTCCGGATACTCCGTGGTAAAGCGTGTCATAAAGGCATTGAGGTCAACCGCCGTAAAGGCATAATCGAAGTTTTGTAGGCGCTCCCCTACCTCGACGAGCACGAGCTCGCGCACGATATCGTAGCGGCAGATCATGCTGTAGAAGATGGCCTGGTCCGCCTGCGTGGGAGTGCCGGATGCCATGAGCCTGGTTAGGGATGACACAGCCTCGACGGCGATATTGGAGTCGATGCCACGCACGGCGCATGCGGCGTCCGTGGGCACCATGGCGTCGAGGCGTCGAAGGCACACGGTTGCGCGGTTGGCGACCATGCGCTCCGTGGGATATTGAAAGAGGTTCTCGCTCTTTACGCGTACAATGACCTGCTCGTCGCTTGCGCCCTGCATACGAAGGGCAGCGACGATGCGCATCTCATGCGGGAGGAATTGCTCGCGGGTGAGCACCCCCCCCCCGAACGCTTTTTGTGGTTATATCCACAGTACACGCTCCAAGGGTGTCAAAGGCTGTCACAAGTGCGCCGCAACCCGGCAGGCAGGTGCGGCGCACATGACAATAATCATACCTGTTGGTAAAAAAGTTACCACGCCCAGAGTGTCAAATGTTGAGCAACAAAATTAAATCCGGTTAACGGTCATTTTCGCAGCTCAGAAGCTTTGACGAGGTCGCCCCAAATCACACTTACTAGACAACCGCACTTGTGAATCTGTCCCCACCCTCCGCTACACTCAACATAGAATGAAGGCCGAAGCAGATCAGATGCGAGCCTCGAGACAACCCTCTCCCATGTAACCATCCTGTAAATCATAGCGGCGCAGTCGAGTTTTACCGAGATGCGGTCGCGCCTGGCGCTCCACTGTGCTAAAGTATCCCGAACGTTCAAACGACTACGAGGGGGAACTAGAAGATGGCACGTGTGCACAACTTCTCAGCTGGCCCGGCCGCACTGCCCACAAGCGTGCTCGCCGAGATCGCCGACGAGATGATGGACTACCGCGGTTGCGGCATGTCCGTGCTCGAGATGAGCCATCGATCTAGCATGTACCAGCAGATCATCGATGACGCCGAGACAACCCTGCGTCACCTGCTGCGCATCCCCGACAACTACCGCGTCCTGTTTTTGCAGGGCGGCGCCACGCTGCAGTTTGCGGGCATCCCGATGAACCTCATGCGCCGCGGCCGCGCCGGCTACGTCGTGACCGGCAACTTTGCCAACAAGGCGTACAAGGAGGCCGCCAAGTACGGCGAGGCCGTGCTGCTCGCGAGCTCCGAAGACACCAACTTCGACCGCATCCCCGACATGGCCGACATCAACGCGCGTATTGCCGCCGAGGCTGCGGGCGACGGGCTCGACTACGTCTACATCTGCCAGAACAACACCATCTTTGGCACCATGTACCACGAGCTGCCCAATTGCGGCGACGTGCCGCTGGTCGCCGATGTCTCGAGCTGCTTTCTGTCGCAGCCGCTCGACGTTGAGCGCTACGGGCTCATCTACGCCGGCGCGCAGAAAAACGCCGGCGCCGCGGGCGTGACCGTGGTCATCGTGCGCGACGACCTTATCGCCGAAGGCCCGGCCTATGCGCAGACGCCGCAGTACATGGACCTTAAGACCCAAGCCGCCAAGGGCTCCATGCTCAACACGCCTAACACCTTTGGCATCTACGTATGCGGCAAGGTGTTCCGTTGGGTTGAGCAGACCGGCGGACTTGCCGCCATGGCCGAGCGAAACTGGGCCAAGGCCAATCTGCTCTATGATCTACTCGAGCTCAGCGAGCTGTTCCATGGCACCGCGCAGGCCGATAGCCGCTCCATCGCCAACGTCACCTTCCGTACCGGCGATGCCGAACTCGACGCGGCCTTCGTTGCGGGCGCGGCAGAGCACCAGATCCAAAACGTCAAGGGTCATCGCCTGGTGGGCGGCATGCGCGCCAGCGTGTACAACGCCGTCACCATGGAAGACGTGCAGGCACTGGCCACGTACATGAAGGACTTCGAAGCGCAGCATAGTTTGAGTCCGCGATCTAACTAGCCCGCAACCCGCGGGCCGACCAGCCACTTCAAACCACCCTGCTTAGATCAAAACCTGCTAAGGAGTTTTTCCATGCGTAAGATTAAGACCATCGACGACATCACTAAAGACGGCAAAGTCGAGTTTGGCGAGGGCTACGAGTTTGTAAGCACCGCCGAGGAGGCCGACGCCATCCTGATGCGCTCGACCGACCTGCACGGCTACGAGCTGCCCGAGGGCATTCGCGCCATCGCCCGCTGCGGCGCCGGCGTCAACAACATTCCCGTCGAGGAGTACGCCAAGAAGGGCGTCGTTGTCTTTAACTCCCCCGGCGCCAACAGCAACGCCGTCAAGGAGCTCGTCCTGGGCATGCTGGTGCTTTCGAGCCGCGGCGTGGTGCAGTCGATGAACTGGGTGCGCGACAACGCCGACGACCCCGATATCCAAGTCGACGCCGAGAAGGCCAAGAAGGCCTTTGTGGGTCGCGAGCTCAAGGGCAAGCGCATTGGCGTCATCGGCCTGGGCAACGTGGGCTCCAAGGTCGCCAACGCCTGTGTCGATCTGGGCATGGACGTCTACGGCTACGACCCGTTCATTTCCGTCGAGCACGCGTGGGTGCTGAGCCGCGAGGTGCAGCGCGTGGGCACGCTCGAGGATCTGTGCCGCGGCTGCGACTACCTCACCGTGCACGTGCCCAGCAAGGCCGACACCATCGGTATGATCAGCACCGAGCAGATTAACCTGCTGGCGCCCGACGCCGTGCTCATCAACTACGCGCGCGAGACCATCATTGACGAGGACGCCGTCGACGCCGCCCTGCGCGCGGGCAAGCTCAGCTGGTTTAGCTGCGACTTTGCCACGCCCAAGACCGTCAAGATGCCCAACACGTTTATCACCACGCATTCGGGCGCCGGCACCGGCGAGGCCGAGGCCAACTGCGCCGACATGGCCATCAGCGAGCTCAAGGATTACCTGGAAAACGGCAACATCGCGCACAGCGTCAACTACCCCGCCTGCAGCATGGGCAAGGCGCGCGCCGCAAGCCGCATTGCCTGCCTGCATGCCAACGTGCCCAACATGATCGGCCAGATCACGGCCATTCTCGCCAAGGACAACGCCAACGTGCAGCGCATGACCAACGAGTCCGCTGGCGAGAACGCCTACACCATGTTCGACACCGATGCGCACCTGGACGGCAGCACGATCGAGGCGCTCAAGCAGATTCCGTCGATGTATCGCGTGCGCGTGATTAAATAGCGCCGGTGCCAAGCCTGCCAGACAGACCACGAAGCCCATTCGCCCCCCCCCGTTTTCACGAAACGGGGGGCGATTTTGTTGCTCCGGACGACTTTAAAATGATACCCAGAACAAGTTTTTTCAGATAATCGATAGTGAGGCTCCAGTCGCTAAGCACACCCGCTTTGATAAACAGCTTTATCAGGGACTTTAGTAGGTAAAAATCGGTCTCTATGTGCCGAATGTAAGTTGACTGTCCATTTTCCGAAACAACTTATTCTAGGTAGCATTTTTAAGGCCCTTCCAAGGCAAAATATAAGTATTTTGCGACCAAAACTCTAGTCCGCGCGACCATTTTCCGCCCGCGCGGCTACATTCCCGCCCAATCGATAAAAATCTCCTCACGAAGCCGCCGTTCGAGCTCCTGCTGTCGCGGCGTCTTGTCTTTCAGCGGCACATCGAGATAGGACATGATGAGCTCCATCACCACGCGGAAGGCATCGAAGTCGGCCAGCTGACCATAGGTCATCAGAACGACGGGATATCCCATGGCTTGCAAGGCCGTCGTTCGATCGGAGTCCGAGATCTTGTATTCAATGGATCCGTGAATGGCTTTACCTTGGCATTCAACCAGACACTCTCGGCTGCCGTCCTTATTTGCCAGCAGGATATCGGCATAGCGCCTATCAAGCCCCGAAATCAGGCGGGCGCTGCGCGTCATACGAATCTCAACGTTATTGGTAAGGCTCAGCCCTTCGCCGCCGCGCAACCTCGTAAGGCCAAACAGCATCGAAGCCTGGACCTCGAGCGGCGATGCTGCCACCCCCGTAATGCATTTCGCGGCTCGTATGAACGATTTAGCGCCGCGGAGCCCCCGGACCTTATCGACGAACTCAATAAGCTCAGAGAGCTCGATCAAGGGAGGTCGTTTCCACAAGTCCGTTGGATTCCCCGAGACATCCTTTACGTTTTCCCAGCCCGACCGTGCGTCACTCCATCGGCTCCCATATGCCTGCTCAAGTGCCGACTTTACCTGAGGCGCAATCTTGCACACGGCAAAGGTGCCGCACATCTCATACATGCACATGATTAGACGCTCGTTTGAGACCGAGGAAGCCAGGGTCAGCAGGGTAAAGAGCGGGGACGCGACATCGAGGCCAAACTCTGTCTGTCGCATGGAATCAAACGGCCTCTCCCCGTTCCAAACATGCCTGACAATGCGATCGCCCTTACGCCCGCAGCCGCCCTGCGCCAAAACGTGTAACGGGGTGCCCAGGAAATGCGCGACGAGCGGATGCTCGCAAAGGCGCTCCCTGCGCGGATCGTCCGCAGAATCGGGCAGGTCCGGCATTATCGCCAAAACCTGTGGAGGTATCCGGTGATACCGAAAGGCAGATATGTCGCACAGCATGTCGTCCATAAAGGCTACGTACCCACCGCGCCGTTTGTAAACCCGCTCGGACGGCAAACGCGCTGGCTCGGCCTGCGAACGGTAAATACTGCCACGCCCACGTCGCGGATCTCTCAGGAGGCTTACAATCGGTTTGGAAAGCAAACTGATTGTGAGGTTGCATATGGTTGATGAGGACTTTGCCTGGCGGCTTACGCAGGAGCTCGTGCGGATCGACAGCTCAGACCCGGGCGCGTATGAGGACGAGATCGAGCACTTCATTAAGAGGCTCATTGAGCAGCAGCTGACGCAGCTTGATAGTCCTGCGCTCGATGCCGTGCAGATTGAGGAGCTCGAAGTACTCCCCGGGCGCCGCAACCTTATGATTACCGTGCCGGCCGTAAGCGACGAGGCCCGACTCGTCTACATCTGTCACATGGATACCGTCACCTTGGGCGATGGCTGGGACGCAGACATCGCACCGCTTGGGGCGGTTGTGCGCGACGATAAACTCTATGGCCGCGGTGCCTGCGATATGAAGGGTGGCCTGGCCTGCGCCATTGCCGCACTGGTCCATACGCTCGAGCGCGTGGCGGCGGATGGCGCGCTGCCACGCCGCGGCTTTTCGCTCATCTGCTCGGTCGACGAGGAAGACTTCATGCGCGGCTCAGAGGCCGCGATCGATGCTGGCTGGGTCAGCTCGCGCGAATGGGTGCTGGACACCGAGCCCACCGACGGACAGATCCAGGTGGCGCACAAGGGGCGTACGTGGTTCGAGATTGAAATGGCTGGCGTGACGGCGCATGCGAGCCAGCCTTGGAAGGGCGCGGATGCCGTTGCCGCCATGGCCGAGGTCGTGTGTTCGCTTCGTCGCGCGTTTGCGGCGCTGCCCGCGCACGATGAGCTGGGGCCTTCGACCATCACGTTTGGCCAAATCGAGGGCGGATATCGCCCCTACGTCGTACCCGACCGCGCCAAAGTCTGGGTCGACATGCGCCTGACCCCGCCGACCGATACGGCCGCCGCAATCAATATGGTCGAGCATGCCATCGCCGTCGCCGAAGCCGCCGTTCCCGGTTGCCATGGCAGCTACACAGTGCCGGGCGACCGCCCCGCCATCGAGCGCGACCCGAACTCTCCCCTTCTAGCAGCGCTCAAGCGTGCCGCCGATGACGTAACGGACGCGGACACGACCGTCGGCTTCTTTACCGGCTACACCGATACCGCCGTCATTGCCGGCAAGACAGGCAACCGCAATTGTATGAGCTACGGCCCCGGCTCGTTGGCGCTCGCGCACAAGCCCAACGAGTATGTGCCCCATGCCGATATCGTTCGCTGCCAAAACGTGCTCATCGCGCTTGCCGATAACACGCTCTGGGACGCAAGCGGCCAAGTTGGGGCATAATAAGCCGCGAACAAACCGACTCGTGCGTTAGGACCGCCCATGAAAGCACTTCCGTTTCCCTGCATCCGCCCGGCTCAGGACCGTGTGCTCGAGGCGCTGCCTGCGATGGGCGGTATCCTGAGCGGCAACGACGCCCTGCGCGGCGCCATTGCTGACGGCCTAATGCTCAAGGATCCAGGCGCGGCGTATTACGTGTACGAATGCTCGGGCGAGCCGGGACGTGTGACGGGTGTCGTGGCGATCTGCCCGACGAGTGTACTTGCGGGCGACAAGGGCGATGCCAGCGCCGACGTGGCCGCCGCCGCGCGCGCGATCGCCGAGCTCAAGGTGCAGCCGCGCCCCGTGTCGCTCGCCTACGAGGCCTCGCCCGTCATGGATATCATCCTGGGCGCTGCCAAAGAGGGCGCCTCGCTCTACGCCGTCACCGATCCTGCGGGCATTACGCACCACGTGTGGGAGGTCAAGCGCGAGGACGCCGTCGGGGCCATCCGCGCTATGCTCGACCAAGCACCGGAGCCGGCGCTGACCGACGACCCCGCCTACGCCGCCGCTCTGACCGGGGCGTCGCAGCTGCTGGCCGATGAGGCCCGTGCCGCCGGAACGTACACCGGCAAGGAGCCGTTCAACTTTACCGTTGCCGTGCTCTTCCCCGCCGCGCAGGTCAGCGGCGCCGCGCCGCAAGTTCCGACAGGTCTGCTCACGCACCAGGTCGCGCGGTTCTAGCAAGACCAGACCGCCCAGCACAAAAATCGGCAGCTCAACAAACAGGGGGGTGTTCCTATAGTTTTGTCAACTGGGAAATGCTCTCCGTGCGACCGGATCGCGGCATGCTGACGCCAAGCCATTAGGCCGGTGGGCTTCAGTCTGCTCGGTGCGTTTCGGCTA
>CABUVF010000007.1 GCA_902494945.1 uncultured Collinsella sp.
CGGGCGGGCGCTCAAGGCCGTCGCGAGGAAGCGGCTCAGGGCGATATACGCCGTGATGCGCGACCGGGTGCCCTACCGGGAGTAGCCCCGACGGTTGACAAAACTATAGGAACACCCAACGACTATGTTGCAAAAGCTGTATGCCAGCATCCAAAGATGTCAAAAAATGCCGACTTTGGATGCTGACGTACATGTTTATGAGACAGTATTGTCTTTGCTATCTGACGGCTTGGACGGCAAGTGCGTCCAGCACACGCCCTGCGTCGGCGTCAATCAGGATGCTGCGATCGGCGATTTCTGCCGGAGCGACTGCCTCGCCAAAATTGACGCATGTGTACGTTGCGCGCTCGTTTTTGGCGGTCATCTGCCAAAACGGGTACTTGATGATGACGGGCGTGTTGCCGCCCACGCCAAGCTCCAAGAACAGAACGCGCATATTGCTGTGGCGGCGCAGGAAATCTTGGTAACGGTCGGCCGCGGCACACCAGCCCTTATCCTGCACAAACGTGTTGTCGGCGCGCAGGTTCATCGTGAGCGGGGAGCCACAATGGGGGCAACGGGGCACTAGCGCAGACGGAATGCGCAGGTCTTTTTGGGCGGCGACCATGTAATGTACGAGCTCTTCGTTGTCCCAAGTTTCCTGACAGCAGGGCTTGCTGCACTGGAATAGACCATAATCGCCCTGCGTGTAAAAGAGTCGCTGTTTATCGAAACCGGCGCGTTGGAAGCAATGGTCTACGTTTGTGGTCAGCACAAAGTAATCTCGGTCGCGCAGCAGGCCCAAAAGCTGTTCGTAGATGGGCTTGGGTATGGGGTCATATCGGTTGCACATGATATAGCGGCTCCAAAATGCCCAGTATTCCTCGAGGGATTCATAGGGGTAGAAACCGCCGGAGTACATGTCGGTAAAGCCGTAGCGTGCGGCGAAGTCGCCAAAGAGTTTCTCGAAGCGCTCTCCCGCGTAGGCGTAGCCAGCCGCGGTGGAAAGACCCGCGCCGGCGCCGATTATCACGGCGTCGGATGCATCGAGTGCGGCTTGGAGCTTAGCGATCTGCTTGGAGAAGGTCGCGGTAGATTGACTCGTCAGACGCGAGAAAAACATTGAAGATCACCTTAAGGTTGGGGTCGTTATGGTCTAGATGATGACGAACGGCATCGATGGCAACGCGCGCGGCGGCTTGTTGGGGATAGCCAAAGACGCCCGTCGAAATGCAGCAGAAGGCAAGCGTGTCGAGCTTTCGGCTCGTCGCTTCTTCCAGGCAGCTGGTGTAGCAACGGCGCAGTAGCAGTTCCTCGCGCGGGCCAGGCTTATGGTTGGGCACGATGGGACCGACGGTGTGGAAGATATGGCTGCTGGGCAGGTTAAAGGCTGGCGTGACCTTGACGCATGCGGTCGGTTCCTCGTGCCCTTGTTTGCACATGAGGCCGGCGCATATTAGGCGTAGCTGCATGCCGGCGTATGTGTGGATGGCATTGTCGATGCAGCGGTGTCCCGGCACAAAACAGCCGAGCATTTGGCTGTTGGCGGCGTTGACGATGGCGTCGGCCTTAAGCAACGTGATGTCGCCACGCCAGACGGCAATGCGATTTCGGTAGGGGAGCGTGCGGGCATCGGTCGCTCCGCCACGCTCGACAAGCCGCCGCTGCAGGTAGGCATCCTGGACGTTGAGCACCTCTGCCGCGAGCGCTTCGGGCGGCCGCACGTTCATGAGGGCCCTGAGCAAATCGCGCTGCTCGCTGGCTCCGGCGGGAACAGCAACACCGCGCCCGTCCGGTCGCGCGTTGAGCAATGCGTCGATAAGCCAAATACGACGCTCGGCTTGATTCATGACCGACCTCCTGTCCAATTGAGTTGGGCGTGTTTGACAGCAGTGTGCAACCCGGACCGCTTCTTCAAAAGAAGGCACAAAAAGGTAAGCGCCGTGGAGCGGTATGCCCCACGGCGCTCAATTTGCAAAAGCCCGTAGCTGCTAGGAGCTTCGCACAAGCTGCTGGTAGTCGGTGCCCCATTCCACAAGAGAATCGATGATGGGCATAAGGCTTTGACCCAGCTCGCTCAGCGCGTATTCGGTACGGATGGGCGTTTCGGGAATGACGGTGCGCGTGATAAGTCCCGCGGCATCCATTTCCTTTAGGTTTGACGAGAGCACCTTTTGACTGATGCCGGGAATAGAGCGATGTAGCGCGTTGAAGCCCAGGGGCTGCTCAATGAGCTGCTGGATGATATAGATTTTCCACTTGTTGCCAAAGAGCTGAAAACACGTGGCGACGGGGCAGGGGGGCAGTTCTTCTTTGGTGAGCATGGTAACCTCGCAATCGGGTAGGTTGCTTGCATTATCGCAGCTGCTGGCGCCCGCGGCTACAACTTACTTTTTGGTAACTGGCTAATAGATTAGTGCCTTCTTTTGGGTGGGGTGCATTCCTCGCATGATGTGCTTAGGCGCAAAAGCGTCTACGTCCGGGCGGCTTCGCCCAGCCGCCCCCAATCGAAAGGAATTGCCATGTCCGAGAATCTCGAGAACGTCGCCGCCTTCGCTTCTTGCGGTACCGCCGATCCCGCCCCTGCCTGCGGCTCCGCCGATCCCAAGGCCGCGCCTGCCTGCGGCACCGCTTGCGGCTCTGCCGACCCCGCGGCCGCCCCTGCTTGCGGCTCCGCCGATCCCAAGGCTGCTCCGGCCTGCGGCACCGCTTGCGGCGCTGCGGACGCTCAGTAGGCAATCGCTAGGAGGGGACTCGTAATGGATGCTCAGATTTGTCTCAAGAAGATGCAGCTTGCCGGGACGCTCTCGCTGGCAACTGTGGACGAAAATGGCGCGCCGCAAATTCGCTGCGTGAGCGCTGTACATTACGAGTCCCGCGCCATCTACTTCCTCACGGCGCGCGGCAAGGAGATGGCCCGCCAGCTTATGGCCGATGGGCGCGTCCAAACGCTCGTCCACACGCGGTTTAACGAAATGATCCGCATGTCCGGCGTTGCCACTCCCGCCTTGGATTCCGAGCAAGTTTACTGGCGTGACGTTATTTATGCCGAGCAGCCGTATCTTGCCAACGTTTATCCCGCTGATACGCGTGATATCAACATTATCTTTAAGGTCGAAAACATCGTGCTCGACTACTTTAACCTGGGGGTTCGTCCTATTGAGCGCGCTGTCTTTACCCTAGACGAGGGTATGGCGCCCGCGCCCGTTAAGGGTTTTCGTATTGATTCCGATGCGTGTATCGGTTGCGGTACCTGTCTTGAGCGCTGTCCGCAGAAGTGCATCGAGCCGGGTGACTCGTATCGCATAGAGCCTGAGCACTGCTTGCACTGTGGCGCCTGTGAAGAGAATTGCCCCGTCGGCGCCGTTGAGCGCCTGTAGCCCAATACCGTCATCAATTTGAACATCGACCAAGGGAGTCCCACGATGCAAAAGCCCGCGTTTGCCTTCCAGTGGCATATTACGGATGAATGCGATCAGCGTTGCAAACATTGCTATATCTTCGCCAACGGTGCCTGCGCTGGTTTTAAACGCATGCCGTGGGAGCAGATGGCCGAGGTCGTCGATCAGACCCAGGCCCTCTGCGAACGCATCGGTCGTCAGCCGTACTTTTACGTTACGGGCGGTGACCCCATACTCCATCCCGATTTTTGGCGCCTTGCCAAGCTTTTGCACGAGCGGGGTTTTATGTGGTGCGTGATGGGCAATCCGTTCCATCTGACCGACGAGGTCTGCGCCCGCATGAAAGAGTTGGGATGCCGCAAATACCAGCTCTCGCTCGATGGACTCGAGAAAACGCACGATTACTTCCGTAAGCCCGGCTCGTTTGTCGAGACCTTGCGTGCGATTGGGTGCCTTAAGCGCGCGGGTATCTGGGTTGCCGTTATGAACACGGTTTCGAGTATGAATGCCGCCGAGCTGCCGCAGCTCATTGACCTTGTGGCAAGCCTCGAAGTCGACGTGTTCGCTTTTGGACGATACTGCCCCACCTCGGGCCAAAAGCGTGATGAGTTCCATCTGGAGCCGCTGGAATATCGCGACGTGCTGCTGTCCGCGCAAGAGCGTATGGAGTTTCACCAGGCTGCGGGCTGCAAAACGTTCTTCCAGCTCAAAGATCACCTGTGGACGCTTCTTTTGTGGGAGCAGGGCAAGTTCACCATCCCCACGAGCGCCAAGCCCGGCATGATCTATGACGGCTGCCATTGCGGTACGGGCCATATGACGGTGCTGCCTACGGGCGACGTCTATGCATGCCGTCGCATGGAGAGCAAGGTGGGCAACGTTGCCGAGAACTCGCTCGAGGAGCTGTTCTTTTCGCCGCAGATGGAAGCAAAGCGCGACTTTAAAAAGTTCAAGAAGTGCTCCAAATGCGAACTTTTTGGCTGGTGCCGCGGCTGCCCCGCTGTGGCGTATGGTTACACAGGCGATATGTACGAAGCCGATCCTCAGTGCTGGAAAGAGATCGAGGAATAGGATTGCCGTGTCATCGGGTAGCCGTTGGGGACGCACTTAAACGACTACTCATTTAAGTGCGTCCCCAATGAGTGCTAGAGCAGATTCTTCTGTGCCCATGCGATGATGTCGCTCGATTCGTAGAGCGGCGCGCCGTCAATGAACAGACAGGGAACCTGGCGCTTTCCGCCGACGGCGATGAGCGTCTGCTCGGCATCGGAATCGGTCGAGATATTGCGCTCGGGAATGGTCACGTCGTTATCGGCCAAAAAGCGCTTGACCTTTATGCAATACGGGCAGCCAGTCATAACGTAGAGCACGAGTTCATGATCAGTAGCCATGGTGTCTCCAATCGGTTGAGGTTTCGATTGAAATACCCAAAGCCGCTGCGGTCTATGCGTGAGCCGACGACGACTCGATCGTCTGGACTAGAAACGCCGTGGCGCCGGTGCCGCAGGGCTTGTCGTAGTAGTCAACAAAGCGCTGGTCGGCAAGATAGCCGTGGGCGAGGCCCAAGTACGCCTCGTCTTGGGGCTCGCATCCCCAGTTGAGAGCAATCCAGCGACGATGCATCGCGACAAGCTTGCGAGCCTCGCTTCCATCCGGTTCGCCGTCGCTCATGGCAATCGAGAGCTGGCCCAGAATAGCGCGTTCAAGTTCCTTCATGTCGTTCCATGTCTGAGGATCCATATCCAGTAACGTTTCGTTTGCTGCATCGATAGCCTCATCGCCATAGCGCGCCCGCGCTTCGGCGCCGTAGCGCTCCTCGTTTTCTTGCACGGCGCGCCAGCGTTCCAGTTGCGGCAGCACGGCGCCCATGAGCGAGACAGCTTCGTCGAGCGACATACCGGTGTTTTGTGCCAGGCGCGGGGCACAATCCTCGATCATTGCCTCCATCGTAGTGTCGTAGGTGTACTTGCCGTGGTCGTAGCACCACTTGCAGTAATGATCGGTCGCGGTGCCCGCAGCATCGGTGCCGCAGTCGTCGGGTGTGAGTATCATGCCGCAGCTCTGGCAATAGTGCTCGGGCATTTCGAGCAGGTGAGACAGGGGCTCGCCGGTCACGGCGGCGATGAGCTTCATCATGTCGATACCCGGTGTGACCTCGCCGCGTTCCCAACGGCTGACGGCTTGGCGTGTGACGAAGAGCTTGGCGGCGAGCTGCTCTTGGGTAAGGTGATGGGCGCGACGGACAGCAATGAGCTTTTCTGCAAAGGCCATAACGGCTCCTTTCTGCTTTCTGCTGGTTGATGGCTTAAGCATACGCGGCAGTAGGTGCCCTTCCAAGCAACCGTTGGTTGCACGACAGGAGTCCGCGGCGAAGAATTGCGCGCAACGCCCCACACCTCCATGCCGTACAATGACCGGCATGGAACCTATCGCACACATACATACCGACCTGCCGCAGAAGTTCGGCATCCCGCGCAACAGCTTTTTGGCGCCCCATCTGCAGGGACGCATCGTCTTTGAGCCGGAATTTGCCTCCAACGCAGCGGTTGAGGGTCTGGGCTCCTTCTCTCACCTATGGCTGCTGTGGCGCTTCGAAAACGGAACGCCCGGCGGCACGGCTAAGGACATAGCCGCCGATGCCAAAACGCAGGACAGGTCCGGCACCAACGCAAAATGGTCGAAAACCGTGCGCCCGCCGCGTCTGGGTGGAGCCGAGCGTGTGGGCGTGTTTGCCACACGCAGTCCGTTTCGCCCTAATCCCATCGGGCTCACCTGCGTCAAGCTCAGCCGTGTCGAGCTCACCGACGATGGCCCCATCATTCATGTGCTGGGGGCCGATCTGCGCGACGGCACGCCCATCTACGACATTAAGCCCTACATTCCATTTGCCGACTGTCACCCGGATGCGACGGGCGGCTGGATTGAGGACGCGCCGTGGCAAGAGCTTGACATCGAGTTCCCGCAGACGCTGCAGGATATGGTCCCGCCCACAAAGCTCCCCGGCCTGGTCGAGGTCCTGCGCCAAGACCCACGCCGCGCAGGCAGCAAGCACGAGCCGAACCGCGTCTATCATCTGGCCTTCGCCGGGCTCGACATATCTTTTACGGTTGATGAAACCCAGCTAACCGTAGCCGCCGTCAACGACGCGCGGGGCTAACCTGCCATTCGTCTGCACCCGTCAAATTAAGCGCCAAACCCCGCGCCAAAACCGCTCACGCTGTTGGACAATAACGCCTACCAAAACAATCACTTTGCATGGGAGCTCAGCATGAAATACGACTTTAGCTCGCTAATCGACCGCCATGGCATGGACTCCATCGCCGTTGACTCCTGGGGTGAGATTCCCGGTATGGCTCCGAGCGCACCCGACGAGGGCTTCGACCGCATCCCCATGTGGGTAGCGGACATGAATTTTGCCACGGTGCCCACGGTCCAGGAGTACATCATTCAGCGCGCCCAGCACCCCATGTTTGGCTATTTCGATCCGCGCCCCGAGTACTTCGACCGCATCATCGAATGGCAGAGTCGCCGTAATGGCGTCGAGGGCCTGGCACCTGAGCACATCGGCTACGAAAACGGTGTGCTGGGCGGTGTCGTGTCGACGCTGCGCGCATATGTCCAGCCGGGCGATGCGGTGCTGGTCCACAGTCCCACCTACATCGGCTTTACCAAGTCCATCGAGGCCGCGGGCTATCGCATTGTCCACAGCCCGCTTAAACTCGACGACCAGGGCGTGTGGCGCATGGACTTTGAGGACATGGAGCGCAAGCTCGCCCAAAACCACATCCATGCCGCGGTGTTCTGCTCGCCGCACAATCCCTGCGGCCGAGTATGGGAGCGCGACGAGGGCGAACGTGCCATGGACATCTATCGCCAGCACGATTGCGTGGTGATCTCGGATGAGATTTGGTCCGATATCATCCTGCCGGGTCACAAGCATATCCCGACGCAGTCGGTGAGCGAGGATGCCCGCATGCGCACGGTTGCCCTCTATGCGCCGAGCAAGACGTTTAACCTGGCGGGCCTGGTCGGCAGTTACCACATCATCTACAACGAGACGCTGCGCGACCGCGTGTGCGCCGTGTCCAACAAGACGCACTACAACGAGATGAACGTCCTTTCGATGCACGCGCTTATCGGCGCCTACCAGCCGCAGGGCTCCGAGTGGGTCGATGAGCTCAACGAGGTCATCCAGGGCAACATTGACTACTTCTGCGATTACGTGGATGAGCATTTTGAGGGCGTGTCATATTCGCGCCCGCAGGGCACGTATATGGTGTTCCTGGACTGCACCGAGTGGTGCCGCGATCATGGCCACGATATTCAGTGGCTGCTCGACGAGGGCGCGCGTGTGGGCGTGGGCTATCAGGACGGCCGTCCATTCCATGGACCCTGCCACATTCGCGTGAATCTGGCACTGCCGCTTTCGCGCGTAAGGGAGGCGTGCGAGCGCCTGGACCGCTACGTTTTTGGGGTATAGGGGGCGCTCGATTCGAGTGCTGCCCCATGTGCCCACGCCGTCAAAATGCGCGGGCACATGGGGCGCAGAGGGTAGCGAGCGCGTTTTCCGCATTCGCTACTTTTCATGAATCTGCTTACCGCAAAGATGCTCAATCGAAATCTCGTAGAGCTGGACGCCCTTGATGTCTTTGGCGATCTCCTCCTCGACTTCTTCGGCAGAAGGATAGTACTTAAGCGCGAGCTGGCGTACTTTGTCCTCGATGAACGCGGGGGCCTCATCTACCAGGCGGCAACGGCCAAAGACCACGGTGCTCATAACGTAGGGAGCCCAGTCGTCGTCCTTGTACCACTCGTTGCCGTAAACGGTAAAGCAGACTTTGTCGTCACGCTTGAGTGAATCGACCTTGTGGCCAGCCTTGGCACCATGGAAATAAATCTTGTCGTGCTCGGTGTCAAAGAAGTAGTTGACGGGAATGGCGTATGGGTAGCCATCATCGCCGTTAACGGCAAAGACGCCGCGCTTACAGGTGGCCAGCAGCTCGCGCGCCTCCTTGTCGGTGATGGCACGTTTCTTTCGGCGTAAGGGTCTAAACATCGTCGGCTTCCTTTCTAACTGTGCATGGCAGTTGGGCACAAACTATAGCGAAACAGTTCCGTTTTGCTTGATGCGGGCGAGCATGCTTTTGAGCTTGTTAAAGTCGAGCGGTTTGGGCAGATGGGCGTTCATGCCGGCATCGTGTGCCGCCTTGGCGTCCTCGGCAAAGGCATTGGCGGTGAGCGCGATGATGGGGATGTCGGCTGCATCGGCCTTCTCGCTCAGACGAATCGCGCGAGTTGCCTCGTAGCCATCCATACCCGGCATCATGATGTCCATCAGGATCGCATCGAAGCTGCCGGCGGGACGACTAGTGTATAGTTCGACCGCTTCTTTGCCGTCGGCGGCGCGAGTTACGACGATGCCTTCGCTTTCGAGCAGGGCCTGGGCAATTTCGGCATTGAGCTCGTTGTCTTCGGCCAAAAGAACGTTCATGCCGGCAAGCGAGCAGCTGATCGCCTGCTTGTCCGCACCTTCTCTTGCCTGAGGGTTCTTGTCGATATCGAGCGGAATCTGGACGTTGAACGTACTTCCCACGCCGACCTCGCTCGAAATCTCAATCGTGCCGCCCATCATATCGATGAGCGATTTGACGATAGACATGCCAATGCCGGTTCCTTGGAACTTGCTGCGCGCATCGTCGCCTTCCTGGGCAAACGGCTCGTAAATGTGTGCCAAAAACTCGGATGTCATACCAATGCCGGTATCCGAGACGCTAAAGCAAAACACGGCGTGCTCGTCGTCGACCGGTTTGATGGTCGATGAGAACGTGACGGTGCCTCCGTGCTTGTTGTACTTGATGCTGTTGTCGAGCAGGTTGACAAGGATCTGCCGAATATGGGTGGGGCTGCCGATCATATATTGGTCGACAGCGTAGGGCTCGCTGGTATCGAGCATGGTTATGCCGCGGTCCGATGCGCGGAGCTTGCACAGTACGAGCGCATTGTCGCACAGCTCTTTAAGGTTGAATGATTCGTGCTCGAGCGTCACTTTGCGCTCCTCGATCCTGCCCATCTCGAGGATGTCGTTAATCAGCGACAGCAGGTGATTGGCGGCAACGCGCGCCTTGGCGCGGCTTTCGCGGGCGACCTGCATGTCGCCTTCTCTCAATTCCTCAATTTCGATAAGGCCCAGGATGCCGTTGAGCGGCGTGCGGATGTCGTGACTCATGCGCGTGAGGAATGCTGTCTTAGCGGCGTTGGCGGCATCGGCTTTCTGCTGTTCTCTCTGCGCGCGGTGAAGCGACCAGACAAGGATGACGATGCCGGTGAGCAAAATGCAGATGACGACTGCCGCAATGACGATGCGGTTGCGGTAGAGAAGTCGGAACGCATCCGATTCTTGCGCCGAGTACGATGTGGGGGAATAACTGCTTGCAGAGAGCGATTCGCCGGCATTGACGATGCCCTTATTGATGATTCCCAACAGCTCGGGCTTGCCGCGCGAAATCAAACACGATAGCTGTGCCGTGCCGGTGAGCTCCTGTGTTTGGAAATCCTCGATGTTGTAGGTGTCGCGGATGGTTTTCAGGCGCGTGCTGGGGACAATGATGCAACTTGCCTCCCCCTTATTGAGGGCTTCGAGCGCCTCGTTGCCATTCGGATAATCGGTGATCGTTGCGTCGGGGAAGAGGCTCTCGAGCGCAGAATGGTTGACGATCGCGTCCTGTGTACAAGCGATTCTCTTAAGGTCGCTGTTCAGGTTGTTGCTGCTGTGAATGGCGGTTAGGGAAACCGTTCCCATCGGGTTTGACTGAATGACCCCTTTCTGTTCGGCAAGCCAGTAGTCGCGAAACAGAGGCAGGGCGACATCGATGGTTCCGTTGGAAAGGGCTTTGAGCATTTGCTGGTTATTTGAGATCGCGACCGTTTTAACCGTAATGCCAAACTTGTCGTGCAGCGTCGTTGCAAGCGAGGCGAGCGACCCTTCCATCTCGCCGTCGTCATTTTGCGTGCAATAGGGAAGTTGGTTTTTAAGATAGCCAATCGTGATGGTGTTGCCGTTTGCTTTGAGCCAGGAGGCCTCGGTGCCGGCGAGCGATGATGAGCCGCTGTTTTGGGCCGAGTAGCTCGATTTGACTTCGTCGTTATAGCGCGGGTTGACGCGGGCGATTGCCGTCATGGCGGCGTTGATGTCGTTCATCAGATCAGGGCGGCTTTTGGGAACGGCAAAATAGTAGTCGCTCGAGCCTACGTAGAACATGGGTGACGCATCGGGCGACGAAATGGTGTCGTTCATGATGACGGCGTCGACCTCGCCGTCTGCAAGCGCCTCAAAGAGGGCGCTGCCGGTGTCGATTTCTTTATAGGTGCAGGTGACGCCTTCGTCGGCGAGCCACTGCTGGCCGACGATAGTTTGCATAACGCCAGAGTTGCAGCCGATGGTGAGGCCTTGGAGCGCCTGGGGGTCACCCTTGGCCAGATCGTCGCGGTCGGGCCTGGCGTAGATGTAGTAGCGCTCGGTGCCCTCGGGGTTCGAGGAAAAGAGCAGCTTCTGCTCGCGTTCTGCCGAATACGAGATGTTGGGCATGAGGTCGATTTCGCCTGCTTCGAGCATGTCCATAAGCTCGGAGAAGGTGCCGCTAACGTATTCGTATTGCCAGCCCTTTGTGTAATACGAGAGGGTCTGGAGGTACTCGTAGCCCCACCCCGAGAGTCGCTCGCCCGGCATGCCTTCCTGGAAGCCTTTGTTGTTGACGAGCCAGCCAACGCGGACCGTCTTGACCTGCTGGTCGGAGTCGGCGGCAAAGGCGGGGGCGGGCATGACGGCGCTCAGTATGGCGAGCGCGGCAAGCGCGACGGCCAGGGTGCGATATAGAGCCAAGCGAAGGACGGCGGAAGGTTTCACATGAAATCCTATCGAGTTGAGACAGTTTCGCATAAGGATACCAGCTCAGCCTGCCCATTCAGCCGCCGCACCGCTAAACGGTTAGGTAGTCATTGGGGACGTTCTTAACTGACTAGTCGTTTAAGAACGTCCCCAATGACTAGTTCCGTTTGCGGGGGAGGCGTGGGACAATACCGAGCGAATGTGATTGGGCGTCTGGGAAAAGGGGTCGCGATGAACAAGTTGAGGACGCTTGCCGACGTGTTGCGCCAGGCTGGCTTTGCGCGCATCACGGGCCTGTTTCTCGTCTTCTATCTGCTGTGCTCGACGGCCGTCTGGCTGTCCGAGCCCACGACCCTTACGTTTGGCGACGGCCTCTGGTTTAGCTTTGAGACCGTATCGACGATCGGCTTCGGTGATATCCCGGCCGAGACGCCGGTTGCCCGCGCTATCACCGTCGTTTTGAGCGTCATCAGCATCTTCTACATCGCCATGCTCACGGGCGTGGCGGTGAACTACTGCAACACGCTCATCAAGATGCGCCAAAAGGACACCATGGCGCGCTTTATGGATGATCTGGAGCATTTGGAAGAGCTCGATCGTGACGAGCTTGCCGACCTATCGCGCCGTGTGCGCGAATATCGCCGACGCCAACGCTAGAACGGGCGCCGCGCGTCACGACGAGGGGGACTGAATATGAATATCACGGTATACCTGGGTGCCAGCGTCGGCAATGACCCGGCGTTTCTGCCCGCGGTGCAGGAGCTGGGCGACTGGATTGGCGCTAACGGACACGCGTTGGTATATGGCGGGTCCAAGTCGGGTCTGATGGGTGCGCTCGCCGATAGCGTACTCGAGGCAGGTGGACACGTGACGGGTGTTGAACCGAGCTTTTTTATCGAGGCCGAGTTTCAACATGACGGTATCGACGACCTCATCGTGACGAGTGACATGGCCGAACGCAAGGCCAAGATGATTGAGCTCGGTGACGCGTTCATCGCCTTTCCCGGTGGGACGGGTACGCTCGAGGAGATTGCCGAGGTCATGTCCGCTGTGTCGTTGGGGCATCTCGATGCGCCGTGCATCCTGTACAACCTCGGGGGCTACTACAACGACCTCAAGGCGTTGCTCGAGCATATGATCGATAAGGGCCTATCGAGCCCGCAGCGCCAGCAGGGGATTTACTTTGCCGATAACCTGCACCAAATCGCATCGATTATCGACAACTAGGCCTCGGGCCTGCCGCGCGTGCGGCGCCCAACGGTGTCGTTCGCGGCGCAGATGGTTAGCCCGCCCGCGCCGTGCCCGCCCTACAATAAAACGTAACTATGTCGACTTTGACCGCGGGAGGACCCGATGGATAACCTTGCCAAACCCACAAACCGCGCGCTGTTTTTAGTTAGCGTTGCCGTGACCGGTGCGTTCGCAGGTGCCGCGGTCTGGCTGTTCTTTTTCGCGATGGAGCACGGCATCGACTATCTATGGACCGAGATTCCGCACGCGCTGGGCGTCGCTTCGCCCGAGCTTGCCAGTGGCCCGTTTGGCTTTTTGCCGTACCCGTTTTTTGTCTGCCTGCTGGGCGGCCTGCTGATCGGTCTGTACGAAAAGCTTACGGGCACCAAGACCGATGACCTCAACCAGGTGATGGCTAAGGTTAAGCAAGACGGGCGCTACCCGTATGACAACCTGGGCAAGCTTTCGCTCGCGGCGTTGCTGCCGCTGCTGTTTGGCGGAAGTATTGGACCGGAGGCCGGCCTGACCGGTGTTATCGCGGGTCTGTGCAGCTGGGTTGGCGACCGCATGCGTCGCTTTGGCGCCGAGTTTAGGGAGCTTACGCTGCTGGGTACCCAGGCCGCGTTGACGGCGCTCTTTACCGCGCCCGTCTTTGGCTTTGTGGCACCGCTTGCCGGTAGCGCCGACGGCCAGGGCGAAGACGCCGACGATGAGTCCACGTCCGGCGAGATCACCATCAGGCTGCCCAAGGCGCAAAAGACCGTGGTTTACGGCATCGCGATTGCCGGCGGCCTGGGCACCTACCTGCTGCTCGGCCAGCTTATGGGCGGCGGCATGGGTATGCCGAGGTTCGAGGCTGCCGTGGTGGGCAACCTGGAGCTTACCTGGCTCATTCCTCTGTCGCTGATTGGAACAATCTGCGGCTGGCTGTACTTTGTCTCTGAGCACGCGAGCGAAGCGTTTGCCCGTGCCATAGGAGAGCGTCCTGTCGTTAAGGCAATGCTGGCTGGTCTGGCGCTCGCCATCTGCGGCACGGTCCTGCCCTACACCATGTTTGCCGGCGAGACCCAGGCCGACGTGCTCATGGAGACCTATCTGACCATCCCCGCCGGTGTGCTTATCGCGACCGGTCTGGTCAAGGCCATGCTGACGCCCGCCCTCATCAACCTTGGTTGGCGCGGCGGTCACTTCTTCCCGGTTATCTTCTCGGGCGTAAGTCTGGGCTATGGCCTTGCCATCCTCACCGGCGCCGATCCGGTCTTTTGCGTTGCCGTCTGCACCGCCTCGACGATGGGCGCCGTTATGCGTCAGCCCGTCATGGTCGTGGGCCTGCTGCTCATGTGCTTCCCGCTCAAGGGTATCGTCTGTATGATCATCGCCGCCGTTATCGCCGCCGGCATTCCGCTACCCAAGCCGCTGCGCAAGTAGTACGGTGGCGCACGCCGGGGACATGCCGTTTGCCACGGATTTGCGGGGAGGGGGGGCGATCACGCCCTTCGTGGATCGAGACTCGCGTGCTTACAGATCGCGTACTCGATAAACCTTGGTGCTGACGATGCAGCTAAGTGCACATAGCACGAGGGTAAGTGTGGCGATGCCTGCGCACAGACAGCCAAGAACAGCAGGGTCGGGATTCGCTCCGGCAAACGACATGAGCCAGTTGCTGATGGGGTTGGAGGAGCTCAACGTGGCGATGGCAAGGCACCAGAGCAGGGCAAACAGGCCAACGGATAGGCGCAACGCCTCCATGTGTCCAAAGCGAAAGAACAGCGGCTGTGCCA
Source organism: uncultured Collinsella sp. (assembly GCA_902494945.1). Taxonomy (GTDB): domain Bacteria; phylum Actinomycetota; class Coriobacteriia; order Coriobacteriales; family Coriobacteriaceae; genus Collinsella. Next base: position 14,277 of record CABUVF010000007.1, read on the forward strand.
AAAACACCATCATGAGGGAGATGAGCATCGATGCTGCCGAGGCTATTGCGATCTCAAAGACGGTCTGTACCGTTGAAGTCACGCCCGCACTGTTGAAGAGCGGAAGAACGATGATGCTCAAAAGCGCGGCGGCGCACGCCATGACAGTCGAGAAGACAACGATGCACAGGTAGCGGGCACAAATAATGTCTTTGCGCGAGAGGGGCAGCGTTGCCCGATAACGCTCCCATCCGTTTTGATTGTCGAAGCCGGCCAGCGAGCTCATGACCATGATAGGCGACATGGCGCTGACCGCGCAGGCGCCGGCACTCATGCCAGAGTCACCGTCCGATGCGTTGGCGAGGGTCAGTACGACGAAGATGAACAGGCCGACGCCCGCGATGCTCGGGACAAGCGTGCGGACGATGGCGAGCTCAGACATAAAGGCGCGTTTCATTTCGAAGCCCCTTTCAGCATGAGGCGAAGATAGTCATCAATGGTTGCCCGGGCGCAGGGAATCTCGGGGAAGGCCTCGAGCACATCGCGACGGTTGGGCACGAGCACGTCCACGCTATAGGCGTGGTGGGCGGCACGGGCGCCTTCGACGCAAGCCATGAGCTCGGACGCCTGCGCTTGAGTGCAGTGGGCGACGCCGGCGCGGTCGGTAATGTCTTCGCGCGGCAGGTCAAACACAATCGAGCCGTTATCGATGCAGATGACGCGGTCGGCAGCGCGATTGAGGTCGGACGTAATATGACTCGAGAGCAGCACGCTGCGCTGGCCGTCGGAAACAAAGGCGAGCAGCTCGTCAAGCAGCTCTTCGCGTGCCATGGGGTCGAGGCCCGCAGTGGCTTCGTCCAAAACGAGCAGCTTGGCATTGTGGCTGAGCGCGCAGGCGAGCTGCAGCTTCATGCCCATGCCGCGGGAGAGGTCCTTGACCTTCGTCTTGGGATCGAGGCCAAATCGGTCGATGAATCCGGCGAACGTTTCGCAGCTCCACGTGGGGTATGCCGGACCTACGAGCGCCTCGATCTGGCCCACCTTGAGCGTGGAGGGGAAGGGGCACGTGTCCAGGACAAGACCGACGCGGGAGCGCAGGTGGTGCTGCGTCTCGTCGGGTGCGTTGGCGTCGCAGCGCTGTCCAAGCAGATGCACCTCGCCGGCATCGAGCTTTATAAGCCCAAGCGCGGCGCGAATGGTCGTCGTCTTGCCGGCGCCATTTGCGCCCACAAAGCCGACGATCTGGCCAGGCTCCACGGCAAGCGTGACGTCGCGCAGCGAAAAGCGGTCGCTTACGCGGCGCGATGCACCTTTGATTTCTAGCAACTTTTGCATGGTATAGCCTTTCTTGCAGATGGCTACTGCATGGTTTCGGGGGCTACCAGGTCGAGCATCTCGTGCAGCTTGTCGCGCGTGACGCCCAAGGCTTCGGCTTGGCTCGCCGCTTTCGCAAGTAGCTCTTCGATATGGCAGAGCTGGTTTTCGTGCAAGAGTTCTTGGTTGCCCTCGGCGACAAAGCAGCCTTTGCCCTGCACGGTGCAGATAAAGCCGAGCTGCTCCAGATCGGCATAGGCGCGCTTGGTGGTGATGACGCTCACGCCTAAGTCGCTTGCGAGTGCACGGATGCTGGGGAGTTTGGCTCCCGCAGCGAGCGTGCCCGAAAGGATCTGAGCTTTGACCTGCGAGGATATCTGTTCGTAGATGGGCTTGTCGCTCGAATTGGATAGGATGATGTTCACAGCGGCTCCTTGGCTGTTGGGCTACACGTGTATATAACCGGTAAGTACAGTATATATACACTATGCACAGTTACGCAAGAGCTAAATGTGGAATAGACCGCCGGCGCCGCGCTTGCTCCAAAACAATCTCAATCTGTAACACCTAGGTCCGTTTTGGGTTGCTTGCTGTTACAGATTGAGATGTTATTTGCCCGCCTGCCTATTTGTCTTGATCTGTAACGGTAAGAGTCGATTTGCGCGGCTAGATGTTACAGATCGAGACATTGGTTGCCTGCCTTCCTGTTTATCTCGATTTGTAACAGTTAGACCCGATTTGGGCGGCTAGATGTTACAGATTGAGATTGTGCCGGCGGGCCTGCCAGTTTGTCTTGATCTGTAACAGGTAGGGGCTCAAAACCCGTCTTACTGTTACAGATTGAGACGATCCTTGAGGCGGCTGCCCGGTGCACGGCGAGCTCGGCTGATGAATTTGTCCTGATAGGTGCCCTATGGCGGGATTTCGCGGCTACAATAATACGGTTACAACGACGTAATGCACTCAATGCAAGAAAGGATCCGCATGGCAAGCCTGTCGGATGAAATCTCGTCGCGCCGCACGTTCGCGATCATCAGCCACCCGGACGCCGGTAAGACCACGCTTACCGAGAAGCTGCTGCTCTATACCGGCAGCATCCAGACTGCCGGCTCGGTTAAGGGCAAGAGCTCGGCCAAGCATGCCGTCTCGGACTGGATGGACATCGAGAAGGAGCGCGGTATCTCCGTTACCTCCTCGGTGCTGCAGTTCACCTATAACGGCGCCTGCGTCAATATCCTCGATACCCCCGGCCACCAGGACTTCTCGGAGGATACCTACCGTACCCTTATGGCCGCCGACGCCGCGGTCATGGTCATCGACGGCGCCAAGGGCGTCGAGGCCCAGACCAAAAAGCTCTTTAAGGTCTGTACGCTGCGCCACATTCCCATCTTCACCTTTGTGAACAAGCTCGACCACGAGGCTCGCGATCCGTTTGAGCTCATGGAAGAGATCGAGAACGTCCTGGGCATCAATACGTATCCTATGAACTGGCCGATCGGCAGCGGCCGCAACTTCCGCGGCGTGTTCGATCGCCAGACCCGTCGCGTCATTGCCTTTGAGGGCGACGGCCATGCCAACGCCACCAAGAAGGTTGCCGAGGTTGAGGCCGAGCTGGGCGATCCTTCCATGGACGAGCTTATTGGCGAAGAGAACCATAAGAACCTGATGGACGACATCGAGCTGCTCGATGGTGCCGGCGACGAGCTCGACTTGGATGCCGTGGCCTGCGGCAAGTTGAGCCCGGCGTTCTTTGGCTCGGCGCTCACCAACTTTGGCGTGGAGCCCTTCCTTAAGGAGTTCCTGCGTCTGGCCCCGACGCCGCGCGCCTATACCGATACACTCACCAGCGAGCCGGTCGATCCCTGCCGCGACGACTTTAGCGGCTTTGTCTTTAAGATCCAGGCCAACATGGACAAGAACCACCGCGACCGCATCGCTTTTGTGCGCATTTGCTCGGGCAAGTTCGAGCGCGGCATGGACGCCTTCCACGTGCAGGGTAACCGCAAGCTCAAGCTTGCCACGGGCACGTCGATGATGGCCGATGACCGCGCCATCGTGGACGAGGCGTACGCGGGCGATATCGTGGGCCTGTTCGACCCGGGTATCTTTAGCATCGGCGACACCGTGTGCTCCGGCAAACGCCACGTGCAGTATCCGCAGATCCCGACGTTTGCCCCCGAGATGTTCGCTCGCATTACGCAGGTCGACACGCTCAAGCGCAAGCAGTTTGTGAAAGGCATGGAGGAGCTTGCCCAGGAGGGCGCCATCCAGATCTTTCGCGAGCTCGGCGCCGGCATGGAGAGCGTCATTGTGGGCGTGGTCGGCGTGCTGCAGTTTGAGGTGCTCGAGCGCCGCCTGAAGGCCGAGTACCGCGTCGAGGTTCGTCGCCAGCCGCTGCCCTATACGGACATTCGCTGGATCCAGAACGACCCCGACACCATCGACATCCCGGGTCTTTCGCTCACACGCGACACGCTGCGCGTCGAGGATATGCGCGGCGGCAAGCTGCTGTTGTTCACGAGCCCATGGAACGTGGATTGGGCGACCGACCACAACCCCGACCTCATCCTGTCGGAGTTTGGCAACGTAACGTTTTAGCGCACCGGCGCAGTGGCCTTGCGGGGCTGCCGCGCCGTTTGCTTGCCTGATGCCGTGTGAGCGGCTATCATACCCACCGTCGTCTCAAGACCGGGGCGGCCGAGCAGTTCGGGTCCGATATCCTGCTCGTTAAACCTAAAACCAAAGGAGTACATAATGATCAAGAAGGTCATGGAGGACTACAAGGTCCTGTTGCGGAGCATTCCCGCGGCAACGGTTTCGCTGTTTTTCGTGAGCGTCATCATGATGAACCTGCTGGCCAACAAAGAGCTGATCAGCCTGCCGTATCTGGCGCTCGACTGTGGCTTTGTGGTGAGCTGGGTTTCGTTTTTGTGCCAGGACATGATCTGCAAGCGCTTTGGCGCCAAGGCATCCATCAAAATCTCTATCCTCGCGCTGCTGGTCAACCTGGCCGTGAGCCTGTGCTTTTGGGCATGCTCGCTCACGCCCGGCATGTGGGGTGCCTACTACGACACGGGTATGATCGAGGTCAACGCCGCCCTTAACGCCACCATCGGCGGCACCTGGTACGTGGTGCTGGGCTCTTCGCTGGCAATGCTCGTTTCTGCCGTGGTTAACTCCACGCTCAACCAGTCGCTCGGCCGCATGCTCAAAAAGAATAACTTTGCGAGCTTTGCCTTCCGCTCCTATGTGTCTACGGGCATCGGTCAGTTTGTCGACAACCTGGTCTTTGCCATTGTGGTGAGCCACACGTTCTTTGGTTGGACTTGGGTACAGGTTCTTATGTGCTCGCTGACCGGCGCTGTTGCCGAGCTGCTGTGCGAGGTCTTCCTGAGTCCCGTGGGCTACAAGGTTGTGCGTGGCTGGGAGCGCGAGAACGTGGGCGCCGAGTACCTCGAGCGACACGCAACCGCCTAAGGAGCAAGTATGCGGGTTTTGATCACGGGCGCTTCGGGCGGCATCGGAGCCGCGTGCGTGCGGCGCTTTTTGGACGAGGGCCACGAGGTCGTGGGCTTTGATCTGCTGCCAGCGGCGATCGAGCACGAGCGCTATCGCCACCTGATAGTCGATGTCCGCGAGCCGGACTCGTTTCCTGGCGAGCTTGAACCCCAGGTGATCGTGAATGTTGCCGGTACTCAGGATTCGGCCGACGATATTGCCGCCAACCTGTGCGGCACCATCAACGTGACCGAGCGCTACGCCTTTGTGGGGGAGGGGCTTGCCGCCAAGCCGGCGCCGGCTATTACATCCGTGGTTAATGTGGGGTCGGCGAGCGGGCATACGGGATCGGAGTTTCCCGCCTATGCCGCCAGCAAGGGCGGCGTTATCGCCTACACCAAAAACCTTGCAAACCGTCTGGCGCCGCAGGCCATCGCCAACAGTGTGGACCCGGGCGGCGTCATCACGCCGCTCAACCGTTGCGTGATGGAAGACGAGCGCCTGTGGAACCAGATCATGGAGCTCACGCCGCTTAAGCGCTGGGCCACTGCCCAAGAGATCGCCGAGTGGATCTACTTTGTGGGCGTGACCAACCGGTTTATGACCGGGCAGAGCCTGCTCATTGACGGCGGCGAGGCCGGCCGCACGCAGTTTATCTGGCCCGAGTAACAAAACGCGCTCGATGGCAAGGCTGCCGTCGGGCGCATTTTGTTATTTTTGTTTCTAGCCGAGACAGCCCCAGTCGATGGGGCTGCTGCCGTTTTGCTCGAGCAACTCGTTGGCAGTGGAGAAGGGGCGCGACCCCATAAAAGCGGGAAGTTCTGCCGTGGCACGGTTTGCCGAAAGCGGCGAGGGGTGCGTAGAGGCCAGGCAGAACTTGCCGATTGCCCTGCCCGCACCGGTCGCAGCGAGCTTGCCTTCGACCATCTGCTGGGCAAAGCGGCCCCATGCCAAAAAGACGACCGGCTGGGGCAGCTGGCAGCAGCGTTCGATAACGTAGTCGGTGAGCGTGCTCCAGCCCAGCTTGGCGTGCGAGTTTGCGGCATGCTCGCGCACGGTGAGCGTCGTGTTAAGGAGTAGGACGCCCTGTTGTGCCCAGGGGGTTAGGTCTCCCGTGGTGGGAATGGGGCAGTCCAGATCGGCTTTGAGTTCCTTATAGATGTTGCGCAGGCTCGGCGGCAGTTTGGTTTGCGTCGCGGGAACCGAGAACGACAGCCCCATCGCCTGGTTGGGCCCGTGATAAGGGTCTTGACCCAAGATGACAACCTTGACCTGGTCGGCCGGCGTGTAGGCGAGGGCATTGAGGATGTCGTCTTGTGCCGGGTAGATGGTTTGCTCGGCACGTAAAAGGGCGATGCGCTCGAGCAGCTGGTTCGTCGTGTCACGTACCGGCTGCGGCGCATCGCCCAACCAAGTTGCTATGTTGCGGTCGCGGGTCGCGGCGTCCATGGGGCTCCTTTACGTCAGATGCTCTGTTTGCATCTATTGTAAAGGCGCACCGGTTGCCTTTATGCCGCGGCTGTATGAAGAGTGGGGTCTACGAGACGTGCTCGGGCGCTCCTGCCATGCGAGCGTGCCCATGTGCGCGAAGGCGCGGAAGCTCGACGGTTGCCACCATGACGCCGGTGAGAATAAGGGCGGCGCCAAAGAAGGCAATGGGGCTCAGGACCTCGCCGACCAGGAAAAACGAGAAGACGGCGGAGCAGACCGGCTCGAGCGAGAAGGCGAAGCCAGTGGTTTCGGCAGGTACGTGGGGCTGCACGAGCGTCTGGGTGATAAAGCCGTAGGCAGAGCAGATGAGTGCGAGCGCAACGATAACGACGATCTCGCTCGGCGTGCTGGGAAGTGTGAAGCCGCCAAAGGTAAATGCGGCGATACCCGAGAACAAGCCGCCGAAGCCCAGCTGCCAAACGCCCAGAGCCAGCGGATCGACTTCTTCGACAAAGCGCTTGGCGATGATAATGTGACCGGCATAGATAAAGGCCGAGAGCAGCATGATGATCGCGCCGGGATTCAGGCTGGTAAAGTCGGCGCCCGAGAGCAGCAACATGCCGCAGGTGACGATGGCGGTGCCGATGAGCACCTTGCGCTCGGGGGCGCGACGCAGCAGGGCCGCGTTGGCAAACGGCACGATCACGACCGTCAGGCTCTGCAAAAAGCCGGCGGTGGAGGCGGAGGTGAGGCTGGAGCCCAGGCACATGCAGGTGAGCTCGGTAGCCATGATGGCGCCGATGATGGCGGCGCGGACCATCAGGTCACGGTTGATGCGCACCGCGTGCTTGTGGAAGAGCAGCAGGCAGGCCGCAAAGGCGATGATGCAGCGCAGCGCGACGATGCTCGTGGCGTTCATGCTGTCCATGCCGATTTTCATGAGGGGGTACGAAAAGCCCCATGCGACGGGAACGGAAAATGAGAGCGCGATTGCTTTTTTGCGATCCATGGGACTCCTTTTGTTACAGAACGGTTTCGCAAAAAGGATTCTGCTCCCAGATATGGATATAGTAAAACGAATGTATCTTCAGTATGATTAAGAAATACTAATGCTGGCAGAAAAAGCGCTGGCAAAACGTTTTACGGCTACATCGACGTGGAGGCACGATGGCATCGCGGTATCAGATTGTTTGTATGGTGGTCGGTCGCGGCAGCCTGAAGGGTGCAGCCGATGAGCTGGGCTATACGCAAAGCGCGGTGAGCCAGGCCGTTAAGGCGCTCGAGCGCGAGCTGGGCACCACGATTATCGAGCGCGGCAAGCAGGGCGTCTCGCTTACGCGTGACGGCAAACAGTATCTGCCGTATCTGCGCCAGATCGTAACGGCCGAGGCTGAGCTTGAGGGCAAGCGCCAGGAGTTGCTGGGACTCTCCTCGACCGATATTCGTATTGCGACGTTTACCAACGTGAGCCGTACCGTGTTGCCGCGCGTGATTCGCGACTTTGGGGCCCTGCATCCTGGCGTGCGCTTTACCCTCAAGCAAGGCGATTACACGCGCAACGCCCAGTGGGTGCACGATGGCGTGGTTGACTTTTGCTTTACGGCGCGTGGATTTACCACAGGGCTCGAGAAGCGCGTGGTCTATCACGACGAGTTGGTGGCGCTGTTGCCGGCCGCCCATCCGCTGACGGCTAAGGAAAAGGTGACGCTTGCCGACCTGGCGTCCGAACCGTTTGTGCTGCTGGATGAGGGCGAACAGAGCCTGGTGCTCGATGCGTTTGCCACGCACGGGCTGTCGCCGCATGTGACGAGTGAGGTCACCGACGACTACACCATTATGGCGATGGTGGAGGAGGGCCTGGGCGTGAGCATGCTCTACCGTCGTACGGTCGAGGGTATGAAGGCCGGTATCCGCGTGCGTCCCATCGTGCACGCTCCCTCGCGCGATGTGGTGGCAGCTTGGCGCAGCTGGGATACCATGCCTATCGCCACGAGGCACTTTATCGACTATATGAGCTCGCATATTGTCAATTAATGACTGGCATGGCGTTGAGTGCGGTGTTTAGCGGGCTGTCGCTTTGGCTTGGGCGGCGCGATAGGTGCGTGCCGGGTGGCAGAGTAGTACCGCCACGACCATAAAGAACGCCGTGGTGCCCAGGCTGATGGGGTAGACCATCATGATGTTCGCAAAGGTGCGGAAGTGCGGGA
>CABUVF010000008.1 GCA_902494945.1 uncultured Collinsella sp.
ACAATGAACAAAAAGCTGATCATCTTCTCGACCAGGCCCACGGCGGCGGCGTCGACCAGGCCGCGGTGGTTGGCGATGACGGTGATAAACATAAACGCCACCTGGATGCAGCCGTCCTGCACGGCCACGGGCACGCCGATCTTAAGAATGCTGCCGAGCACCTCGGGCTGGGGGCGCAGGTCGCTGCGCTTGAGGTGAATGTGCGTTCGACGGCTCTTGAGCCACACAAGCGCGAGGGCAACGCTAGCCGTCTGCGCGGTCACCGTGCCGAGCGCCGCACCCACGGGGCCGAGCCCCATGTGGCCGATAAACAGAAAGTCGAGCGCGATGTTAATGATGCATGCCACGCCGATCACGTACATAGGCGAGCGCGAATCGCCCAGCCCGCGAAAGATGGCCGAAAGAATGTTGTACGCGGCAATAAACGGAATGCCGACAAAGCAGATACGCAGGTAGGCGGCAGTGCCTTCGACGGCTTCGGCCGGCGTGCCAATGAGCGCCACGATCTGCGGGCAAAGCGCGAGCAGGACAGCGGCCAGTACCACCGAGACACCCATAAACAGCGTGATGGTATTGCCGATGGCGGTCTCGGCGCGGCCAAACCGGCGCGAGCCCACGGCGTGGCCGACGATGACCGTCGTTCCCATGGCCAGGCCCACGAGCGTCACGGTAATGATATAGAGCGTCTGCGCGCCATTGCCTACGGCGGTGATGCCGGCGGCGCCGCTGAACTGCCCCATCATGTACAGGTCGGCCATGCCGTAGAGCATCTGCAAAAAGTACGAGAGCATATAAGGCAGGGCAAAGACCGCGATGGTCTTAAGGACGTTGCCGCGTGTGAGGTCGTGTTCCATGGGCGGGGCACTTTCTGGCTTAGATCGTTTACGTACCAGTGTAGTGAAAACCCTACAACGATTGTAGAGTCAAGGTTTGTATTGGCAGCAGGGCGAAAAAGTCACGCTCGCGTTCATTTCCAATTGAATACAGGGGCGCGTCCTGCGAGCTTGGTGCCTGCACTAGCCTTGCAGAAATCGATTTCGGAACACTTGACACCGCCGCACGGCGCGCCATAATACGTGGGTTTGCGAACAACGTTTGATGGGGGATGAACCTGCGTGCGCAATCTCAAGATTCTGTTTTCCTATCTGGGGGCATACCGCCGCGATGCCATGCTCGGCGTGCTCTTTGTGACGGCCGAGACGGCGCTCGAGCTGTTTATCCCGGTCATCATGGCAAATATCATCGATGTAGGCGTGCCCGCGGGCGACATCGACTACATGCTGTTGCAGGGCACGTATATGTTGGTATGTGCCGCATTTTCGCTGGTACTTGGCTTGGGCTATGCGCGCACGTCTGCTCGCGTCGCCTCGGGGCTGGGCGCTAACCTGCGCGAGGCCGAGTATCGCAAGATTCAGACGCTCGCTTTTGGCAATCTGGACAACTACGACGCCAGCTCGCTGGTCACTCGCATGACCACCGACATCACTGTTATTCAGAACGCTATCGGCAACGGCTTTCGCCCCATGGTGCGCGGCCCCGTGACGCTCATCGTCGGCTTGGTCTATGCGCTGGTGCTGTCGCGTCCGCTCGCTACGGTATTCGCGATCATCCTGCCGGTGCTGGCGATCGTACTGGGCGTTATCACCTACCGCGTCAGCCCGCTCTATCGCCAGTTACAGACTTCGATGGACCATCTCAACGGCGTGGTGCAGGAGGACCTCACCGCCGTGCGCGCCGTCAAGGCGTACGTGCGCGCCGAGCACGAGGAGGCCAAGTTCGACGCCGTCAATACCGAGCTTGCGCATACGGCGACGAAGACCTTTGGCAACGCTGTGCTCAACCTGCCGGTGTTTCAGCTGTCGATGTACGTGGCGGCGCTTTCCATTCTGTGGATCGGCGGGCGCATGATTCTTGCCGGCGAGCTCGGCGTGGGCTCGCTCACGGGCTTTATGAGCTATGTGCTGCTGATCATGAACTCGCTCATGATGATTTCCAACGTGTTTTTGCTGCTCACCCGCGCACTTGCCAGCGTGGAGCGCATCTCGCGGGTGCTCGACGAGCGTTCGCTTATCCAGGCGCCCGACGCTGCCACTGCCGTGCACGGGGTGGCCGACGGAAGCATCGAGTTTCGCGACGTGTCGTTTAAGTACCGCGCGGATGCTGCCGAGGATGTGCTCGAGCATATTGACCTTTGCATTGAGGCAGGCTCCACGGTGGGCATCCTCGGCGGCACGGGCTCGGGCAAGAGCTCGCTTGTGCAGCTGATTGCGCGCCTGTACGACGCCACCGAAGGCGCCGTACTCGTGGGCGGGCGCGATGTGCGCGATTACGACCTAGTTGCCCTGCGCGACGCCGTGGGTATCGTGCTGCAAAAGAACGTGCTGTTTACGGGTACCGTGCGCGAGAACCTGCAGTGGGGCAATCCGCAGGCGTCGGACGATGAGCTCCTCGCGGCCTGCCGGGCGGCATGCGTGGACGAGTTCCTGGATCGCACCGGCGGGCTGGACGGCGAGTTGGGCCAAGGCGGCGCCGGTGTTTCGGGCGGCCAGAAGCAACGCCTGTGCATTGCGCGCACGCTGCTCAAGCATCCGCGCGTGCTCATTTTTGATGACTCAACCAGCGCGGTCGATATGGCGACCGACGCTAAGATTCGCGAGCACATCGCTCGGATTCCCAATACGACCGTGCTCATCATCGCCCAGCGCATCGCGAGCGTCATGGATGCCGATCGCATTGTGGTGTTGGACGACGGTCGTGTCCACGGCGTGGGCACGCACGAGGAACTGCTGGCGGGCGACAACATCTACCAGGAGATTTATGCCTCGCAGATGGAGTTTGCGGGGGATGCGGACGTCGCAGACGGCGCAAATGCCCCGTCTTCGTCTGGCCCCAGCGGATCACTTCAAGCCACGGAAGGGGGTGAGCGCCATGCCTAAGACATCCGCTCAGGCCCGTCCCGCCAATCTGGCGCAGACGCTCCGCCGCCTGCTCTCCTTCATGGGTCACGCCAAGTTCTCGCTGCTCGCAGTGGGTGTGCTTGCCTCTGTTGCGGCCATCGCAAGCCTTGCCGGTACCTACATGGTGCGCCCCATCGTCAACGGTTTGGCAACGGGCGGCGAGGAACTGCTCGCTAAGCAGGTTATCTTTACCGCTGCCATCTACGCCGCGGGCGTGCTCTCGGCTCTGGGCTACTCGCAGATTATGGTGCGCGCGGCCCAGCGCGTGGTGTCCGATATCCGCCGCGACCTGTTTGCGCACATCCAGATGCTGCCGCTCGGTTATTTCGACGGCACACGCTCGGGCGACATCATGAGTTTCTTTACCAACGATGTCGACACCGTCTCCGAGGCGCTCAACAACAGCTTTGCCAACGTGATTCAGGCGAGCATCCAGGTGGTCGGCACCACGGCCATGCTCATCATCCTCAACTGGCAGCTCACGATTATCACGCTCGTGTGCGATGCGGCCATTGTGCTGTATGCGCGCTACTCGGGCGCGCGCTCTAAGCGCTTCTTTGCCGCTCAGCAGGCATCGCTTGGCGACCTGGACGGATATATCGAAGAGATGGTCTCGGGCCAAAAGGTCATCAAGGTCTTTAATCACGAGCAGGCCAACGTGGCCGGTTTTGACGTGCGCAACCAAGAGCTGCGCCGCACCGGTGGTGCCGCGCAGGCCTACGCCAACTCGATGGTGCCCATGACCGTGGTGATTGGCTACGTCAACTATGCCATCGTCGCCGTGGCGGGCGGCATGCTCTGCATCAAGGGGCTCGCCGACGTGGGCGCGCTTGCAAGTTACCTGGTCTTTGTACGCCAGGCGGCCATGCCCATCAACCAGTTTACGCAGTTGGGTAATTTCTTACTCAACGCGCTGGCCGGTGCCGAGCGCCTGTTTGCCGCCATGGACTTTAAGCCCGAGGTGGACGAGGGCTGCGTGGAGCTGGTGCAGACGGGCGACGCTGCGTGGGCATGGAAGATTCCCGAGGGCCAGGGCGTGGGCGCGTACGGGCATCTGCATGATGTGGCTGCCGTTAATGAGTCGGGCCGTGCGGTGGCTGCCGACGGTACCGAGCTCACGTGCGGCTTGGTCCCGCTTGCCGGCGACGTGCGCTTCCATGCCGTGGACTTTTCCTACGTGCCGGGCACCCGTGTGCTCACGGACCTCAACCTGTTTGCCAAGCCGGGCCAAAAGATCGCGTTTGTGGGCTCGACGGGCGCCGGAAAGACGACCATCACCAACCTCATCAACCGCTTCTACGAGGTCGATGACGGCGAGATCACGTACGACGGCATCGACGTCAAGCACATTGCCAAGGCCAGCCTGCGCGGGTCGCTCGGCATTGTGCTGCAGGATACGCACCTGTTTAGCGGCACCATTGCGCAGAACATCCGCTTTGGCAAGCTCGACGCGACCGACGAGGAGGTGCGCGCCGCTGCCGAGGCGGCCTGCGCGGATTCGTTTATCCGCCGCCTGCCTAGAGGCTACGACACGCTGGTCACGGCCGACGGCGCCAACCTGTCGCAGGGCCAGCGCCAGCTGCTCGCCATCGCGCGCGTGGCCGTCGCCGACCCGCCGGTGCTCATCCTGGACGAGGCCACTTCGAGCATCGACACGCGCACCGAAAAGCTCATCGAGCGCGGTATGGACCGCATCATGCGCGGACGCACCACGTTTATGATCGCGCACCGCCTGTCCACCGTCCGCGACGCCGACGCCATCATGGTCCTCGAACACGGCCGCATCATCGAGCGCGGCACGCACGAAGAGCTGCTCGCCCAGCACGGTGAGTACTGGCAACTGGCGCATGGCTTAAAAGAGTTGGATTAACCCGGTCGAGCACGATGCTTTGGCCCTTCCGTGCCCCTCACCTCGCCTCAAACCATCACAACATTCGACGTTTTTTGCCAAAAACGGGAAAAGCATCGAATGTTGTGATGGTTTTTCTGCCACTCGACCGGGTGGAATCGCTTTCTTGCGCACGAAGGTGTGCGGACCCGTGGGCAGGGGAATAAGGTTGGTTATCCGACTCCATTGGAGGGCTCATGGACCTGCCGATCGTCCTGTCCCATAAGACTGCCTGGCTGTACCACAACGTGGCGCGCCCGTCCGAGCCGCTCTCGCGAGCAAGCAGCCTATACGATGAGGACTCGCTTGCTAACGAGGCGGAGCCGACCGCGAGCCTGCCCAAATTGGGACTCCATGCCAAGGGGCTGAGGGCTTCAACGGCAGTTGGGATCGTTACCGACTATCTGGTTTCGCTTGGTATTCCACGAGAAGAGCTCGATCATATCGATACGCTCGTTAACTTCGATTTTGAGCGCTCGACGCCGGCTGGATTTAGGTGCCACGTGTTTGGGGCGCCGGTACCCCCAGGCCATCTTATCGAGGTGGCGGAGGGCCTTCTAGTGGTTGATGAGGTCATGTGCTTTGTCCAAGCGGGTTCGTGGATGAGCGAGCCCGAGCAGCTGGAATATGGCTACGAAATCTGTGCCCGATACCATTTGAATCATCTGTCGGCAGGCGATTATATCGAGATGGGGCAGAGGTATACCGTTGCCGATTTGATTGCTTATTGCAATGAGAACCGATCTCGTCAGGGGGCCATACGCGCGGCCGCCGTGCTCAAACGCGTGCACGATGGCGCGCGATCGCCCATGGAGACGGCCACCTCAATCATGGTCGTAGCAAAACGTTCCCAGGGAGGGCTGGGATACGCCAAGATCGAGCTCAACCATCGGGTCGATGTTCCCAGCGAGTTCAAGTATCTCGCAAAGGCCGGGTATTTCGAGATCGACGTATATGCGCCTGCGAGCGGTACGGGGATTGAATACAACGGCTCGGACCATCTTGATAAACAGCGCGGCGCGTCGGATGCGGAGCGTATGACCGTGCTGAGCGCGCTGGGCTTTAGGATGATCGTCCTCACCGGGACTCAGTTTGCCCATCAGCTGCAATTGCACCGGGCGATGAACGCCATTGCGCTCGCTATGGGCCTTAAGTGTGACCGAAGCGAAGCGTTCCAGAAACGTCAGAACGACCTGCGAGAATTCGTGATTCGGCACTGGGACGGCGACCTTTAGGGGCGCGTTGGCCCTTCTACGGGGTGCCGTGGGCAGGCAAACCATCACAGCATTCGACGTTTTTGCCAAAAACGGGAAAAGCATCGAATGTTGTGATGGTCTGTGCTGAGGATGGGCTTGGGAAGCTGGTTTTGCTCGAAGCGACCTGTCCTGTCGTACGGGTGTCGGCATGATTCTCCCGTGGGGTATTATGTTTTCCGAAGAATAAAACGCCGCGTGAGGGGAGGGCTGCGTGGACGGGCGCGTGCAACATGACGGCTTTGGCCGCGATATCAACTACCTGCGCATTGCCGTTACCGACAAGTGCAATTTTCGCTGCATTTACTGCATGCCGGCAGACGGCGTGACGCCCCGCGCGCACGACGAGCTGCTCAGCGCCGAGGAAATCGCCCGCTTTGTGCGCTTGGTGGCGGGGGAGGGCATTCGCCGCGTGCGCCTGACGGGTGGCGAGCCGCTGGTCAGCCGCCGTATCATCCCGCTTATTCGCGACATCCGCGCGATTCCGCAGATCGAGGACATCTCGCTTACCACCAACGGCGCCCTGCTGCCCAAGCTGGCGCCGCAGCTCAAAGATGCCGGGCTTAACCGCGTCAACATTTCGCTCGACACACTCGACCCTACGCTGTTTGGAAAGATCACGCGCCTGGGCCGGCTTGAGCAGACCATGGCTGGCATCGACGCGGCGCTGGCCTGGGGCTTTGAGCCCGTTAAGGTCAACTGCGTTGTGGTGCGCCGGCTCAACCAGGATGTGGCGGCCCTCGCGCGGCTCACGCTCGACCGCCCCATCCACCTGCGCTTTATCGAATACATGCCCATCGGCGACGAACACACGAGCTCGCATTGCGCTGTGGACCCGCATGCGCCCGCGCTCAATCCCGAGTTGTGGGACGCGAGCGATACCGTGCCGAGCGACGAGCTACGGGCGCGCATCAATGCCGGGGCCGCCGCGGCGGGACTGGGTGAGCTCGAGCCGCTCGACATCAACGACGCTCCTGCCGGCGCGGGCCCTGCGCGCTATTGGCACTTTCCGGGCGCGGCGGGAACGGTCGGCTTCATCAGCGCCATGTCCAACCATTTTTGTGCGAACTGCAACCGTCTGCGCCTGACGGCCGATGGCAACGTGCGTCCGTGTCTGTTTAGCGATGCCGAGTATTCGGTGCGCGAGGCGCTGCGCCGCGGTGATGATATGCAGGTACTTTCGATTTGGCGCGATGCCGTGGCCCACAAACCGCAGGAACACGCGATAATTGAGGGCACGCAACGATTTATGTCCCAAATCGGAGGATGATCATATGGCCAAGAGCAGGTACGCCGATGCCACCAAGGCCGCTCGCAGGGCCGCGATGTCTGCCCACAAAGTCACGGCTGCGGCGAATGCTGGCAACGCCGACGCGTCCGCGCAGCCGACTGCCGGTGCTGCCACCGAGCCCGCCCGTGACGCCCGTCGCGACGAGCTCACGCACGTGGACGCCAAGGGCGAGGTGCGTATGGTTGACGTGTCCGACAAGGCCGAGACCCATCGCATCGCCATCGCCGAGGGCACCATTCTCATGCACCCCGAGACGCAGGCTATGGTGCTGCAGGACCGCGCCAAAAAGGGCGACGTGCTTGCCTGCGCGCGCGTGGCGGGCATCATGGCCATCAAACGCACGAGCGACATCATCCCCATGTGCCATCCGCTGCTCATTACCAAGAGCAAGTGCGACATTGCGCCCATCGCTCCGGCGGGGACGCCGGCCGAGGACGTGCCCGAGGGCTGGGCGCCGGCGCGCGCGGACGGACAGGTTGGCTTTCACGTGCTGGTCACGGCGGGCGTGACGGGCAAGACGGGTATTGAGATGGAGGCCCTGACCGGCGCGAGTGCCGCGTGCCTTACGATCTATGACATGTGCAAGGCCGTCGATCGCGGCATGGAGATCGTCGACGTGCGCCTGCTGCACAAGGAAGGCGGCCGCTCGGGTGTGTGGGATCGCGTTGAGCGTCAGGCCGCTGCCGTTGAGGCCGTGGCCGCTGACGGTGCCGTGCCCGCGAGCGCACCCGTCGCCGTTGCACCCGCAGCTCCCGCCCCGGCCGTCCCCGCGATCGCGTTTATCGGCTACCAAAACTCGGGCAAGACCACGCTCGTCGAGAAGGTCATTGCCGAGCTCACCCGCCGCGGCCTGCGCGTGGGTTCGCTCAAGCATCATGGGCACCACGGCTTTGATATCGATGTGCCCGCTAAGGATACCTGGCGCCATCACCAGGCCGGATCCAAGCACGTGGGCCTCATCTGCGCCACGCGCTGGGCGGAGTACGCCGACACGCGCGAGGAGGACGAGATGCCCGCACGCGAGCTGCTGTCGCGCTACAACGATGTCGACGTGGTGATCATCGAGGGCTACAAGACCGAGGGCTTCGACAACATCGTGGTCGCGCGCTCCGGTGTCGACCGTCTGCGCGGCAAGAGCTCGCTCGACCTGGTCGACGGTCACACGCTGGCCCTTGCCTGCAACGAGGCCCTGGCGCGTCAGGCCTTCGACGCCGGCTTTGCGACCCGAGCCATCAACATCAACGACGCCCGAGCCATCTGCGACCTCATCCAAGACCACCTGACCTAAAACCTGCCAAAAAGGGACAGGTTTATTTTGGCAGGTTTTATCTGGGCAAACGTCATTTCCACCACAAAGGGGCCAGGCACCTTTGTGGTGGTTTTGGCCAAAGAGGCTTTGACTTAAACCTACCTCAAGGTGTAATAATCGCTGACAAACGATTGCGATTACGGAGGTCTCATGCCAAAACTGTACTTTATGCGTCACGGCCAAACGCTCTTTAACCTGCTTCGTCGCAAGCAGGGTTGGTGCGATTCGCCGCTCACCGAGCTGGGAATCGAGCAGGCTAAAACTGTCGGCGTGACCCTGCGAGAGCGTGGCCTTGCATTCGACCATGCGTACAGTTCCACGTCCGAGCGTGCGTGCGACACGCTTGAGCTTGCGTTTCCTGATCAGCCTTACGAGCGCGTCAAGGGCCTTAAGGAGTGGAACTTTGGCAAGTTTGAGGGCGCGAGCGAGGATTTGAATCCGCGCCTGCCGTACGGCGATTTTTACAAGCAGTATGACGGCGAGGGCGAAGACGAGTTTCGCGAGCGCATCATGGCGACCATCACCGAGCTCATGCAGCGCCCTGGACATGAGAGCGTGTTGTGCGTGAGCCATGGCGCCGCAGCGGCTCAGGTCATGCGCGGCGTGGGCGTGGAACCGCTCAAGATGAAGAACCGTATCGGCAACTGCTGTGTACTCGAGCTCGACTTTGATCCCTCTACTAGCACATTCACTCTCGCAGATTTGTACAACCCCTACGGCACCCCGCGCGAGTAGCATCGGGGCATCAGCCAAAACCACCGCAAAGGGGCCAGGCACCTTTGCGGTGGTTTTGCCGTTTACGGGCGATTTCCTACCGTTCGGCGGACTTTCGCGCCAATGGGGCTTACACCGCATGCAAGTTTCATCCTACAATCGCCCACGTGCTCACAAGTTTGTTACTCCTCGGGAGGCATCACTTGCGCATAATAGAAGACGAGGAATATCGCCCCGTCGTCTAGCGCCGATGTCCGAGGAGTTTTTTCATGCTCATTTTAAAGAAGATCAACAATAACGTTGCTCTTGCCGCCAGCGATGACGGCCGAGAGGTTGTTGTCTTTGGCAAGGGCATCGGTTTTCACGAGATGCCCTACGAGCTTGCCGATGAGTCCCTTATCCAGCGCAAATTCTATAACGTTCCCGAGAGCCTGCAGGATATGGTGGGCACCCTTCCCGACGACGTCCTGCTCGCCGCGAGCGACATTGCCTGCTTCGCGTCGCAGCAGCTTGGCTGCAAGCTATCCGGTGGCCTGCCCTTTATCCTGGCTGATCACCTGCAGTTTGCCGTCCAGCGCGACGACGACCAGCTCAGCGCTCCCAACCCGCTCGAGCACGAGGTAGCCTTCATCTACCCGCGCGAGCTCGAGATCGGCCAGGCCGCGCTCGCCATCGTGCAAAAGCGCACCGGCGCCAAGCTGGGTCAGAACGAGGCCACGAGCATCGCGCTCCACATCGTTAACGCCGAGGTCGACGGCATGGGCCGCGCCAAGGATATGGACTTCATCATGAAGAGCACCCGCGTGCTCGACGAGGTGACTCATTCCGTGGAAAAGCAGCTCGGCTGCTCGCTCGACACGGCATCGTATAGTTACATCCGCTTTCTTGCGCACCTGCGCTTTTTGGTTCGCCGCCTCGTTAAGGGCAAGTGCGCGCAGACCGAGAACTCCTCGCTGTTTATGCAGGCCGCCCGCGATTTTCCCGAGGCCTACCAGTGCGCATACGCCATCAACCGCGTGTTCGAGAAAGAGTTCAAGCAGAGCTGCTCGGACGAGGAACTCTTGTATCTGATGATGCATATCAATCGTCTGCGATCGGCTTCGCAGACCGAATGAGTAAAGCCGCCAGCCTGGCGGCAATCGCAACAATTCTTTTTGGTTTCTAACTGCGGGCAAGGTACCGGCTCGCGGTAGGGGATATTTTTGTCGAAATTTGGAAAAGAGAGGACAGATCATGGCAGGTAAATACGACGATCTTGCTTCCCAGATCGTAGAGCTGGTTGGCGGTAAGTCCAACGTCAAGTGCGTGGCGCACTGCATTACCCGCGTTCGTTTTAAGCTCAAGGACGAGTCGAAGGCCAATGACGAGGCAATCTCCGAGCTGCCCAACGTCATCAAGGTCATGCACGCCAACGGCCAGTACCAGATTGTTGTGGGCAACATCGTCGAGGACGTCTACGACGCCGTTCTCAAGGCCGGCGGTTTTAGCGACGGCGGCGCCGTTGACGCCGATGACGACGATGCCGCTCCCAAGGGCGTTACCGATGTGATCATCGACCTCATCTCGGGCATCTTCGCCCCCATGCTCGGCACCTTCGCCGCTGCCGGTATCATGAAGGGCCTGCTGGCGCTCGCTACCTTCCTGGTCCCGAGCTTCGCCAACGACGGCGCCTACACGCTGCTCTACACCGTCGCCGACGGCATGTTCTACTTCCTGCCCGTGGTGCTTGGCTACACCGCCGCCAAGAAGTTCAAGATGAGCGAGTTCAACGGCATGGCCATCGCCTTTGCCCTGGTGTATCCCACCATGGTTGCCCTGACCACGGGCGAGGTTATCGGCTCCGTCGAGCTCGGCTTTGCCGGCACCTTCTCTTGGTACACCACGTTCCTGGGCCTGCCGCTCATCATGCCTGCCTCGGGTTACACCAGCTCCGTTATCCCCATCCTTCTCATGGTCTGGTTTGGCTCCACCCTCGAGCACTGGGTTAAGAAGTGGATGCCCGCTTCTATGAAGATGTTCTTCACCCCGCTGATCGTCGTCACCGTTACCGTCACCCTTGGCTATCTGGTCATTGGCCCCATCGCCACGCTCATCACCAACCTGCTTGGTGAGTTCTTCGCGCTGCTGTTTGGCCTGCCCATGATCGGCTCCCTCCTGGGCTGCACCCTCGTCGGTGCCTTCTGGATGTGCCTGGTCATCTTTGGCTTCCACTGGTCGCTCGTGCCCATCGCGCTGGTCAACCTGTCCACTCTGGGCCACGACTACATCCTGGGCTCCGTTATCGCCCACTCCTTCTCGCTGGGCGCCGTGCTCTTTGCCATGTATCTCAAGAACAAGGACGAGAAGTTCCGCGGCATCGCGCTGCCGGCCATGATCTCCGCCTTCTTCTTTGGTGTCACCGAGCCCGCTATCTACGGTGTCGCCCTGCCCGATAAGAAGGCCTTCATCAACGCCAGCATCGGTTCTGCCGTGGGCGGCCTCATCATCGGTATCTCCGGCGCTGTGGTGTACATGTCCGGTGGTCTGGGCGTTTTCAACTGGCTGTCCTTCATCGATCCCTCCGGTGTTAACGGCATCAACCACATGATCTGGGCTATCGTTGCCTCGCTCGTGGGTGCCGCCGTGGGCTTTGCGATCGAGTTTGCCACCTACAAGCCCGAGGCTGCCAAGTAGCCTACACGACAAAGATTTGGTACCAAGCCGGCGGGGGAGCGCCCCGCCGGCTTTTTTCAAATGGACGAGGGGTCCCGCACAGGCGTCGATAGAGGCCTCGCCACGAAACTGGCCTATCTACTACCTTTTAACGGTAGGGGCCAACCATACGGCGGTTTACCAAAAATCGCCAAGCCGTCTACCTGCGGTTTTATTTTTGGCAATTGCGGTGTGGTCAGGGGTTTGCGGTAAAAAGTAGTAGATAGGCCGGTTTCGTGGCGGCGGTTCCTGCGCGGGCCTCGCTCCGGACGCAAATTACCTTGTGGACGCCGCTTCGGCGTCCACGCAACATCCCAACACGTACGAAAGGAGCCAACATGGCTTTTCCCGATGGATTTCTGTGGGGCGGCGCCACTGCCGCCAATCAGTGCGAAGGCGGATACAACGAGGACGGCAAGGGCCTCGGTGTTCCCGACATCATGACGGGCGGCACGGTCTCCGAGCCGCGCCACATCACCGACGGCATTCTGCCCCAGTACCACTATCCCAGCCACGAGGCCGTGGACATGTATCATCACTACCTCGACGACATCAAGCTTTTTGGCGAGATGGGCTTTAAGTGCTACCGTATGTCCATCAACTGGAGCCGCATCTTCCCCAACGGCGACGAGGCCGAGCCCAACCAGGCCGGCATCGAGTTCTACCGCCGCGTGTTCCAGGCCTGTCAGGAGCAGGGCATCGAGCCCATGGTCACCCTCAGCCACTACGAGCTGCCCTATGGCCTGTCCAAAAACTACGGCGGCTGGAAGAACCCCAAGCTCATCGATTTCTATCTCAACTACGCCCGTACCGTCATGACCGAGTACAAGGGCCTGGTGCGCTACTGGCTCACCTTCAACGAGATCAATTGCCTGCTCATGGGCGGTTTTGGCGGCGTGATGGGCGGCGGTATGGTGCCCGAGGCAACTGACACGCCCATGGCCTTTGGCAACTGCGACTGGGACGATCCGCAGGCGCGCTTCGATGCCCTGCACCACCAGTTCCTGGCGAGCGCCAAGTGTGTCACCATGGGCCATCAGATCGATCCCCAGAACAAGATCGGCTGCATGATCGCCGGCAACGCCTGCTACCCGCACACGTGCAATCCGGCAGACGTTCTGGCCGCACAAAAGCAGCAGCGCGAGATGAACTTCTACTGCGGCGACGTGCAGGTGCGCGGTGCGTATCCCTCGTGGGCGCCCAGCGTGTGGCGCCGCGAAGGCGTGCACGTGGAGGTTTCGCCCGAGGACGCCGCCACGCTGGCCGCCGGCAAGGTCGACTTCTACAGCTTTAGCTACTACATGAGCGCCACCGCCACGGCCGACCCGGTGCTGCTGGAGCAAGGCAACATTTTTGGTGGCGCCGGCAACGAGTATCTCAAGAAGAGCGATTGGGGTTGGGCGATCGACCCCGAGGGCCTGCGCTACTACCTGGAGGAGGTCTACGACCGCTACCAGGTGCCGCTGATGATTGTCGAGAACGGCCTGGGCGCGGTGGACGAGGTCGAGGCGGACGGTTCGATTCACGACAGCTGCCGCATCGATTACCTGCGTGAGCATATCAAGCAGATGGAGATTGCCATCGAGGACGGCGTGGACCTGATTGGCTACACCATGTGGGGCTGCATCGATTTGGTGAGCGCCTCGACCGGCGAGATGAAGAAGCGCTACGGCTTTATCTACGTCGACAAGGACAACGACGGCAACGGCACGCTCGCCCGCAGCCGCAAGGACAGCTTCTTCTGGTACAAGAAGGTCATCGAGTCCAACGGCTCCGACCTGGCCTAGCCAAGTCTCAACCAGCGTAAACGTCGCAACCACCACAAAGGGGCCAGGCACCTTTGTGGTGGTTTTTGCTTTGGTAGATGGTTGGGACATGCCTTACAATCTACCAAGTAGTTCATGACGGGCGAAAAACGGAGAGAGAGGGGCTTGATGCGTCCTTGATGTTTCATGCGGATAGATTGATTTGACAGACGGTGGCGAATGCCCGCCATCCGCATTCGTATGAAACAAGGAGTCTCCATGCTCGCATCTCTTCTCTCAAAACCTCAACCTTCGCTGTCCGCGCAGGCTAAACGTCTGGTGGCAATGCGCTTCCTCATCTACACCGGCTTTCAGACCAGTTATTTTATCGGCGTCATCGGAACGCTCACCTATGCAGACGATGCCTCAGTCGTCGCGACATCACTGGCCGTCCTGTTTATGAACGTGTTCGTGATCCTGGGATCCTTTGCGGGCGGCGCTGCGCTCGACGCATGGGGTCCGCGCCGCCATTTCTTGCTGAGCACCATCGGCGCTCTCGCAACTGGCACGGCAATCATCGCCTTTGGTAGCGCGACCGGCGTCGTCCTGCTCGGCGCGGTGTTTCTGGGCTTTGTGATGGGATTCGCCCAGCCCATTGCCACGTCCTATCCGGCCTACCTCACCGATGATCCCGTCGAGCTCAAAGACATCAACTCCGCCATCGCCATGTTCTCAAACGTGAGTATCATCGTTGGCCCCACGTTGGGTGGCTTTGTCGCGGCGGCTGCGTCGTCGCGCGCGGTGTTCGTGCTCATGATGCTCTTTACCGTGCTGGCGCTCGTCGCCGGCTGGGGCTTTAGGCCGCAGACCAGCCATGTCGCCGGGCATGCGGATGCCGATTCGGCAGAGGAAGGGGAGCGTGCGGGACAAAGCTCCAACCCCAGCACGTCCGCCCGTGCCACCTTCGCAGCCAGCATCAAGACAGTCTTCACCAACAGCGTCCTCGCGCTACTTTTCTGCATCATTTTTCTTTCGAACTTTGGCTACGGTGCCTTCGATCCGCTGGAGTCGTTCTTCTACCGCGATGTCCTGCACGTCGGCGTTGAGTGGATGGGCTGGCTTTCGTCTGCCTGCGGTGTGGGCGCGGTGCTGGGCGCCATGGTTGCGCTCCGGTTGCCGCCGCACCTGGTCAACCTTAAAACGCTGCTCGTGGCACTTATGTCCGTGGGCCTGGGAAGTCTGCTCTATGTGGGGACGCCGTACGTGGGTGTGGCTCTTGTCGGCCAAATCGCCCTGGGCATAGCTTGGGGCATCGTCAACCCGCTCCACAACACGATCGTGCAAACGACGGCTCCGCTCGAGCAGCTTGGTCGCGTCAATTCGGTCATGGGCTTTGGCAACATGTTCGCCGGCGTGGCGCCGCTGGCGATTGCCCCGTGGCTGGCGGCAACATTTGGCGTACAACGGACACTCGTGGGGGCAGGCATGGTCGTGACGGCGGTCCCTGCGGCGTTGCTGCTGTTTGGTCGCAATCACTTGGAACGTGCCGTAAGGCAGAACAGGTAAGAAACCATCACAACATTCGTTGAAAATCGCGATTTTGCCAAAAAACATCGAATGTTGTGATGGTTTGGCCCGCAAACGTCGCAACCAACACAAAGGGGCGCAGTTCACAGGCACCTTTGTGGTGGTTTTTGCTTTGGCAAGCTTCGCCGGCGCCTTGGTATACCATGTACGCCGTTTGCGAATACACCCCACACTACCGCACAACCCAGAAAGGCCCCCATGGACATCACCTTCAGCCACATCAAAGCCGTGTTCTGCGATATCGACGGTACGCTGCTCACGAGCCAGCACACGGTGTCCCCGCGCACCGTGGCGGCGATCCGCGCCCTGCGCGAGCGCGGCGTGCTCTTTGGCCTGTGCACCGGGCGCGACGCCCACGCGACCGAGGCCATGTACGAGCTCTGGGGCATCGAAGGCCTGGTAGACGTGCTCGTGGGCTGCGGTGGCGCCGAGGTCATCGACCGCGCGCACGACATCAACGAACTGAGCTATCCGCTGCCGGGCGAGACCATCGCGCGCATCTGCAAGCACATGGCGGACCTTCCGGCAACAACCGTCTGCCCCCGAGACGGCGTGTTCTACGTGCCCGAGAGCAACGCGTGCGTCGAGCACCTGTCACGCGTCGACGGCGTGCCCTACCAGGTGGTCGATTTTGCCGAGTTTTTGCGCGAGCCGCAGCCCAAGGTGATGTTTACCATGGCGCCCGAGGTAATGCCGCGGGTGATTGAGCGGGCGTCGACGTTTGCTGATGACACTGTTAAGGCGGCGGCTCTGCAAACCACGCAGCGGCTCTACGAGTTTATGGATCCGCGCGTGTCCAAGACACGCGGCCTTGTGCGTGTGGCGGAGCTCAACGGCATGGAGCTCCAGAACATCTGCGTGTTTGGCGATGCCGATAACGACACCTGCATGGTTGCCGACGCCGGCGTGGGCGTGGCCATGGCAAACGGCAGCGATGCCACCCGCTCCGCTGCCGATTTTGTAACCGCGAGCAACGACGAAGACGGCATCGCGATCTTTATCGAGGAACATCTGCTGTAGCGCCGGGGGAGAGCCACCACAAAGGGAATAGGCACCTTTGTGGCGGCCTCAGGCGATTTGGGCGAAATGATGCCTAAAATCTGCGCGAAAATTCAAATATAGTTGTCTGAACATCATGCTTCTAACCACCGATGGGTTAAAGATATTCTCATCAATTTGGTAGGATATTCATCCCGGTTAATGACCTACCGCTCACGGTCGATTTTCGACCGTTCACAGGATGCTCGCTCTTGAGCAAAATGTTGTGCAAATAAAACTAATGCCATTAAAAAATAATACGCAACTAAATTACCAGCAGAAACAAAAAATAGATAGCGAATAAACGAAGGTAAATCTGAGCAAATGTCAAGAGAATTGAGAACTCGCTACAAAAATGTCGGTTTTGTTGCTCAGATGTTTAAACAATCGTTATAATTGCATTACTAAACGAGCGCAATTACAGATTGCGCAGATACGTTTGATAGTGAAAGAGCAAGATCGCGGTCTCTTGGGGAGGAGACATCGATGAAAGCGAATTCAGACAAATCTAAGCAGAGTAAAAAAGCGACGCGCCGTGTACTGGCAGGCGTTTTGTGCGGAGCCTCCGTTTTGAGCCTGGTACTGTCGCTCGTTATGCCCCCGATCTCGCAGGCCATCGCCAACGATGCCCAGACAGTTTCTACCGCGGAAACTGTAATGGGGGGGGTTCCTCAAGTGAGTCCGCTGCTGTAGGTAACACCAGCGAGGATGCCGAAAACCAGAATAGCGACGAGACCGATGGCGGCGAGTCTGGCTCTTCAAATAGTGTTGAGCAGGCTCAGAGTGCGAATGCGGCTTCAGCGGGAGCGACGGCCACCGTGAAGCCGGGAATTTACGTTCCCACGTCTATCGGTATCGGTACGAATATCAATGTCTCAACCCCTGATCCCGGCGTGGCCACCTACGTCGGCCGCGACATGTACATCGGTGGTAAGCCGAGCGATAAGCCGAGCGACGGCACTATCGATCTTGATGCGGACAACGCCCCCACCGGCTCATATGCCGCTGAGGCGGAGGGCCTTACCGTGGTCCGTGGCAAGCTTGCCATGAATCCACTCAAAGAGAGCTGGCCCTATAATAATAGTGGCGGCGCTGGTTTCCGCTTTGGCACCGTTGGTTTTGGTTCCCAGTTCCGTCCTGTCTACGGCAGCACCGTGCTTGCGGTCGCCGGAATCGACAGTGCGATCACCAAAATGAGCGTTGGTTACAACGGCAACTTGCCGGGGGCGACTACCGTTGGCGCTTGGAACAAAGGCGCTTGGGTCGGACAGCAGAGACCTTTTGAGGGCGCGACTCCTTCCGGCTTTGCCTACACCGCGCAAATCGCAGGCCCCATCACATACTGGCGCGATAGCGACTATAAACGCCAGTCTGTGGTGACAATGCAGGGTAATTGGTACGAGGGCTTGTCTGCTCTGGAAAGCACCCTGTTCAATAAAGCTGTTGATTTGACTAATGTCAACGGTAGCGATTATTCGAGCTATAACGGTACAAATGGATACCTCTCGAAGCTATCGAAACAGCTCGACTCGTTTGAAGATACCGGCGAGGTGGATGTCAACGGCTTTGCAGAGCCTAATAGCAACTACGTCATCAACAAGTACAATAACGACGGAACAAGCTATACACTCAAATTCGATGGTAGCGACGATGGTAGCGGCAAGTCTGTTTCCGGTGCGCTCGATACCGGAATCCCGAGCAATAAGATTCGCAACACCGAGCGACTCATCACCTTTACCGGCGATGGAACTACTATGCAACAGGTCTTCACCATCGCCGGTTCCGAGCTCTCCAACTGGAAGGATGGCGTCTACTACCGCGGCGTCGACTTTAAGTTCACCAATATCCCCGAAGGCGCATCCATTGTCGTGAACGTTACAGGTACTAATCCTGTCGAGTTCCACAACGGCTGGCGCTTCTGGTGGGGAGATACAGAAATATCTCGCGGTTACGAGAGTCAGTACGCCAAGAAAGACCTTGACGCGAAATACTCGCTGGCCTCCCAGTCCATCATGTGGAACTTTGTCGATACGCAAAGCCTTACTATTCGAGGCGGCATCGCGGGAGAAAACCGCGCGGACTGGGGATACGGCGGCACAGCCACCGGTGCCAAGTGGACTGACGACGATCCTGCGGCGGCTATGATCGGATCGATTCTCGTTCCCAACGGAAGTTTCGACGACCATGTGACTACCAACGGCCGCGTTTATGTGGGCGTCGATTTCTCAATGAACAGCCCGAAGGTTGCCGCAGCATTTGGTGAGGGTAACTCGGCTTCCGTCATCGATATGGATCAGGAGCGTCACAACTTCCCGTGGTCTGGGTCGTATACGCCCGACGGCTCCGCCGTTGCGTGGAGCAAGGTCGATGCGGCGAACGGCAACACGTCGCTTCCTGGTTCCTCGTGGGCTATCTATGGTTCTGTCGAGAATGCTGTCGCGGGCAAGGACGCTATCGTGACGGTGACTGACGGTGGCGCAAATGATTACGCTTCGGGTGATGGCAAGCTTCAGTTCAACTATCTGAACCAGAAGGCAAACATCGGCAATTCCAACGATACCAACTACTTCACGTATTACATCAAAGAGGAGACGGCGCCGGCTGGCTACCAGAAGTCAGACACCATCTACTATGCCACTATGAACAATACTGGCGAGAAGCCGAACTACGTTCAGGGTTACGTGGATGAGAACGGCAAAAATGTTCCGTTCGAGAATAACCCCACAGGTGCCATTCCCAACACCAAGATCATCACCGGTACGGTGTCTTGGACCAAGGTGGGGGAGGGCGACACAAAACACACTCCTTTGGCTGGTTCTGAGTGGAAACTCACCAAGACTAATGACGCCGATGGTGCGGCCGTTAACCAGTCCTGGACCGTGAGAGATCAGGTGAGCGACCAGTCGACTTCGAGCGATACCACGTGGGTAGACACCGACACCGCGCCTGGCAAGTTCAAGCTCGAGGGCCTGCTGCCGGGCACGTACACGCTTGTTGAGACCCAGGCTCCGTTTGGCTACGAACTGAACAAGAACACCTACAAGTTCACGGTGGACAGCACAAACGGCTCCATTACGTGGAAAGAGAACGAGCAGCCGAGCATCGATAGTGGCACTACGTACATCTCCGACAAGTGCAGTGCTACGTCCGTGAAGATCCCGGTGACCAAATCCGTTCGCAATACGGATTGGCCGAAGGATGCTGACGACAACTATGTGCCGTTCGAGTTCAGCATTGTGGCTACGGGTGACTATGCAGCCGAAGCCCCCATGCCCGAAGCGCCCGAAGCACCCAAGATTTCTGTTGCCCCAAAGGCAAAGGAGACCGACGCCGCCAAGCTCAACAACATCACGGCGACCTTTGGCGCCATGACGTTCAACAAGTCGCACCTGTCCGATGCCCCCGGTGAGGTGGGTGACTACGCCAGGACCTACACCTACACGGTGAAGGAGGTCGAGCCAACCACCGGTGCCATCGACAAGCTCCGCTACTCCAAGGCCGAGTACCAGGTTGCCGTCACGGTGAAGGCTGAGCTGAATGGGGCCGGCAAGTACACCGGCCTCATCACCTCCACCACGGTCACCCAGATGAAGGACGACATGGGCAACGCCCTGGGCGAGAACGGGCGGGGCATCGAAGTCCCATCCGCCGGCGCGGGCCCAACCGCCATTCCCGCCTCCACCTTCACCAACACCTACTCCACCACTCTGCCTCTTTCCGGTATGTCGGGCGTCACTCCGACATACCTTGCCGGCGCGGCGGTGCTTTGCGCTGCTGCGGCCTGGATGCACGTTCGTCGCAAGGCGAGCGTGAGGGGAGGTGAGCGTCGTGAATAAGAATGTTTGCTCCTTCCCGATCTTGTTTGCGCTGCTTGCCCTCTTGATCGGCACCTGCGCGGTTGTGTTCCCCGCATCCGCGCAGGCCGCGTCGACCTCGACCGGTTCCATCACGGTGAGCGGCACCGTGGCGCGCAGCTACGACGCCTACCAGATCTTTAGCGCCAACGTCGTTGACGGCGACAACGACGCCAAGATCGCCACCGAACTCGCCTGGGCAAGCGACGCCGTGCGCGATGCCGTCCTGCCTGTGCTGCACAGCGCCGGCATGCCCAATTCCCAGACCACCGCGCAGGAAGCTGCCGAGTGGCTCAACACCGATTCCCACCTTACGAGCGCGCTGAGCGCACAGCTCGCTCGTTCCCTCCAGAGCTCTGCCGCCGAGTCCGTGGCCCTTAACGCGGGCACGACGGCCGAGCTGCCCTGCGGCTACTGGCTCATCGTCGCCAAAGACGACGCCATCTCCCAGAACGAGGCCGGCACCGCCCCGGTCATGGCCCTGGTCGGCGGCAGCGCCGTCACCGTCAAGCCCAAGGCGGCGACCCCCAAGGTCCAAAAGCATGTGCTGGAGGACAGCACCGCCGCCTGGCAGAAGGCCGCCGACGCCACGGTCGCCGACGACCTGTACTGGCGCCTCTCGGCCACGGTCCCGGCGGGTCTTACCGCCTACGACGCCTACACGGTGCAGTTCGTCGACACCATGGGCGCGGGGCTCGACCCCTCCAAGGTCGCCGCGAGCATGCGCGTGTACGCGGTGGCGGGCGCGGACGGCGGCTTTGGTGCGGTCCAGACCGACAAGGACGGCCGCGCCGGCACCGAGCCCGCGAAGGGTTGGACCGACATCACGGCCCAGTGCGCCACCAAGGTAGCGGCCGACGGCAAGACCTTCACCGTGCGCACCGGCGACCTGATCGCCGCGCTCGGCGGGGCCGACGCCTTCGCCGCGGGCGCCCGCGTGGTCGCCGTGTACGACGCGCCGCTTAACGGCGGCTGCAGCCACGGCATCGCGAAGGGCAACCCCAACGAGGTCTACCTGCGCTACCCGCGCTCGCCCCTCGCCGACCAGTCCGGCGACGCCGGCTTCACCCGCACGCCGAGCGACGACGCGTGCGCCTACACCTGGGATCTCGCGCTCACCAAGCGTG
Source organism: uncultured Collinsella sp. (assembly GCA_902494945.1). Classification (GTDB taxonomy): domain Bacteria; phylum Actinomycetota; class Coriobacteriia; order Coriobacteriales; family Coriobacteriaceae; genus Collinsella. Next base: position 21,455 of record CABUVF010000008.1, read on the forward strand.
GCAGCGACGGCGACAAGCCGCTTGCCGGGGCGGTCCTGAGCATCGCCGACGACCGCGGTCGCACGCTGGCGGCCGACGGCACGTGGGATGCAGAGGGCAAGGCCACCGTCACCACGGGCGAGGACGGCCGCGTGACCGTCTCGGGCGTGGACTCGGGCAAGCTGGAGGTCCGCGAGCTCAAGGCGCCCAAGGGCTACGCTGCCTTTGAGGGCACGCGCTCCGCGACGGTCAAGGCCGAGGGCCTGGACGTCGACCAGGTGGCCGCCGCCAAGCCCAAACTCACCATCACGGCCGAGTCGCCCCTGCGCGCCGACAGCGCGGACGGGTCGACGGGCAGCCTGGAGGCGTCGCTCATCAACACGCCCACCGACACACCCCCTAGCATTACCACCGGAGGCTTTATGCCCTCGACTGGCGATATGGCAATGTACGCCGCGGCCGCCGCAGCGGTCGCCGGAGCCGCGCTCATCGTGGTCGCGCTCCTGGTCAAGCGGGGAGGTGGCAGCCATAAAGAGTAGCTG
>CABUVF010000009.1 GCA_902494945.1 uncultured Collinsella sp.
GTCGCCTTGCATGCACGGTCGGGATCGCGCGGATCCCACTCCACCACCCGCGCGTCACCGGCGGCGTCGTTGATAAAGAAGTGGTAATCGCGTCCGGCCATGGCGTGCATGTCGTAGGCAGAAAGCAGGTTGACGGCCTCTTGCGTGGTGGCGGCACGGTCGAGCACCAGACGGATGGCGAGCGAGGTATTGATGACGGGGCGTTGCGTGTCCTGGTCACAGGATTTGGAATCCAGGGTGAGCACGGCAATGGACACGCCACATTCGTTAACACCGTCGAGCTGGGCAAACGGGCCCATCAACGCCGCAGCGCGTCCGCCGACGGAGTCAAGCGGAGTGTTATCGCCCAGGTTGTTAAGGGCGGCAAACCCGATGGAGGCATAGCCGTCGCACGGGTGATTGCGCACCAGCAGCGCCGAGGTGTCGTCCTTAAAGTCGTAATTGCGACCGGTGCGCACGCGGCCTTCGGCATCTACGGCGACAAAAGCGCTGCAGGCAAACTGGGGCGCCTGGACATGTGCCGGCACACCGGGCAGCACCTGCGCCACCACGGCATCGATGTAGGCCTGGTCGTCGCGCACGCCAGCGGCGATGATGCAATCAAGATCGTAGTCGTAGGCAATGTCGATTGCGTACAGGTCATAGCCATCCGCATAGTCGGTCAAGCGTTTGAGCGACGCGACGGACTTGATTTGCTTGCGGTAAACGATGCCGGCGGCAGCGGCAAGGCCGACGGCGACTCCCGCGACACCGCAGGCGATGGCAATGTTACGTGGCTTCATGACGGCTCCTTTCGTCCTGTTAGCGTAATTGTCGCAAAAGGAGTGCGGGCATGATGGCTCAACTTGGCGAGCGGCGCGGGATTAAACATGGAATGAAAGGCACGGCACTGGCGCGGCGGGGTATGCTGGAGGGGACCATCAACCCAGCGAAAGGGGAGAGCATGACGGATCAGGAAACGCCCGAGCGCGCGCATGTGACGGCCGACGATATCGAGGCCGCTAACGACCTTATCGACTTTATCGAGGCATGCCCCAGCATGTTTCATACGGCGGCGACCATTATGGCCGAGCTCGACGAGGCGGGTTTTACCTACCTGCCCGAGAACGCGGCGTGGGACATCGAGCCGGGCGGGCGTTATTACACGCAACGCAACACCTCGAGCGTTGTTGCCTTTAAAGTGGGCGAGGACCTGGCCGCGACGTGGGGCGAGGACGGCGTTGCCGGTGACTATCATTTTCAGCTGACGGCGTCGCACAGCGACTCGCCGACGTTTAAGGTCAAGGCCGTGCCCGAGCTCGACGGCGCGGGCGAGACGCTGCGCCTGAACACCGAGGCCTACGGCGGCATGATCGACTACACCTGGTTCGACCGTCCGCTGGCACTCGCGGGCCGCGTGCTGGTGCGCGAGGGCGACCGCATTGAGAGCCGCTTGCTTGCCACCGAGCGCGAGGTCGCTATTATCCCGAGCCTTGCCATCCATATGAACCGTGGCGTCAACGAGGGCTTTGCTCCCAACCGAGCCGTCGACCTGTGCCCGCTCATCAGCGCCGGTGACCTTAAGCAGGGAGATTTTGACGCCCTGATCGCTGGCGAACTGGACGTTGAGCCCGAGCAGATCCTGGGCCGCGACCTGTTCCTCGTCAACCGACAGGATGCGCGCATTTGGGGCTGGGCCGACGAGTTTATCTCGACGCCCAAGCTCGACGACCTGGCCTGTGCCTACACCTCGCTGCAGGCATTTTTGGGTGCCGAGAACGCGCACGACGTTTCGGTCTTTTGCTGCTTTGATAACGAGGAGGTTGGCTCCGAGACCAAGCAGGGCGCCATGTCGACGTTCTTGGCCGACGCGCTGCGCCGCATCAACGGATCGCTGGGCTTTGATGACGAGTCGTATCATCGCGCCCTTGCCGCATCGATGCTCGTGAGCTGCGACAACGCGCATGCCGTGCACCCCAACCACGCCGAGAAGTGCGATGCCCGCAACCAGGTGGTGCTTAACGGCGGCATCGTCATCAAGGAAGCCGCCAACCAGCACTACTGCACCGATGCCTTTAGCCGCGCGGTGTTCCAGGCTATTTGCGACGACGCCGACGTGCCCACGCAGGCCTTCGCCAACAAGAGCGATATGGCGGGCGGCTCCACGCTCGGCAATCTGTCCAATATGCAGGCGAGCATGCATGCCGTGGACGTGGGCCTGCCGCAGCTTGCCATGCACTCGAGCTACGAGACCGGCGGCGTGCGCGACGTGATGTACGCCATCCGCGCCCTCACGGCTTTCTACGAGCGCAACCTAACCATCAACGGCGCCGAAAGCGTGGAACTCTAAAACCTACCAAAAAGGGATGTTAATTTTGGCAGGTTTTATCTGGGCGAATGCAAGGGGTGAAACCGAACTGGATCGGTGATACGTAGCCGCCGAGGTGCAGTGTGCCTCGGCGGCTTTTTGTGTACATAGTACGGCTAATGCTTATAAATGCTATACATGCTTTACGTATCTACCATTGAGTTTTATGATAGTTTTGAAGTATTAAGGAGGGGTCATGACCACAACAGCCGCTCAGATCAACGTACGTCTCGATGCCGATCTTAAAAGGAGCGGGGACGCCGCTCTCTCCAGGGCCGGTATGACGCCGAGCCAAGCGGTGCGAGCGCTCTGGCAGCTTGCGGCGTCGCTGGCCGATCGCCCCGGTGCGCTCGAGGATATCCTGCTGCCCAGTCGTGCCCGGGCGGAACAGCGCGAGCGCGAAAAGGCCGCCAAACGTAAGCTCGAGCTCATGGATCAGGGGTCGAAGCTGTTCGCTACCGCTTGCCGTGAGTCGGGAATCGATATGGTCAAGGCTCAGCCATCGGACGACGAAGAGCTCAAACGGAATGCCTATGCGGATCGCTTTGGCGAGGAGATGAGCTGGCTCTATGAGTGAGGCTCCAAAGCGCATCTTGGTTGACACCAACGTGTGGCTCGATTACTTCATTCCCTCACGACGTGGTCGTTCGGTGGCGATTGAGTTTTTACGCGATGCATGCACGGCGCAGGTGGATTTGCTGTATGCGGCGACATCGTCCAAAGACCTGTTCTATTTGATTTCAAGCGAACATAAGGCATGGTATCGGCGAGAGCACGGTTCGCTTTCCCAGTATGCCGCTACGGCAGCGACTTCGCTTGCATGGGATTGTCTTAGCGTGCTTTCGCAGCTTGCCACGCCAGTGCCCTGTGACCTGAGCGATATATGGATGGCGAGCAGGCAGCGTGAGCTCCATAGCGATTACGAAGACGATTTAATCATTGCGGCAGCGATACGCGCCCAAGCAGATTTACTGGTCACCAACGATGTCAAGCTCTGTTCCCACGCACCCGTCGCAGCAATGAGTGTAGAAGACGCAAGAAAATATCTAACAACGCTCAAATAGCTCTAAACCTCACTGGCCGAATAATAGTCAGCGAATGCCCATAGACAGAGCCGCGTCAGCCAGCCCCTGCAGGTTGAACAAAAGTCAGCGAGAGCCCGCCAGAGTGAGCAAGGTGACGTGAAAGAGGAGGGCATAGGCCTTTTGGCCATGCCCGACGATTGAACGTCAGATTGCCGCTCTGGCGGGCTCGCAGCGTCGAGGGGTTCCGGCGTTTGGCAAAACGCCGGAACAACCTAATGCTCGATCCAACAGCGCAGGGTCTCGCCTGCCAGCAGGTGACGCAGATTCTCCGCGGCAATATCGACCACGTTGTTGAGCGTGGCGGCTAGGTGGAACCAGCCCGAGATATGCGGTGTGATGAGCATGTTGGGCGCATCCCACAGCGGGCTTGTCGCGGGCAGCGGCTCGGGGTCGGTGACGTCGACCGCAGCACCGGCAAGGTGCCCGGACTCGAGTGCCGCAACTAAGTCGTCGGCAACCACAAGATCGCCGCGGCCGCCGTTGGCAAAGAAGGCGCCCGGCTTCATCGCGGCGAAGAACTCGGCGTTCGCCAGACCGCGGGTCTCGGGTGTGCTCGGCATAAAGGATGCGACGACGTCTGCCTCGGCCAGGCGCTCAGACAGGGAATCCATGCCGTCCATGTCCTCAAACACAATGGGATAGACGAGCGGATGACGCTTGATGCCGCGGACGTGCGCACCCATGCTGCGGCAGAGTGTGGCAAAGTGGCCGCCGATATCTCCCGCGCCCAGCACCAGCACGTTGGCGTTTTTGAGCGAGGTAACCGGCCCCAAATCCTCCCAGCGATGCTCACGCTGCAGATCGTTGTAGCCAGGCAGACGCTTCATCATGGAAAGGACCATGGCAAACATGTGCTCGCTCACGGCCTGACCGTAGGCGCCCACCGAGCAAGACAGTTTGGCGTCGGCCGGCACGGTGCCGGCGGCAAGGTAGTCGTCATAGCCGGCGGTCTGCAATTGCAACAGCTGGAGATGCTTGCATGCCGTGAGCATGTCAGGGTCGATGTTGCCCAAGATCACGTCGGCATCGGCGACCTGCTCGCGCGTGGCGGCGTCGGGGCTCGTGTAGATAAAGTTCTCGCCCGGAGCGCTCGATTCAAGAATTGCGCGATGGCGGTCGTTGACGGGCAACAAAACCAGGATGTTCACAAGCAGTCCTCTCCGCTCAACCTGCCAAAAAGGGACAGGTTTATTTGGGCAGGTTTTATCTGGCAAAACGCTATAAAAAAGCCGGGCATAGCGATGGGTAACATATACCAAGCGCAGCCCGGCGTCCGCACGGCTACCAGCTGAGCAGTTCGTAGCCGTCCTCGGTCACCACGAGCTGTACCTCGCACTGGGCCGAATCGCTGCCGTCCTTGGTGCGCACGCACCAGCCGTCGCCCTTGCTAATCTTGATGTCGGGCGCTCCGGCATTGCCCATAGGCTCGATGGTAAAGACCATGCCCGGGGCCATGATGGTATCCACATCGGGCGCCTCGGTGGTAAAGCCCACAAATGGGTCTTCGTGGAACTCCTTACCGATGCCGTGTCCGCCGTACTCGCGCACCACGCTAAAACCGGCGTCCTCGACGGTCTTTTGCACGGCCTCGGCCATAACGGACAGTGGCAGCCATGGCTTGACGGCCGCCAGACCCGCTTCCACGCTGGCGCGGGTGACATCGACCAGGCGCTGGCGCTCGGCCGAGACCTCGCCGATGCAGAACATGCGGCTCGAGTCGCTAAAGTAGCCGTCTAGGATCGTGGAACAGTCCACGTTGATGATGTCGCCCTCGTGCAGCACGTCCGTATCGCAGGGAATGCCGTGGCAGACCACATCATTGATCGAGGTGCACACGCTCTTGGGGTAGCCCTCGTAGTTGAGGTCGGCCGGCGTGCCACCGTGCTCGACGGTGTAGTCGTAGATCATCTGGTCGATCTGGTTGGTGGTCATGCCTGCGGCGATATGCTCGCCCACATAATCGAGCACGCCCACGTTGATGGCTGCCGAGCGCTTGATGCCCTCGATATCGGCGGGAGTCTTGTAGAGCGTGCGAGGCAGAACCTCCCAGCCTTCTTCCCACAAGCGCTCGAGGCGCTCATCAAAGGCGCTATGGCATTTCTTGTATTTCTTGCCGCTGCCGCACCAGCAAGCGTCGTTGCGGCCGGGCACGGGTCTTTTGTCATACATGGCTAACTTCCTTTCGTTCGCAGCTAGTATAGCCCACCCACGCGGCCATAAAAGTTGCGGTGATATAGTTCCGATTTAAGCGGTTTAACAGCACAAATAGGAACTATATCACCGCAACTGATGGGGCGGGATGGCGGGCACTAGCTGCTGCGTGGTTTTGCTAGTAGCTCACCTGGCAGGGAATACCGAGGGCGCGCACGCGCGCGGCAATGGCGTCGAGTACCTCGGGCACTGCTTTGGCAAGGCCGGCGATCGGTGTTTCGCGCGCCACCGTGTAGATGGTCGCCTCCTGCGGGCGAATGCGCTCAAGCGCCGCGAGCCAGGGGGCAACGTACTCCTCGCCGGTGTTGTCGATGGGCTTGCCCCGGTACTCACCGCTCAAAAACATCGTCTGGATAATAACGTGACCGTTAAAGCTTGCGAACGTCTCGATCTGGTGCTTGACGTCGTAGGGGCCAACGGGCTGGTCGAGCAGCTGGATAAACGCCGGGTCGACGGTATCGAGCTTAAGAATGTTGTCGTCGACCATCATGAGCGCGTCGTGCACCTCGGGGCGCTCGGCGCGCGTGCCGTTGGAGAGCACGGCGATCTTGGAGTTTGGGGCAAGCTCGTCGCGCAGCGCGACGGCGCCGGCAATGGCCTGCGGAAACTCCGGTGCGGCGGTGGGCTCGCCGTTGCCTGCGAAGGTGATCACATCGGGGAGCTCGCCCTCGGCTGCCATCTCGCGCAGCTTTGCCTCGAGCGCGTCGAGTACCACGGCAGCCGTGTTGTACGGCTCATGGCAGGGGCGTTCGGCGTTGAGGCCGTTTTCGCAGTAAATGCAGTCGAACGTGCAGATTTTGCCGCTGGCCGGCATCATGTTGACGCCGAGCGAGAGACCAAGGCGACGGCTGCGAACGGGTCCAAAGATGGGGCTGGCATTCAAAAATGTAGACATAGGCATATGCTCCTCAAGACTATTGCGCCTAAGCATAGCATCGGCTCCAAAGCGAGGTGCGGGCTCTTGCTTTACAAGTTTCGTTTTTTCACGTCGCTCATGATGCCGTGCCATGAAAAGCCTCGGGTCGGGTACAGTTAATCTGTTAACAAGTCGTAAGGCAATGCGGGACCATTCAGCCGTACTGACGTGCAATTGGATGGGCATTGATGATGGGGGCACAACATGGATTTTACGGTCGAGAATGCGGGCACCGCGATTGCCTGTCGCGAATATGCCGGCCCGGATGTGTCGCCTGATACTCCTGCCTTGGTGTGCGTGCACGGCGCTTGTGTTGACGGCACATTTTTCGACGGCATCGCTTGTGAGCTCAGCCGCAACTACCGCGTAATTGCCTACGACCGCCGCGGCTGCGGTGGCAGCAGTGATGCGGCAGACGGCAGCTATGATCTTGCCGCTCAGGCCGCCGACCTGCAGGCCGTGATCGAACACGTTGGCGCTCCGACAAATGTGCTTGCGCACAGCGCCGGTACGTTGGTAGCGCTGGAGCTTCTTCGCACTGAACCCCATCTCGTCGCCCGTGCGATTCTGCATGAGCCGGCTGTGTCGGCCGAAGGCGTCGGCATGGGCGCAGCTCCGGTTTTGCTCGATATGATTGCGGCTGGAAAGGTTTCAAGGGCGCTCCGGCTTTTCTTGGGAGCCCTCGGCGACTTGGACCCCGAGGCTCCTGGAACGACCGAGGCAGAAGCCAAGCATGCCCTGCGCAACGGCCGCAGTTTCATGGCAAACGAATACGGGATTACTATGACCTGCGTTCCCGATTGGGATAGCGTTCGCGCGTCGAAAACGGTGGCCGCCGGGCTCCTAGGCGAGCTCTCGATTGGCACGCCCCGCGAGGCTGGCACGCGAGCGGCTGCCGAATATCTCGATTGCCCTCTCGTGACGATCCCGGGCGCGCATAACGGTCTGCGCGATCGCCCGGCAGCGGCTGCCCGGGCTGTCCGTGGCATCCTGGGGCTCTAGCATCCGCAATAGCCAAAGCAGGCTTCATCCGCAAACGTTTCGGCCGTATTAACAAACGTGCTCAAAACCTCGCGTCTGCGGCTTCAATCGCGCCGTCTGCCAACTCATAAGAATGTGACAGCATTCACGTACTTACCTGCATCGACAAGGTGTTACCCTTGTAACATTTGGAACCCACCGCTCCATGCGAAACTATCGAAAGGGCCCCATATGCTCAATAATCACGAGGTCAATCTAACCGACGAGGAGGCTGCCGTCGAGGTCGCCCGCGTCGCGAAGACCTACCCCGTGGTGCGTTTACTGTCGGCCGATCAGATTAAGAGTGAGCCTAACTGCTTGCTCGCCGGCGATCGCTGCCCTTGTCTGCGTCAGTCGAGTCTTGAGGCTTTGGCAGACTCCGATGAGGTGTCGGAGCAACTGCTCAATGATGGCACTGAGTACCGCGCCCGTCTACGCCCTCTGAAGGTCGAGGGCGAGCCTCACGTCTTGCTGATGGTGCGTCCGATTGATGAGCAAGAGGCCGCGGAAGAGGACCTTGTCTACACCGACGTGCTGACGAGCGTGCGCAATCGCCGATATTACGAGGAAAAGCTTCGCAGCGCCCGCATGAATGCCGGCGTTGCGATGATCGACGTTGATGATTTTAGGGCCTTCAACGATACGTGTGGCCGTCATGCCGGCGACCTTGCGCTCGGTGCTGTGGCGACAGCCATACGCAGCGGAATCCGTTCGACTGACGAGCTTGTGCGCTATGGCTGCGACAAGTTTGTGGTTGTCATGCCCAATATTCCCTCCGATGACTTCACCCGTCGCCTGCATCAGGTGTCCGATGCCGTTCATTCCACGATTATTCCGGGCCATGAGTACGTGAGCTTGACGGCATGTGTTGGTGGCGTTCGCATTCATGGCGAGACGGTCGATGAGGGCGTTGGCCGCGCTGCTCAGTTACTGAGCCGCGCTAAGGCAAAAGCCGGTACGGTCGTGACCGATGCCGATTCCATCGAGGCCTTCCAAAGCGAAAAGCCTTTGGTGCTTATCGCCGATGACTCCGAGATGAACCGAGCCATTCTCAGCGAGATGCTCAAGGACGAGCATTGCATCCTCGAGGCCGATAACGGTCGTGCGGCGCTCGACATGGTCGACCGCTATGGCGATGAGTTGTCGCTCGTGCTGCTGGATATTGTCATGCCGGGCATAAGCGGCTTTGAGGTGCTGGCCGATCTGTCGCGCCGATCGGGCATCGACAATCTGCCTGTCATGATGATTTCGAGTGAAGATTCCGATGATATGGTGCTGCGCGCGTATGAGCTGGGCGCCTCGGACTATATCAACCGCCCGTTTGACTCCCGTGTCGTGCGCCGCCGTGTAAGCAACACCATCCGCCTATACGCCAAACAGCGCCGTCTGACGAGCCTGCTGTCCCAGCAGTACAACGAGCGCGTCAAGAACAGTTGCATGCTCATCGACATCATGGCCGGCGTCATGGAGCTTCGCAACGGCGAGAGCGGCAGGCACGTTACGAACATCGAGAAGCTGACCGAGCTGCTGCTTGGCTGCCTGGTCCACCGTAGCGACAGCATCTCCCTCGACAACGAGGAGCGCTCTACGATTGCCCTGGCTTCGGCACTGCACGATATCGGCAAGATGTCGATTGACGATGCGATTCTCAACAAGCCCGGACGCCTTACGCCCGAGGAGTTCGAGATTATGAAGACGCATACCACGATCGGCGCCGACATGCTACGTGAGCTGGGTAGCCATCACGCCGGCAATGCGCTTATGGAATATGCGTACCAGATTGCGCGTTGGCACCACGAGCGCTGGGACGGCAAGGGTTATCCCGACGGCCTTAAGGGCGACGATATCCCCATCGCCGCGCAGGTAGTTTCGGTGGCCGACGTGTACGATGCGCTGACGAGCGTCCGCGTGTACAAGGATGCCATCCCGCACGAGGAGGCGATCCAGATGATCCTGGACGGTAAGTGCGGCACCTTTAACCCGCTGCTGCTCGACTGCCTGCTCGAGGTGCAAGACCGTATTGCCGAAACACTGGCGCGCCCCGCCGACGTCGTCGCGTTTCCCACGATTTAGTTTGACCAAAGGAGTTTTTAATCCATGATTTCCATGCGTGAGGCGTATGAGAAGATTGGCGCCAATTATGATGACGCCTGCGCTCGGCTGATGGGCGAGGGAATGCTTGCCCGCTTTGCCCTCAAGTTTTTGGATGATGAGAGCATGGACAAGCTGGAGGCTGCCATGGCGGCGGGGGATGCCAAGGAAGCGTTTATGGCGGCGCACACGCTCAAGGGCGTGAGCCAGAACCTGGGATTCGACAATCTGTACGAGCCGGCGGTCGTGGTAACCGAAGCACTGCGCGGTGCCGATACTGTTGACGGCGCTCGCGAAGGAATGCATGCGCTGCAGCAGCAATATGCGGCCACGATGTCGGCCCTGCGCGAGGCGGCAGAATAAGAGCCTGCAATCTTTGATGACTATGAGAGTGGATAATCTCCCGTTTTTGGCCCCGTGGTGGCCTCAAAGTGGGAGATTATCCACTCTCGTTCGGTAAGTGTCCAAAAATCCACGCTCACGCGCGCTGTCTGGGCTTCCCGCATGCAATCCATATCGTTGTTCGATAAACTATTCCGATAACGATAGAGTCGACGAGGGTGAGTGTATGTCCAATAGCGTTCAGCGTATGGCCAAGGCGCGCGAAAATATCAGGAAGCTCGGTTTTTGCATGACGGTCATTTCTGCGGGAATGCTCGTCGCTTTTGTCGCGTTGGTTGTTTACGTGATCTGGTATGCGACTGCAAACGTTGCTTCTGTCGATTCTTTCGGTGTCGTGACGCTTCTCGATGGCGGGAGCATCGTTATCCCAAGCGGGCTGTGCCTGGCACTCGTCGTGAGTGTTTCGCTTGTCGTTTTGTGCGGAATCAGCCGTGACATTTCGCGGGGCGTATCGCCCTTTACCAGGGCGCATGTGCGGCTTATCCGTGTTCTCGCGCTTGCCTTTGCTGTTAACGCCGCGGTTTCGCTTGTTGGTGCCTATGGATCGGTCAATCTTACCATTGGTGGGCTGGAGCTTTGCGTCGTGCCTCATTCCTTCGTTATCGCGATTTGCCAGGGCGTTGCCTTTGACGCGGGGTCGCTTATCGGCGCGGCCGTCTGTTTGTTTGTCTCGGTGATCTGGAGCTATGCCTCGCTGCTCCAGGAGCAGTCTGACGAGCTTGTGTAGGAGGAAACATGAGCTATCTCATCATCGAGCTTGAGACGCAGCTGCTTAAGACCGGAAAGACCAGCTCTGATCTGATTCGTGCCACGGGGCATACTCCGGCTAATATTTCTAAGCTAAGAAACGGAAAAATTAAAGCTATTCGTCTTAAGACGCTTCTTGAAATCTGTGATGAGCTTGATTGTCAACCGGGAGATATTATTCAGCGCGTGAGCGAGAAAGAGCTCGAGGAACTTATTGTCGAGCGCGCGAAGAATGCCGTGAGGCAGATGCGGGATGGCAGAGGCAATGAGGCGTCGCTTCCGACATCAGTCTTCGCTGTCGATTTGAGCGACGAGTAGCATAAAGCGAACAACTATAACGAAATATCAGTGTAACGGAACCCGTGTCTAACACGGGTTCTTTGTTTATTAATTATCTTGACAAATATAAGTTATCGGCAAAGAATAATATCAAGAACGAACGATAAGAGAAAGGAGGAACGATATGAGCTGGATTGTCAAACCGAGTCATGTGGACCCCGGTGGTGGGTGTAACGGATACTGCAAGGCATTCTGTGGAGCACGCACTTGCGTCAATAACTGCAGCAAAAACTTCTGTTTAGTTAATCTCTAGCAGTTGCGGCTGCTGCCAGGCGACAGTCTGGCGGCAGCGGTTTTGTTATCAAGCAGAACGGGAGGCCAATGAGCGCATCAACGATAAAGCTATCAAAGGTGTCAAAGCGCTATGGAAAACGGCGTGTGTTGCATGACGTTTCCTTCGAGGTGGGTCAGTCTGAGCTTTGCGCCCTTGTTGGTGCAAACGGGGCGGGTAAAAGCACGCTTATTAAAATAGTGCTGGGCCTCTGTGGGCCATCGTCGGGGAGTGTGGAGCTCTTTGGAGGCAAGTCGAAAAAAGAGCTGAGTCTGATGCGGACGCGTGTCGGCTATGTGCCAGATTCCAGCGGAGCATACCAATCCCTCAGTGCGGCTGAGAATCTTCGGATCCGATGTGCGGAATGGGGGCTCGATGAGAAACGTGAGGTTCCTCGCGTTTTGAGCCTTGTCGGGCTGGACGTCGATGAGAAAAAGAGCGTGGGCAGTTTTTCTCTGGGAATGAAACGGCGGCTGGATATAGCTACGGCTTTGTTGGGCGAAACCGACGTACTAATTTTCGATGAGCCGGCAAATGGGTTGGACCCGCTGGGCATCGAGAGTATATGGGCCCTTATCGGCCGATTGAATCGAGAACAGGGTAAGACCATGCTCATCTCTAGCCATGATTTGGATGAGTTGGCATCGGTTGCAACGAGTTGCGTGTTTATTCATGACGGTGAACTGCTGAAAAAGGAATCGATGGATGTCATAAGGGATGAGGCGTCGTCCCTAAAAGAGTATTACAGGCGCTTGATGAAGGCGGTCTCGCTATGAAGCGGGCGATTCATCCCATAAAGGCAGATATGATGCGTTTGCACAGGATGTTTCCGGCGATGTTTGGTCTTGCGCTTATGCTGGCGTTCGGCCTTCTCTTCGGTGTCTTTCTAAAAAACGGAACAACGTTGCTCGCCTTTGGCAATAGCGTTTTTGGGGAGGATATTGGTTTCTTCTGGAATGTAATCGATCTTTCTGCACCCGATGAGTCCCTTGTGCGCAGTGCTTTTGCCGGCACCTCTCTGTTCGTTCCACTCATCGTTTGCCTGGCGATTTTACAGGAGCGCAGCTATGAAGAGGGCTGCCGAATTTCTTTGGCAAGAGGTCTTAACCGCTTTCATGGGGCTCTAGCCCATGCATTTTCGTCTGCTTTAATAATTGGCGCAGCATATAGTGCGCTTTGCCTTCTTTTGTTTGCAATAGCCATAGCACGTGGAGGGCAAAACTGCGCGCACGACATGCTGGCTTCATTTTTGCCTGCAATGATAGTCAACGCCGTATTGGTGATATCGGTTGCGCTGGAGACGGTGACCATCTATCGGATTACAGGCAGCGCTGTATTGAGCGGGGCTGCAATAATAATTGGATTTGTCATGAGCCTGACGCTCTACGGAGCCTTCCTTCAGGTGCCTACACCATCCTTGCGATGGATCTTCCTCCTTCCGGGGCCGTACCTTGGAGCCGGATGTGCCCTTGGGTATAGCGATATGGGGCAGCTGACGCTTCTGGGATATGGCGTGGCAGCTGGCTGTCTATCGGTATTGATTTACGCTCTCGTGACCTGTCGTGTCGGAGGTGTGCTCAATGGCTCGTCAGATTAAAAGGTTCCTCCATTCAGAATTGAAGCATGTGAGCAAATGGACGTACGTCTTAATCCTGGCAATTTATGCGTGTATGGTGATATTGCAGCTTAATTCTTTCCCGATGTGGTTCTGTAGCCTCCGCGAGGGCAGTTTCTTGGGCTTTTTCCCAGACCCGACGCTTAAACTGTCGGCAGAGGACGCCCTTCTATTTGGTAATGCAGAGGTTTTTCGCGGCTTGCTGTTCAACGTGGCCCCGTTGGCTCATGCATTGTTCTTTCCGTTCATCGCGGCTTGTATTGTGCCGCGCTTTGTCAGTTCGGGCTTTGTCGAGGAACCGTGGGGGCTGTCGGAGGCTCGGGGAGGGAAGCGGGCGTGCGTTACCGTTGCGCGAGCGATGCTGTCTTCTTTCGCCCTATTGGGCGCGTTTATCCTGTCAAGTGTCGTTTTGTACTGTCTTAACTGCGCAATCGTTTTGGATGCTCAACAGTATTTCAACCTGAATATGTTTTGCGATCGACTTCTTCTGGCGAGTGCGGTCTGCCTTGCATACGTGGTCTCTTGCGTTATCGTTGTTTCCTATTTTGGATCCGGCTTCGGTCCAATTGGCATGCTGTTGCTTGTCAACGTCGTAACGATCTACATACAGGTCGGAGCCAATTCCATGCTTCCGTTTCCGTCCTCGATGCTCATGTGGATTTGCGGCGTGACCCCGTTGGAGGATAGTCAATGCGTTTCGATTTTAATTGACTGCCTCATAAACGTAGCAAGCGTTTTTGCCATCTGCTTTACCGTCGACCGATTGCGGTCGAGATTTCTCTGATTGTTTGTGAGGGATAATCATACCGAGCATATCAAATACAGGGGGACGGGCACCGTAGCTGGTGTCCGCCCCCCCCTGGCTTAGGAGGCTTTAACCTGAGTGGTTCGCGAGCTAGCGGGCCTGCTTTACCTTGGCCGCTGCTTCGACAAACGACTTCCACAGGTTAAAGTCGGTCTCGAGCGTCTTCCACGTGTACTCAGGGTGCCATTGCACGCCCAAGCAGAATGGTTGGCCTTCGACCTCGATGCACTCGGGAACGCCGTCGGTTGCCTTGGCGACCAAACGCGTGCTCTTGCCCAGACGATCGACGCAGCAGTGATGTGCCGAGTTGGTCTGGATCAGCCTGTGCCCGCCAAGCGCTCGCTCCAGCAGCGAGCCCGGCACGACCTCGACGGGATGCACGGGGTCGTTGAGCACGTGGGTATGGCGCCACTGCGTGCGGCCCTCGCGAGCGCCCAGGCTCGGCACGTCCATGCACAGGGTGCCGCCAGTGGCGACATTGAGCAACTGCGTGCCGCGGCAGGTGGTAAAGAGCGGCTTCTTGGCGCGGAGTACCTCGCCGACCAGCTTAAATTCAAAGCTATCGCGGATCTCACAGCACAGCGTGGGGTCGTAGGGTCGATCATCGCCCCAACGTTTGGGATTGACATCGGGGCCGCCGGGAATGGCGATGCCATCGGCGATATCGACGTAATGACGGATGACCTCAATGTCCTCGGTGATGGACATCTGCAGCGGCAGGCCGCCGGCAGCAAGAATGGCATCGACAAAGATGCTGGCAATCTCCTCGTTGGGGGAGAGCGTCTCGCTTAAAAACGGCTTTGCCTCTTCCCAACGCGGCGCGACGAGGATGAGTGGGCGGTCGGCGGGGGCGATGTCGACATGCGGGGTGTAGGACGATGAAGTGCGAGTTCCGATCATAGGTGCTGCTTTCGAGTTTGGATGGTCATGGCGAGCGAACATGGCAATTGGGTTAGTGGCCTTTGATGGAGTTGAGGAAGTCCTGGGCGCGCTTGGTCTGGGGATGGTCGAAGAACTCGTCGGGCGTGCCGGTTTCCACGATCTGGCCGTCGGCCATAAAGACGACGCGATCAGCCACGCGGCGGGCAAAGTTCATCTCGTGCGTAATGACGATCATCGTCATGCCCTGCTGGGCCAGGCGAACCATGACCTCGAGCACCTCATTGATCATCTCGGGGTCCAGCGCACTCGTGGGCTCGTCAAAAAGCATGGCCTTGGGCTGCATGGCGAGCGAACGGGCGATGGCCACGCGCTGCTGTTGGCCGCCCGAAAGCTGTGCGGGCACCTTGTCGGCCTGCTCGGCCACGCCCACGCGGCTCAGCAGGTCCATGGCGCGCTCACGGGCCTCATCCTTGGAGACACCCAGCACGTCGACCGGTCCCAGCATCACGTTCTGCAGCACGGTCATATGTGCGAACAGATTAAACTGTTGGAACACCATGCCCAGCTCGGCGCGCATGCGGGCAAGATCCTTGCCTTCCTGCGGCAGAGGCTCGCCCTCGATGAGGATCTCGCCCGAGTCGATGGTTTCCAGGCGGTTGATGGTTCGGCACATGGTCGACTTGCCCGAGCCCGAGGGGCCGATCACGACGACGACTTCGCCGCGGTCGACCGAGAGATTGATGTCGTTGAGGACGTGCAGATCGCCATAGTGCTTATCGACGTGCTTGAGCTCGATCAGCGGCTGATTACCGGTAGAAGAAGTGCTCTGTGCCATGGTGCTCGGCTCCTTATGACTCGAAATGGTAAATCGTTAGCGAATGATGGTCGCGCCGGTCTTGTGCGAAACGTAGACAGCGGCCTTGTTGATTGCGACGTTGATGAGGATATAGATGACCGCGATCACCAGGTAGACCGACACGAGGGCGTCGTAGTTGGTAATGAGCACGCGGGCGTTTTGCATAAGGTCGGGGTAGCTCACCACGTAGGCGACGGTGGTGTCTTTGACGACGACCACAAGCTGCGAAATCAACGACGGAATGATAAACCGAATGGCCTGCGGCAGCACGATTTTAAAGGTGATTTTAGCCTTGGAGAGACCGAGCGCCTGGGCGGCCTCGACCTGGCCGCGCGGCACGGCGTTTACGCCGGCACGGAAGATCTCGGCAAGTACGCCGGCTGCAGCGAGCGCGACGGGAAGCGTGAGCATCCAAAACGATGGCAGCGCGATCTTGTACTGGGGCAGCACCAAAAAGAAGAAGTAGATGAACAGCAGGCTCGGCACGCCGCGGAAGAAATCGGTTAGCACGCGGCAGACCAGCTGCAGCGGCTTGATGTCGCTCGTGCGGCCGAGCATAAGGGCCAAGCCCAGCACCAGTGCGATGGCACCGGCGGTGAGTGCGACCTTAACGGTGCCCTCAAAGCCGGCAAGCAGGAACTTCCAGGTGGTGAGGTGCGTAAAGAAATACCAATAGTGGACCGAAAGCTGACCGGTCACATAAAAGCGCTGCAGCACGAGGGCGACAAGTGCGGCCACAGCGACAAGCGAGATGGCGGTGCCGACGCGAATCTTGGCGCGCATCTTGGGGCCGGGAGCCTCGTAGAGCGCATCGCGCATGGTGAGCGCAGGGGAGGAATGTTTGCTCATCGGAGGATCCTCACCTTCTTATCGATATAGTTGCCAATGTGACTCACCACAAAGGCCGTGCCCAGGTAGCCGAGCGCCGAGATAAAGAACGCGGCGACGCCGCCGAGCGAGCGCGTGTTGATGTAGCTCACCACGCCGGTGAGCTCTTGCGGTTTAAGGGGTACCTGGCTGCCGAGCGCGGTGGTGAGCATGACGGCGATAAAGAGGTTGGTCATGGGCAGTACGCTCGAACGCAGTGCCTGCGGAATCACGATCTTGGCGAGGATGCGGTTGAAGCTCATGCCGAGCGAGCGTGCGGCTTCTACCTGGCCGACACCGACGGTGTTGATGCCGCTCATAAAGTTCTCGGAGCCAAAGGCGGAGCCCAGCAACACCGTGGCGACGATAACGCAGGTACGGTAGGGCAGAACGACCTTGAGTGGCGGCAATGCGTAGACGACGATGATGAGCAGTGCGATGCCGGGGATGTTACGGAAGACCTGGACATACAGGTCGCCAAAGACGCGCAGCGGCTTGAGCGGCGACACGCGCATCACGGTGACGGCGACGGCCAGCACCATGGCGATGGCAAACGACTCAAGCGTCATGCCCCAGGTTGCTAGCAGCGCGTCGATATAGTTCTGGCCATAGAGCGACCAGAGCTCGGAGAGACTCATGCGGACCTCCCGCCGATAAGGAAAGGGGCTCCCGTGTGTACGGAAGCCCCGACAACTCAGTGAGGAAACAGTTTAGCGCAATAAAGCGTATCGTGCGTTTCCGTATTGTTTCGTTGCGGCCGTTACTAGGCTCGTTGCCTAGGCGCCGACCTCGGGCAGCTCGGGAACATTGGTGTCGCCCGTACGGTCGCCGATGCAGATCTGCCACAGCTCGGTCCAGGTGCCATCGTCCTCGATCTTCTTGAGGAAGTCGTTGACAAAGGAAACGCCGTCGGAATCGAGCGGCAGGCCAATGCCGTAGGGCTCCTTGCTGCCGAAGGGCTTGCCGGCGATCTTGTACTTACCGGGTTCGCGGACCAGGGCGCTCTGCTGCATGTTGTTGTCGATGACGTAGGCATCAACACGGCCCTGCTGGAGTGCCTGGCGGGCCTCCTCGTCGGTCTTGAACTCCTGCTGGCTGGCCTTGGGAGCGAGCTCCTCCAGGATGGCGGGGCCGTTGGAGCCGGACTGGACGGCGACGTTCTTATCGGCCAGGTCGTCGACGCTCTTGATGTCGTCGTTGTCGGCGAGCACCAGGATGGCCTGCTGGGTGTAGTAATAGGGACCGGCAAAGGAGACGAGCTTCTTGCGCTCATCGGTGATGGTGTAGGTGGCAAAGACGGCGTCGACCTGGCCATTCTGCAGGACGGACTCGCGCGTGTCCGAGGTCACCTGGGTGATCTCGACCTTGTTCTCGCCCAGAATGTAGTTGGACAGGAGCTGTGCGATACCGGCGTCGAAGCCGCGGGTCTGACCGTCCTTCTCGTTAAGGAGGGAGAAGAGCGTGGAGGTCTGAACGCCACCGATCTTAAAGACGCCGGCATCCTTGACAGCCGTGGCCCAGGTGCTGGCGGCGATGGCATCGTCATCGGCCTTGGGGCCGTCGTTGACGAGCTTGTCGAATGCCTTGGCATCGAGCGTGGCGGAAACCTCAGTATCCTCAGAGCTTTTGGAGGCGGCGGCGGAGCCCTTGTCGGCCTCGGCGCTGGTGTCGGAGCAGCCGGCAAGACCAAGGCCGGCGACGGTTGCGAAGGTGGCGGCGACAAAGCCGCGGCGGTCGAGAACGACCTGCTGGGAGAGGTTCTTGCTCATGGTAGAACACCTTTCTCAATAAAATCCCTAGCGGTTGAGTAGAGTTATACCCTATTGCGCTCAGACGGGTCAACACGAAATAACTCAGAAACATACTTACCTTATGGGTTATTCTACCTACCAAAAAGGGACAGGTTTATTTTGGCAGGTTTTATCTGGACAAACGTCGGTTATTGCAGTTGGAACGCTACCTTTTAGCTGGGGCAGGCGCTCGCAGCGGTCGCTATAATGGCGGCAACGCGACGCATATCATATATAAGTAAGGAGATCGCGTATGAACGGTTATTCGTTTTTCGCACCGACCAAGGTGTTGTTTGGCGCGGGCAAGTTGGGCGAGCTGGGTGCGCAGAAGCTGCCCGGCACCAAAGCGCTCATCGTTACCACCGGCGGCAATTCGGTTAAGCGCTTTGGATATCTGCAGTGCGTGGAGGCGGAGCTCGACCGCGCCGGCGTGGCGCACGAGCTGTTCGACCGTATTGAGCCCAACCCGCTGCGCGAGACCGTCAATGCGGGTGGCTGGATGGCGCATACCCATGGCTGCGACTTTGTCCTGGCACTCGGCGGTGGTTCGGTCATGGACGGCAGCAAGGGCATCTGCGCGGTGGCGGCCAACCCGCATACCGATGCCGAGGGCAACGAGTGCCCCGGTGACATCTGGGACTTTGTGAATGGGGGCACTGCGCTCGGCCTGCCGATCCCCAACGATCCGCTGCCGCTTGTCTGCGTGACCACCACGGCGGGTACCGGCTCCGAGGTCGATGCGGGCGGTGTCCTGTCCTGCGAGGAACATGACGAGAAGCTTCGTCTGGGCAATCCGCGCCTGTTCCCGGTGCTTTCGATCGTCGATCCCGAACTCATGGTGAGCGTCCCAGCGCGCCTGACCGCCTATCAGGGATTCGACGCCCTGTTCCATTGCGTTGAGTGCTACATCTCAAATACCAACACGCCCATGGGTGACATGGTTTGCCGCGAAGGCATCCGCCGTGCCGCCGCGGCACTGCCTACGTGCGTCAATAATGGCGATGACCTGGAGGCGCGCTCGAGCCTCGCGTTTGCCAACACGCTCGGCGGTTATGCCATGGATGCCTCGGGCACCACGGGCTCGCATGGTCTTGAACATGGCATGAGCGCGCATCATCACGACTTGCCGCACGGCGCCGGCCTCATTATGATCGCCCGTGCCTATCACACCTGGATGATCGATCACGGCGCCGCACTCGAGCGCTATATCGACATGGCACGCCTGATGGGCAATGCTACTGCCAGCGATCCGCACGATTTTGTAGTTGAGCTCACGCGCCTGATGGAGGCCTGCCATGTGGCCGACCTCGCCATGAGCGAGTGGGGGATTACGGTCGAAGAGCTGCCGGCCATTGCACACAACGCCCTGACGACCAACGGTGCCCTGTTCAGCCACGACCCCGTGACGCTGACCGACCCCGACGTCGTCGAAATTCTCAAGAGCAGCTACCGCTAACCACCTTGCTGCTTTGTCTCAATCTGTAACATCTGGACGGCCAAAAGGTCTCTATCTGTTACAGATTGAGACAAAGGTCAGGGACTAAGACGTCTTGTCTCGATCTGTAACAGTTAGACGGGAATTCGGGCCGTAGATGTTACAGATTGAGATAATCGCGCCGCGAAAACAAAAACCTCCGCAGGGAGTGCTTTCCTTGCGGAGGTTTTCTTACTCGTTGAGTAGTCCCATGGTTTCGGCGGCCATGTTCTCGACCGTCATGCCGTTCTGAGCGAGCAGCTCGTTGGGGTCGTAGCGGTCGGGGAAGCCCTTAGCGATGCCGAAGGTGCGCGTGCGCAACGGCGTGCATGCCAGATAACATGCCACGCGCTCGCCCCAGCCGCCGTCCAAGATGCCGTCCTCGAGGGTGACGACAACGCGATGCTCGACGGCAAGACTGTCGAGGCACTCGCGGTCGAGCTCAGTTGCAAAGCGCGGGTTGACGAGCGTGGCCTCGATGCCGTACTCGGCGGCCAAGCGGTTTGCCACGCGCTCGCCCAGCTCAAAGAAATCGCCAAGCGCGAGCACGGCAACGTCGCGACCCTGGCGTACAACGTCGTAGCGCGCGATGCCGTAATCGGTGTCCTCGGCAGGCGCCAGATCGGGGCGGCTTACCAGGCCGATGCCCGGTACGCGGATCGCCGCGGGATGCTCGCGATGGTCGAGCGACCAGCTCAGCATGGACAGGTATTCCTCCATGCAGGCCGGCGCCAAATAACGCATGTTGGGAAGACCGCCCAGCATGGAAATATCAAAGAACGAGAGGTGCGTCTCGGATGTGGTGCCAAAGATCGACGCGCCAAACACCAAGATGGTTGCGGGGGCGTCGTTGAGGCACAGGTCGTGCCACAGTTCGTCGTAGGCACGCTGCAAAAACGTGCCGTACACACCAAAGACTGGCTTGGCGCCCGAGCGCGCAAGCGCGGTGGCAAAGGTCACGGCGTGCTCCTCGGCAATGCCCACATCGACGAACTGTTTGCCGGCGGCAGCGCGAAGCTCGGGTGTAAAGCCCATGATGTAGGGTGTGGCGGCCGTGATGCCCACGACCTGCGGATCGCGCTCGATGGCGGCGCTGAGCGCCTCGCCCGTAATGTCGGCATAGGTGCGCGGCGCAGGCTCGCTCGGATGGCCCGGGCAGAGCTTGCGCCCAGTCGCCATGTCAAACGGACCCACGTGGTGCCAGCGCTCCGGGTCGCTCTGGGCCGGTTCAAAACCCTTGCCCTTGGCGGTGGAGACGTGCAGCACGATGGGGCGATCGATATCGCGCAGCTCCTGCAGCGCGTCGACGAGGGCCAACACATCGTTACCGGCGTCCAGATAGCGGTAGTCGAGCCCCATCGCGCGGAAAACGTTGCGCTCACAGGTGCCGTTGCTGGCGCGCAGCTCGGCCAGATTGCGATACAGGCCGCCATGGTTCTCGGCAATGGACTGGTCGTTATCGTTGACGATGATGATCAGGTTGCTGTCGAGCTCGGCGGCATTGTTAAAGCCCTCAAACGCCAGACCGCCCGAAAGCGAACCGTCGCCAATGATGGTGATGACGTTGTACGCATCGCCCGCCAGGTCACGAGCGTGCGCCAAGCCGCAGCCCAGGCTCACCGATGTGGAGGTGTGGCCCATGGCGAACAGGTCGTGTTCGGACTCGTCGGGATTGGCAAAGCCAGAGGCCTCGCCGTAGCGTGCCGGGTCGATATAAGTGTACGCGCGCCCAGTCAGCGCCTTGTGGGCATAGGTCTGGTGTGACACGTCAAAGACAATTTTGTCGGTGGGGGAGTTAAACACGCGATGGAGCGCGACCGTAAGCTCAACGACGCCCAGGTTGGGGGCAACGTGCCCGCCGACGGCGGCGGAGCTTTCGAGGATGGCGTGGCGGATCTCGCCGCAGAGCAGCGGAAGCTCGGCGCGATCGAGAGCCTTGACGTCCTCGGGCGTTGTCGTTTGCGTAAGCAGCATCGTTGTGGGTTACTCCATGCGAATCGTGCGCCGGCACTCCCTCGGCCGGCACAATTGCACAAGACAGTCTCGCACATTTTGGCGTTTGATATGTGACGGCGGCGCGGTAATTCGCCAACTGGTGGGGCAAAACGTTTTGTCCGATGCCATACTGATA